>CALXCS010000001.1 GCA_944386875.1 uncultured Oscillospiraceae bacterium
AGTGGGCTTTATGACCTGGGAAGGATATAACTACGAGGACGCCATATTGCTTAATGAGCGTCTGGCCATGGAGGATGTGTTTACATCCATCCATATAGAAGAGCACGAGATTGACGCCAGAGATACAAAACTGGGTCCAGAGGAGATAACGAGGGATATACCCGGCGTGGGTGAGGACTCTCTTAAATATCTGGATGAGCGTGGAATAATCTCCATAGGCGCCGAGGTGCATGCGGGCGATATACTTGTCGGTAAAGTTACTCCCAAGGGAGAGACTGACCTGACGGCTGAAGAGAGGCTCCTTAGGGCCATATTCGGCGAGAAAGCCAGAGAAGTGCGCGATACTTCTTTGAAGGTGCCCCACGGGGAGAGCGGCATAGTAGTCGACGTAAAGGTGTTCACCAGGGAAAACGGCGATGAATTGAACCCATCGGTGAACGAGGTGGTGCGGGTATATATCGCTCAGAAGAGGAAGATATCTGTAGGCGACAAGATGGCCGGACGCCACGGAAACAAGGGCGTTGTGTCGCGCATACTGCCCAAAGAAGATATGCCGTATATGCCGGACGGAACGCCGCTGGATATAGTTCTTAACCCACTGGGCGTGCCCTCACGAATGAATATCGGGCAGGTGCTTGAAGTTCACCTTGGATATGCCGCTCAGGCCCTGGGCTGGAAGGTGGCCACACCGATATTCAATGGCGCAAACGAAAAGGAGATACGCGAGCTCTTGGGTGAGGCCGGACTGAGGACAGACGGAAAGAGCGTCCTCTATGACGGACGTACAGGTGAACCTTTTGACAATCCTGTGACTGTCGGATATGTTTACTTCCTTAAGCTACACCACCTGGTTGATGACAAGATCCACGCCAGATCCACGGGACCATACTCACTGGTTACACAGCAGCCTCTGGGCGGAAAAGCGCAGTTTGGCGGCCAGAGGTTCGGAGAGATGGAGGTCTGGGCTCTGGAGGCGTACGGAGCTGCCTATACGCTTCAGGAGATACTGACTGTGAAATCCGACGACGTGACAGGACGTGTCCGCACATACGAGGCCATTGTCAAGGGCCATAATATACCGCAGCCTGGAGTACCGGAGTCGTTTAAGGTGCTTGTCAAGGAACTGCAGGCCCTGTGCCTTGATATACGGGTGCTTGATAAGGACGGCAATGAGATAGAGCTGAAGGATGACGATGATGACGACTACGTCCACGGTTTTCGTGACGTGGAGAATGAGCGTTATGCCTCCAATGATGAAGAGATAGAGTCGGCGGGATATGCCATCGAAGATGTGGATATACCAGACGACGACGGAGACGACGACGCGGACGATTCGGATGATTTTGGCTTGATGTCGGATGACGATTCAGAGCCGGAATATGTTTTTAATGAGGAGGACGAGTAATAATGAGCTATGCACCATTTGAAGCCATTAAAATTGGAATCGCTTCTCCGGAAATGATACGCCAGTGGTCCCACGGCGAGGTAAAAAAGCCTGAGACCATCAACTACCGTACTCTTAAACCAGAGAGGGACGGCCTCTTCTGCGAGCGAATATTCGGGCCGACGAAAGACTGGGAATGCCACTGCGGAAAATATAAGAAAATCCGTTATAAGGGAAAAATATGCGACCGCTGCGGTGTCGAAGTCACCCGCAGCAAGGTGCGCCGTGAGCGCATGGGGCATATCGAGCTTGCGGCTCCCGTGAGCCACATCTGGTATTTCAAGGGAATCCCCTCGAGAATGGGCCTTATGCTGGACCTTACTCCCAGGATCCTTGAAAAAGTGCTTTACTTTGCGGCGTACATTGTTACAGATCCAGGCGACACGCCGCTTCAGAAAAACCAGCTGCTCTCTGAGAAAGAATACAGAGATATGCGGGAAAAATACGAGGATGATTTTAAGGCCGGCATGGGCGCTGAAGCGATAAAGGAGCTTTTGAGCCAAATTGACTGCGCCCAGCTTTCTGCCCAGCTCCGGCAGGAGCTCAAAAACGCCACGGGGCAGAAGAAGGCCAAGTTGGTAAAACGGCTGGAGGTTGTGGAGTCGTTCCTTAAATCAGGGAATAAACCTGAGTGGATGATAATCGATGTGCTGCCTGTTATACCTCCGGAGATCCGTCCTATGGTACAGCTGGACGGCGGACGCTTTGCCACTTCAGATCTTAACGACCTTTACAGAAGGGTCATAAACAGGAATAACCGTCTGAAGAGGCTTATAGAGCTTAAAGCCCCTGATATAATTGTACGCAATGAAAAGAGAATGCTTCAGGAGGCTGTTGACGCCCTTATGGACAATGGCAGAAGGGGCAGAGCCGTAACTGGAGCTAACTCCAGGGTCCTGAAGTCCCTCTCCGACATGCTCAAGGGAAAACAGGGACGGTTCCGCCAGAACCTTCTGGGAAAACGAGTGGACTACTCGGGCCGCTCAGTTATAGTTGTTGGCCCTGATCTGAAACTCTATCAGTGCGGCGTACCTAAGGAAATGGCAATTGAGCTGTTCCGCCCGTTTGTTATGAAAAAACTTGTGGAGGATGGAGTAGCTAATAACATCAAATCTGCCAAAAAAATGGTGGATAAAGGCCGCACAGAGGTGTGGGATGCACTGGAAGTGGTGATTAAGGAGCATCCTGTGCTTCTAAACCGCGCCCCCACGCTGCACCGTTTGGGAATACAGGCTTTTGAGCCTATTCTTGTAGAAGGAAGAGCCCTTAGGCTCCACCCGCTGGTTTGCACGGCGTACAACGCCGACTTTGACGGCGACCAGATGGCAATCCATGTGCCGCTCTCATCTGAGGCCCAGGCGGAGGCCAGGATACTGATGCTCTCAGCGCACAACCTGCTTCACCCCAGGGATGGACGCCCTGTAACAGTACCTACTCAGGATATGATACTCGGATCCTATTATCTCACGCTTATACGTGAGGAACAGGGGGCCGGAAAGGCGTTTATCTCTACAGATGAGGCAATTATGGCCTACCAGAGCGGGGATGTGGGCATGCACTCGCCCATTAAGGTCCGTGTCAGCAGAGAAATAAACGGTGAAATGCACACCGGTATTATTGAGACAACAGTTGGCCGGATTATTTTCAATAATCCAATTCCACAGGATTTGGGATTTGTTGACCGCTCAGATCCCGAGCATGAGCTGGATATGGAGATATCCTTCCTTGTGGGTAAGAAAGAACTGGGCAAGATAATAGACAGATGCATTGAAAAGCACGGCTTTGAGATCTCCGTAGAAGTGCTGGATGCGATCAAGGCCCAGGGATTTAAATACTCAACCAAAGGCGCAATTACCATATCCATATCTGATATGACTGTCCCTGACGCCAAGCAGGCGCTTATCTCCGCCACAGAGAAGAAGGTCGTTGACATTGAGAGGATGTTCAAGCGCGGCCTGATAACCGATGATGAGAGATACAGGCTTGTTGTTGCCGAGTGGGAGAACACGACAAAAGAAGTTACAGAGGCTCTTCAAAATACTCTCGACGAGTTCAACCCAATATATATGATGGCAAACTCCGGAGCCCGTGGATCCATGGCGCAGATACGGCAGCTTGCCGGAATGCGCGGCCTTATGGCGAATACGGCAGGTAAGACCATTGAGATACCGATAAAGGCCAACTTCCGTGAGGGCCTTACGGTCCTTGAGTACTTCATCTCCAGCCGCGGCGCCCGTAAGGGACTCGCCGATACGGCTCTTCGTACTGCGGACTCAGGATATCTTACGCGCAGAATGGTGGACGTTTCCCAGGATGTTATTATCAGGGAGCATGACTGCGGCACCCACGATGGAATATGGGCCAGTGAAAAGACCGACAAGGGACAGGTGATACAGTCCTTTGCAGATTCCATACATGGACGCTATCCGGCGGAAGATATAGTCGATCCGGCGACTGGCGAGGTGCTGTTCACCAGGGACCAGATGCTCACGTACGATTCCGCTGACGTGCTGACTGCCCATGGAATTGACAGGGTGAAGGTCCGCAGCGTCCTTACCTGCGAGGCCAAGAGCGGCGTGTGCGCAAAATGTTATGGCCTGAACCTTGCTACTGGCGAGACTGTAAATGCCGGTGAAGCTGTCGGCGTTATAGCGGCCCAGTCAATCGGTGAGCCTGGCACGCAGCTGACGATGCGTACCTTCCACACCGGCGGTGTCGCCGGAGGTGAGCACGGCGTTGAAATTACGCAAGGTCTTCCACGTGTTGAGGAGTTGTTTGAGGCCAGGAAACCGAAGAAGATGGCTGTTATGTCAGAGATCTCCGGACGTGTATCGCTGGAGGATACCCATAAGGGTGCGCTTGTGGCCATAACAGTTACGAATCCTGATGACGGTGAAGTGAAGGTCTATTCTGTTGCCCATAATGCCGGCATTAGGGTGAAAGACGGAGATAATATTGAGAAGGGACACATCCTCACCAACGGCGCCCTGAACCCACACGACATCATGCGCATACTGGGCCGAGACGCTACGCAGGATTACCTTATAAATGAAGTACAAAAAGTTTACAGGCAGCAAGGCGTTGACATAAGCGACAAGCACATTGAGGTTATAGTGCGTCAGATGATGCGCAAGGTGCGTATTGATGACGCCGGAGATACAAACCTCCTGTCCGGCTCCACCGCTGATATACTGGAGGTGCGGGACGAGATTGAGAAGCTGGATGCCAGGAAGGCAGCTGGGGAAAGCGAGCTTAAGTACCCAGAGTATACGCATCTGCTTATGGGTATTACCAAGGCGTCTCTTGCTACGGAGTCGTTCCTGTCCGCAGCCTCTTTCCAGGAGACTACAAAGGTTCTGACAGAGGCCGCTACAAAAGGAAAGGTGGACCATCTGATTGGCCTGAAGGAGAACGTCATAATAGGAAAGCTTATTCCTGCAGGGTCAGGTCTCTCTATGTACAGGGAAGCGTATAATCCTGACAAAGACGAGAGCGGTGTTGTTGAAACCGAGCCGGAAGTTGATCTGTCGGCGCTCTTAAATGCAAGCAACGCGATTTGACATTTTTCTGCATTGAAAGAAAGGATACCGCAGTGCGGTATCCTTTCTTGAAATTGAAAATTTGCTTGCGGCAATAATATTATCATTCAGAAAAAGAAAAGTATTGACTAGGACTGCTGGATGTGATAAAATCTTTCTCTGCGTGGAGTTATGGGGCTTTTGCGCCCAAAAATCCGCAGTGATAACATGGTTTTAACGGGAATTTAATTTTCCCATTAAAATAAAAGAGATATTCTGGAAAGGAGGAAGAAAATGCCGACGATAAACCAGCTTGTCAGGAAGGGCAGACAGACTGTCACCTACAAGTCCACGTCACCGGCCCTGCAGAGGGGACTTAACACGCTGAAGAACCGTGAGACAAACCTTTCATCACCTCAGAAGAGGGGCGTTTGCACTGCGGTAAGGACTTCTACACCTAAGAAGCCTAACTCAGCTCTTCGTAAGATTGCCCGTGTCCGTTTAACTAACGGCTATGAGGTAACGGCTTATATCCCCGGTGTGGGCCATAACCTGCAGGAGCACTCTGTCGTTATGATCCGTGGCGGGCGTGTTAAGGACCTGCCTGGTGTCCGTTACCACATTAGCCGTGGTACATTGGATACTCAGGGCGTCGATGGCCGCCGTCAGGGACGTTCCAAGTACGGAGCAAAGAGACCAAAAGCAGGAAAGAAATAAGTTAGAAACCAACAAGCATTGCCCTGTTGTTATATTATATATATTCGGCGTGACGCCGGGAAATATGACCTCAGGGCGCGGCGGAACGCAGAGCGTTTCGAGTACCTGTGAAATCATTTTATAATGAAGGAGGGAAGCACAGTGTCCAGAAGAGGCAATGTTCCCAAGAGAGAAATACTGCCGGATCCGGTGTATCACTCTGTTCTGGTGACAAAGCTTACCAATAGCATAATGCTGGACGGCAAAAAGGGCGTTGCCCAGAAAGTCGTCTATGGGGCCTTTGACATAATCAAAGACAAGACCCAGAAAGAGCCTTTGGAAGTTTTCCAGCAGGCACTTGAGAATATAATGCCCAGCCTCGAGGTTAAAGCACGCCGTGTCGGCGGCGCTACCTACCAGGTGCCTATAGAGGTAAGGCCGGCAAGACGTCAGACACTGGGACTCCGGTGGCTTACGAACTTTGCCAGAGCACGTAGTGAAAAGACCATGAAAGAGCGTCTTGCTGGAGAGATTATGGATGCTGCCAATAACACCGGCGCTGCCGTCAAGAGACGTGAGGATACTCACAAGATGGCTGAATCCAATAAGGCTTTCGCCCACTACAGATGGTGATTAATTTTAAAGCACTGGGAAGCTGCGCTGTCCCAGAGGTCAGGAGATACTTTTTATGCCCAGAGAATATCCGCTAGAAAAAACAAGAAATATCGGTATTATGGCGCATATAGATGCCGGTAAGACTACAACTACAGAGAGAATTTTATTCTATACAGGCCGTACCCACAAGCTTGGCGAAGTTCATGAGGGAGCCGCCACTATGGACTGGATGGAGCAGGAACAGGAGAGGGGCATTACAATCACCTCCGCCGCGACTACCTGCCATTGGAAGGGCACCCGAATAAACATAATTGACACACCGGGCCACGTGGACTTTACAGTTGAAGTTGAACGCTCACTGCGCGTTCTTGACGGCTCTGTTACAGTTATGTGCGCCAAAGGCGGAGTTGAGCCTCATTCTGAGACTGTGTGGAGACAGGCTGACCATTACAGCGTCCCCCGTATGATATACGTCAACAAGATGGACATCATGGGTGCGGACTTCTATAATGTCTTGGACATGGTACGTGACAGATTGAAGGCAAACGCAGTTCCGATCCAGCTGCCTATAGGCAAGGAAGCAGACTTCCGCGGCATCATTGACCTTATAGAGATGAATGCCGACATCTACTATGACGAGCTTGGAAAAGACATGCGCGTAGAGGAAATCCCAGAGGATATGCGGGAGCTGGCCGAGGAGTATCGCACCAAGCTTATTGAGGCAGTGTCAGACTTTAATGACCAGATCATGGAAGACTATCTGGAAGGCAAACCTATAAAATCCGAGGATATAAAAGCTACTATAAGGAAGGCCACCATTGCCAATAAGATGGTCCCTGTTGTATGTGGCACATCCTACAGGAATAAAGGCGTTCAGAAGCTGCTTGACGCAATTGTGGATTACATGCCTTCGCCGCTGGATATCCCGCCTATCAAAGGTGTGAACCCCAGCACCGGCGAGGAGGAAGAGCGGCCTGCAGATGACAACGCCCCGTTTTCAGCTCTTGCCTTTAAGATAATGACCGACCCGTATGTGGGACGTCTGAGTTTCTTCCGCGTGTATTCCGGCACAGCAGAAGCCGGATCTACGGTCATCAATTCTGTTAAGAAGCAGAGGGAGCGTTTAGGACGTATCCTTCTGATGCATGCAAACCACAGAGAGGACATCGAGCAGGTGTTTTCAGGCGACATTGCCGCCGCTGTGGGACTTAAAAATACTACTACTGGAGACACTCTGTGTGACCCGGATCACCAGATTATACTGGAATCCATGGAATTTCCGGATCCTGTTATCCGCGTGGCGATTGAGCCGAAGACAAAGGCCGGCCAGGAGAAGATGGCGGTTGCCCTTCAGAAGCTTGCCGAGGAGGATCCCACATTTAAGACCTACACTGACGAAGAGACCGGACAGACTATTATCGCAGGTATGGGAGAACTTCACCTTGAGATAATAGTGGACAGGCTTCTCCGTGAATTTAAAGTTGAAGCCAATGTAGGCCGTCCACAGGTCTCCTATAAGGAAACCATTAAAGGTACCGCTGATGTAGATACCAAGTATGCCCGTCAGTCCGGAGGTAAAGGCCAGTATGGACACGTTAAAATCCATGTGGAGCCTAATGAATCCGGAAAAGGCTATGAGTTTATCAACAATATCACCGGTGGCGCTATTCCCAAGGAGTATATACCCTCTGTAGATGCCGGTATACAGGGAGCTATGCAGGCTGGCGTTTTGGCCGGTTTCCCTGTTGTCGACGTGAAAGTCACTCTGTATGACGGTTCATACCATGAGGTTGACTCCTCTGAAATGGCATTTAAGATCGCCGGCTCGATGGCCTTTAAAGAGGCTTCTGCCAAGGCTGATCCCACCATCCTGGAGCCGATTATGAAAGTAACGGTAACAGGCCCTGAAGAGTATATGGGGGATATCATCGGCGACCTTAACTCCAGGAGAGGCCAGGTTTCCGGTACTGACATCAGAAACGGCAGCGTACAGATTACTGCAGATGTGCCGCTTTCTGCGATGTTCGGTTATTCAACAGACCTTCGCAGCAAGACCCAGGGCCGTGCTAACTACAGCATGGAGCCCAGCCACTTTGTTGAGCTGCCGAAGAATCTCCGCGATGAGATAATCAAGTCCCGTGGACAGTCCGGCAAATAAAATAGTTGCAAAAACGTCCAATATGTTATAGAATACTCTCATCATGGAGAAATTCTAATAATCAAGAATTATTTTCAATATTTTAAGGAGGATATCCCGAAATGGCCAAGCAAAAGTTTGAGAGAACTAAGCCCCATGTAAACATCGGAACCATTGGTCATATCGACCATGGTAAGACCACACTTACCGCTGCTATCACCAAGGTGCTGAGCATGGCTGACCCCAACGCCGCTGAGTACACTGCTTATGACGCTATCGATAAGGCTCCTGAGGAGCGCGCACGTGGTATCACAATTAATACCGCACACGTTGAGTATCAGACCGATGACCTCACCGGAGTTAATGGTGAGGAGATCAAGGGCCGCCACTATGCCCACGTTGACTGCCCAGGCCATGCCGACTATATTAAGAACATGATCACTGGTGCTGCTCAGATGGACGGCGCTATCCTTGTTATAGCTGCTTCCGATGGCCCTATGGCCCAGACCCGTGAGCACCTGCTGCTTGCCCGTCAGGTTAACGTCCCTTATATAGTTGTCTTCCTGAACAAGGTTGACCAGGTTGACGATCCTGAGCTTCTCGAGCTGGTCGAGATGGAAGTCCGTGAGCTTCTTGACAAGTATGACTTCCCAGGCGACGATACCCCGATCATTAAGGGTTCTGCTCTTAAGGTTCTTGAGTCCAGCTCCCCCGATCCTCATGCACCTGAGTATGAGTGCATCTGGGAGCTTATGGATGCTGTCGATACCTTCATAAAGACTCCTGACCGTAAAGCTGATCAGCCGTTCCTTATGCCTGTTGAGGACGTGTTCACCATCACCGGACGTGGCACCGTCGCTACTGGTAGAGTTGAGCGTGGCCAGCTGAAGGCCGGCGAGACTGTTGAGATAGTTGGTCTTACCGATGAGAAGAAGTCCACTGTTGTCACCTCCATGGAGATGTTCCGCAAGACTCTTGATTACGTTGAGGCTGGCGACAACGTCGGATGCCTGCTCCGCGGCGTTGGCAAAGATGAAATCGAGCGCGGCCAGGTTCTTGCTAAACCAGGCTCCATTCATCCCCATACCAAGTTCCGTGGCCAGGTCTACGTCCTGAGCAAGGATGAGGGCGGACGTCATACTCCTTTCTTCAACAACTATCGTCCTCAGTTCTATTTCCGTACCACTGACGTTACCGGTGTTATCTCTCTTCCTGAGGGAGTTGAGATGTGCATGCCTGGCGACAACGTTGAGATGGACGTTGAGCTGATCACCCCAATTGCTATTGAGGCAGGTCTGCGCTTCGCTATCCGTGAGGGTGGCCGTACTGTTGGTTCCGGTGTTGTCACCGCAATTAACGAGTAATCAAGCATATTTTTAAAAGGGGCTGGCTTATTGCCGGCCCCTTTTGTTTTTCTCTTTATTAAAGTAGTAGCGTCAGATTAAAATATGTGGTATTATTATCTTAGGTTTGTATATAAGTTATATTAAAATCCGTTTTAAAATTGGAGGAGTTGGCCTTGTCTATATTAATGGCGGCTTTCCTGGGATTAGTTCAGGGGATATCTGAGTTCCTGCCTATATCCAGTTCGGGACATCTCTCAATAATCCAGAATATCTTTGGTGGAGACAGTCCAAGCAATCATCTGTTTTTTGACGTGCTCTTGCATGTCGGGACCCTTATAGCAGTGTGTATCTTCTACTGGACGGACATACGCGCCATGGCTGTAGATACCATCGGGTTTATCTCCGGCAAGAAAGAGGAGACAGGTGAAAACGGTAGGCTGAAGCCAACTGTCCGAAGTGTATTTATGGTGGTAGTGGGCACTCTGCCGCTATTTATTGTGCTGCCCGTAAACGGATATGTTGAGCAGCTTTATTATAATACTCCGTTTATCTCATTTACACTTATAGTTACCGGTCTGCTTCTTTTTGTGTCCGGAAAGCTGGCTGAAGGAAGGAAAAACGAGAAAACCAGTTCCATGGCAGATGCGCTGGTTGTCGGTATTGCTCAGGCAGTTGCGACAATACCTGGGCTATCGCGTTCAGGGACCACTATAACTGTTGGGCTTGCCAGAGGATTCCGGCGTGATTTTGCTGTAAAATTCTCATTTCTTCTCTCTATACCCGCTATTTTGGGCTCTACAATTGTCACTTTCTTTGACGCTGCCAGCGAGGGTATAATTTGGTCTGAAGTTCCCGCCTATCTTGTTGGCATGGTTATAGCTGGCATAGTTGGGTATTTCAGTTTGAAGTTATTAAAGAAAATTGTAGTTGCAAATGCTTTTGGAAAGTTTGCATATTATTGCTGGGGCGCGGGTATTGTCTCCCTGATTTTGTCCCTCGTGTTCTGAATGTTTTTGAGGTGCTTAAATGGCTCAACAAAAGAAAAGAAATACCACAAGCAAAACAAAGAGAGCTGCTTCCAGTAAGGGCACATCTGCCCAGAAAACTCTTAAATACTCAAAGAGCGGGATAGCGGCGCTGGTGTTCATATTCCTGGGGATATTTACCCTTTTAGGATATTTTAACAACGACGGGGTGTTTATCAAATTCCTGCGGGGATTTATGTCAGGTCTTCTGGGCGGAGGGTTTTATCTCCTACCGCCCATGTTAATTGTTGCAGGAGGGCTTCTGGCAATCAACCGTGAGAGGGCGCCTGTGGGAAGGGTCATATGCGCCATTTTGGTGCCTATCCTGGCGGGGGCTTTTTGCCAGTTGTTCGCAAAGAACAGCTACAGCCTGTCCTTTGAAATGTTTAAAGGCCTCTGGTCTGACGGCACGGCCCTGGAAGGCGGAGGCGCTCTGGGAGGGGCCGTCACGATTTTGTTTACTTACCTGTTCTCTGATGTGGGGACGGCAATTATACTTGTTTGTGTGTCTGCGGTTGTTGCCCTGTCAATATTCGGGCTCACAATACCCGCGATTGTCGACATGCTCAGAGAGAGCAGAAGTGAGAGAGAACAGCATTTTGAAGAGCCGGCAAAAAAAACAGTGGAGAAAAAGAGTGCTGAAAAGC
>CALXCS010000002.1 GCA_944386875.1 uncultured Oscillospiraceae bacterium
CTCCTTCGGTACTCATGATGTGGTCGGCAAACCATCTCCTATTGTACCGTTGGAGGTTTATCTTTTCTACTCATAGGCATTGCCTTTTTTATTCCATGGGCATAGCCCATGGTTTTCCTGTTATCAAATGAGCATCAATGCCCCGAAGCTGAATCTTCGGGGCATTGATTTTTTATAGAGATATTTTACGTTTCCTACTTAACCTCATGCGCTGCTATCAGCGTATTAGGTATTTGTTCCCATGCTATATTTCACGTGTCGCTTTTCGCCTGATTAAATATCTAATTCCCGCCAGGTGCAATTTGATACATTTCTTCTATTTCTCTGCAAGAGTCGCCCAAAAAGTAGGCACGCCGTGTTCGTGCAAAAATCCCTCCCCATTTGTATCTTCATAAATGTCCAGCAATTTAAATCCCGCCTTAAACTGTCCCCTTATCTGTTCTTCCGCAGTGTGGGAGAACTGTACTCCCGAGTCGTCAGCCATCAGTGATTCCATCAGAGACGGATCTGCAATCGGGTCAAACGGGAGAGAAAAACTGACATGCGACTCATCAGCCTCATCAAACAGGAAATTTATCCCATTGTCAAGGCCGGCCATTAACAGGCCTCCTTTTTTTAATATCCTATAGCACTCCCTCCATATAAGCTGGACCTCTCTAACATAGCAGTTAGACACCGGATGAAATATAAGGTCAAAATATCCGTCTTCAAAGGGCAGCGGCTTTGTCATATCTGCGCGGATGGTCTTAATATTATATCCTTCACGCTCCGCCACCATGATCTCGCTCTCTATCTGTTTTGCGGAGTAATCAAGTACCGTGCAATCTCCACCCAGGGCGGCAAATATAGGCATCTGCTGCCCACCTCCGGCTGCCAATCCAAGTATTCGCTTTCCCGCAATCTCCGGATACCACTCATCAGGTACAGGTTTGGTTGGAGTAAGTAACATTCTCCACTTACCGTTCTGGGCTTGGGCGAATTCTTCGTGGGTTATGGGGACTCCCCATTGCCAGCCCTCATTTACCCAGCGGTCTATAGTCTCCGCATTTATGTTTGTATATTCCATTAATCAACCTTCCTATCAAAATAATCTTTCCTTATTTTATATGCACTATCCCAATTTTCTCCATCCTGTGTTTATCTATCAGATCACTCACTTACAGTGGGATTTTCATTTTAATCCTGAAAAAGAGCCTTTACGCATTGGTCTACAAGCCGCTGAGCTAAGTTTACGGCTTCTCCTGTTCCGTCATCCGCTCCCGTATTTAGCCATTTTTGCATAAGCCCCACAAATCCCATGGATACAAAGGCATAAAATAGTTCCATCTCCCGTGGTGTGGATTTTATAGATAGCCTGCCGTAATAATCGTAGCATCGTTCCCATCCCAGGGCTATTATTCGCATTGCAAAATCTCTGTCCCCGTATTCTCCCAGCACAACTGTGCATATGTCCATGTTGTCCTTCAGGCAGTTAAATATATCCGCAGTTACTTCCGCCGGTGTAGGCGGATGTCCATGCTGATCCAGGAAAGGGTCCAATGTGCGTCGAAAATCCTCCATAAGTTCGGACTCCATCTGTGTCCTTAAATCATATATATCTGTGTAATGGGCGTAAAAGGTACCTCGATTTATGCCCGCCTGCTCACACAATTCTTTTACCGATATACCCTGAATTGGTTTTTGACGCAGCAGCTCTGTAAATGCCCTGCGTATCAGCATTTTCGTCACTCTCACTCTGTGATCTTTGCGGCTCTTATCCATACACGGCCTCCTAGATAGGTAAATATACTGATGTATAAAATGTAATACAAATCTATAATAAAATCAACATTGTGTTTAATATCTTTTGTTGGAGGCCGTCAACACACATGCTATAATAAAAATGCGGAGAATATATTCTCCGCATTTTTATTAACTATTCCCAAGTTCAACAGTTCTTCGGAATGATGCCGCCACTGCAGCAGATACAATCTTGTTAAACTCCCCGCTTCTCAGAACTTTTACACCTTCAATTGTTGAACCGCCTGGGCTGCAAACATGATCGCAAAGGATTGACGGGTCCTCTCCGCTGTCAATAGCCAGTTTTGCTGAACCCATAGCCGTCTGCTCTGCCAACAGCATGGCAATCTCTCTTGGGAGTCCGCATTTCTCCCCCGCTTCAGCTAAGGCCATTATAAACTGATAAACAAATGCCGGTCCGCACCCTGAGATAGCGCACCCAGCATCGATAAGCTCCTCAGACATCTCAATAAATTTACCGGCATATTCCATCGAATTTAAGAAACCCGCAATTTCCTCACTTGTTACTCCGCCGTCATACGTATACAAAATGCATCCCTCTCCAACGGCTACAGGCGTATTTGGCATAATACGTATAACCGGAACTCTCTCTCCTGCCAGCTCCCATATGCGGCTGATTTTAACTCCTGCTGCCATTGTCACAAAAACTTTCCGGCGGCGATAACTTTTAAGCGTTTGGGCTAACTCTTCAAAAAGCTCAGCTATATTCTGAGGTTTAACGCCAATTATAATGTACTGGCTCTCAGCAGTCAACCGATCCGATGAACCGGCTTCGCAGCCAAGAGCTCTGGCCAGTTCTTCCGCCTTTGAACCATCTTTATCGGAAATGATAATCTGATTTCCCTTTAGCTTTTTTGCCGCCGCCTGTATAAGCGCACCGCCCATATGTCCAGCGCCAATAAATCCCAATTTATATTCCATAGTCTCCTCCATGCCGTCATCTGACATTGCCGTCGCCGTGAATTATATATTTGTATGTGGTCAGCTCTCTTAATCCCATTGGTCCTCTGGCATGAAGCTTCTGCGTAGATATACCCATTTCGCACCCAAGTCCGAATTCACCACCGTCTGTAAATCTTGTAGACGCATTCACATAGACAGCGGCGCTGTCAACGCCTCTGAGGAAGAGCTCCGCAGCGTTTTTGTACTCTGTAACTATAGCGTCGCTGTGATGCGTCGAGTGGCGGGCAATGTGCTCTATAGCTTCATCCACGCTGTCGACTATCTTAACAGCAAGAATATAATCCAAAAATTCCGTGTCAAAGTCTTGTTCATCTGCCGGCGTGCCTTCAATTATCCTCTGTGACCTGCTGTCAAGCCGAAGCTCGACCTGTGTCTTTCCAGCATTGATCCTGTCATCGACAAGGCGTTCTTTCATTATAGGCAGGAACCTCTCCGCAACCTTTGAGTTGACAAGACATACCTCCTGCGCGTTGCACACCGAAGGGCGGCTCGTCTTGGCATTTTCAATAATGCTTACCGCCTTCTCAAGGTCTGCATACTCATCAACATAGATATGGCATATTCCTGTTCCGGTCTCGATACATGGCACTGTAGCGTTTTCTATACACGCGCGGATCAATCCGGCGCCGCCGCGCGGAATCAGCAGGTCTACAAGTCCAGAAGCCCTCATAAGCTCCTGTGCGCTCTGCCTTGATGTGTCTTCCACAAGCTGTATGAGCTCTACAGGCAATCCAACTGATGCAAGTCCCGATTGAAGCGCATCAACTATCGCCTTTGCACTTCTCCAGGCTTCCTTACCGCTTCTGAGCACACACGCACTGCCGCTTTTAAAGGCTAGGACCGCGGCGTCAGAAGTGACGTTTGGCCGGCTCTCATATATTATCGCGATAACGCCCATGGGCACAGAGACCTTTTCAATAAGAAGCCCGCCGGGCCTCTCAATTCGCTCAAGTGTATTCCACACTGGATCAGGGAGATCTGCAACCTCGCGCATGCCTTTAGCCATATCTTCTATACGTCCGGCGCTCAGGGCAAGGCGGTCAATCATAACCTCGGAGATAGCCCCTCTCGCCGCTTCAACATCGATACTGTTTGCATCCAAGATTGTATCAGATGCCTTCAGAAGGCTATCTGCCATAGCTTCAATTGCCCTGTCTTTGGTATCGCCGTCAAGCCCAGCAAGTTTGGGTGCCGCATTTTTTGCACGTATCAATATTTCACTGGTTGTCATAACGTCCCCTCCCGACAAACCGCGTGCCTACCTGCTCACCATCAACAATCCTATAAAGCAGCTCCGGATTTGCGCCATTGGCAATCACCATATCTATTCCACTTTCAGTGGCAATTTTAGCCGCGTGAAGTTTTGTCTTCATTCCTCCTGTTCCCAGGTCAGTCACCACCCCTTTTGCTATGGACATAACTTCTTGAGTAAGTTCTCTGATCTCCGGAATAAGTTCAGCCGTTGGATCCTTATGCGGGTCTGCAGTGTACAGGCCATCTGTATCAGTAAGGAGTATCAGGAGGTCGGCTTTCACAGATGTGGCTACAATAGCAGCCAGAGTGTCATTATCGCCTATTACTATCTCTTCAAATGCGACAGTGTCATTCTCATTAATTACCGGCAGCGCTTCCAGCTCCAGGAGCCGCTCCATCGTATTGTTAAAATTCCTATGTCTTCCTTTATCTTCAATATCAGCAGCCGTAAGAAGTATCTGAGCCACTGTATGGTTATACTCTGAGAACAGCTTATCATACACATACATAAGCTCGCACTGTCCAACCGCAGCGGCAGCCTGCTTACCAGGTATATCCTCAGGGCGCGATTTAAGAGGCAGTTTTCCCAGTCCCATGCCTATGGCGCCTGATGAGACAAGTATAATTTGATGGCCAGCGTTTTTCAGATCACTTAGCACTTTTGTTATAAGCTCAACTCTGCGTATATTCATCCTGCCTGATGGATGGGCCAGCGTAGAGGTCCCAACTTTCACAACAATTCTCATATTTCCACCTCTGAACTTCACAGATCATAAAACCTTAGCGCGGCTTTGTCAGACCTGAGATATGCGATTATCGCAGCAGCTCCCACCGCAAGGATCACCGTAAATACCGTCATGGCTAGCCAAATTTCAACTTTATCTATCAAAAACACAACATATAACACCACAGGTATGATAACCAGCAGCATAGAGCCAAACATACATATCGTGACGCTTGCCCCCTGCTTCACCACCTGTGCTTCATTCGCCCAATCAAGTTTTGGGAACCTGAGGTTCACAGCTACTCCCATAACTGCCTCAAATACTGAAAACGCAGCAATAAAAGCGGCAGATATCGCCATTATCAGGGGGTTGGATTCTATAACGTACGCCAAAACACACCAGGCAAGCAGCCCCACGGGAAGTGTGAGCAGTATCTGCATATCAGCTTTTGACATCAGCACAGTTGACGCTTTAACCGGCATCGATTTTGGAATCCATATGCTCCTACCCTCCAGCGATATTGAGGGCGGCGCAAATAGAGACAGCGATATCATAAAAGCAATCAGAAGCGCGCCAATTGGAAAAGCAAAGTCCTCTATGCCAGGCAATTGTTCCAGCATCAACCTGACAGCTGAGCGTTTTACCACCAGGTATACCGATCCAATAACCAGAAGCAACAGCCCCATACCTGCATTAAGCAAATACGTTGTGCTGGACAGCAGTTTTCTTATCTCTTTCCCCATAAGCGCAGCCTTTACTGAGGAAACCCGCATCTCCCTGCGTTTATATTTTATTTTCGCCGCCCCACGTTTTGTTGTGGCAGATTTTATAAATGTAGCCGACAAAAACACATAAATCAGCGCAAAAACACCTGCAAATATCAGAGATACAAAGATCAGGTATTTAATATTGCCGCCGGCCATTGCCTCTCCCATCCAATAGACCGGCCGTGCATAATATGCAATTGAATCTGCAACAGCCTGTCCGCTTGTAGCCAGCAGTTGAATGTAAGTGTTAATCCTTGTATAAAAGTAAAAATATAATCCGAGAAATGCAACTGCAAAAAGGACCCCAAAGATTGTCTTATTTCTAAATCTGGATAATACCAAATGAAGAAGATAACTGAATACCCCCGTGATTGCGAACACAAAAAACGGCATAAGCAGGGAAATTATTACAAATGCCGCCACACTCCCTGCGTCCATTGAAGCTGCCCGCAGCCATATACAAAGCGCAGGAACGGCAACAACCAAGCCGTATGCAAGATTTTCCAATACAAGCGCCGCAATGCGGCTGCCGAGGATGTAGCTGGGCGGCACTGGCATTGATAAAAGCAGTTCGTTATCCTTTGCGTCGTACATCTGCGACTGGGTCATGAAAATGCTAAATATAAACATCATTGCAAAGGACATCATTCCATAAAATGCAAAATATAGCCAGTCCAGCCCTGCCTCATGAAAAGGTCCGGCAACCGCATTGAAAAAAGATCCAATTAGAACAGCGAAGCAAACTGCCAGATAGGCATACAGGACAATATATAAAGCCCCCCTTTTCTTCGCCCCCTTTTTGTTCCGGTTACCACCTGTCATGTAATTGAGATATGATTGGAACCTGGTCCTTAAAAGCGCCTTAAACATCCCGTTCCTCCAACTCCAAAAAAACTTCTTCCAGAGAGGCGTCTCCTCTTACCTGTTCCATAGGTCCCGAGGCAACAAGTCGGCCCTGGCGGAGTATGGCTACGCTGTCGCAGAGTTTCTCTGCCACCTCAAGCACATGCGTTGAGAAAAAAATCGCCCCGCCGCGGTCGCAGTGTTCCCTCATTATCGTCCTGAGTTTATGGGTAGCTATGGGGTCAAGTCCCACAAAAGGCTCATCCATTATTATAAGCTTTGGGGCATGTATAAGCCCCGCTATAACGGCAAGTTTTTGTTTCATTCCATGGGAATAGGCTGATATCGGTTGAGCTAAATCACCAGTAAGTTCAAACGCATCAGCGTAATGGTGTATGCGTTCTTCCCTATCTGTCTTTGATACGCCGAAAATATCGGCTACAAAATTTAAATATTTTATTCCAGACAGGAATTCATACATGTCCGGCTCGTCCGGTATATACGCCAGAGCCCTTTTGCATCCAAGCGGATCGCTTTTTATCGATTTCCCGTCAATATATATCTCGCCCTCATCGAATCTGAGGATCCCGCAGCAAGACTTAATTGTAGTTGTTTTGCCGGCGCCATTAGGCCCAATAAAACCATATATCTCCCCTGGAGCTATGTGCAAACTCAGGTCATCTACCGCACATCTATCACCGAATCTTTTTGTAAGGTGTTCAATTCTAAGCATGTTTCACTCCACTATAATTTATCTTCTTCTTATAACATTCAGCTTTTCTTTATATATACTGTCAGCAGGTATTGTGCCCCTTACGCTGGATACAGGGTATATTGTGGAGTTCCTCCCTATTATGCAGCCGGGATTTAGCACGCTGTTGCAACCGACTTCCACATAATCGCCAAGTATCGCGCCGAATTTTTTGCGGCCGGTATTTATAAGCTCCGCTCCGTCTTTTACCGATACGGGCGTTTTATCGCTCTTGACGTTTGATGTTATAGAGCCGGCTCCCATATGTGCGTGGTACCCAAGGACAGAGTCCCCCACATAATTATAGTGTGGAATTTGGACATTATCAAAAATGATAGCATTTTTCACCTCGACCGAATTCCCCACCACGCAGTCGTCTCCAATTAACACGTTGCCGCGTATAAATGCACAGTGGCGGATCTGCGTGTTGTGGCCAATAATACATGGCCCAGCAATATAGGCAGATGGGAAAATTTCTGCGTCCACAGCAGCCCATACGTTATCGCCAATCTGCGTATACTCTTTTGGATCCAGCGTAGGACCAACTGCCCTTAGAAACTCACCAATTAAGTCAAGCACCTGCCATGGGTACTCAGTGTCTTCAAATAGAGGCTTAGCCATGGTCTTATTAATGTTCAGCAGCTCAGAAGTCCTGTACATATTCTCCCGCCTTTCAATAGCAGTTATTTTACTATATGGCCTTTCCGCTCCATTGCGGCTATTATTGCATCAACGCACTCTTCACACTCCTCCTGAGTAGGCGCCTCCGCCATAACGCGCAATACTGGTTCAGTACCGCTCTTTCTCAGGAGTACTCTGCCGTTGTCCCCAAGACGCCGCTCTGTCTCAGCTACTGCCTCAATAACATCTGCATCCTCGAATACGGCGTCTTTGTCCTGTACCTTGACGTTTTTGAGAAGCTGAGGGTAGATTGTCACAGGCTCGCATAATTTTGAAAGCGGCATCTTCTTATCAAGTATCACCTGCATCAGTTTTATCGCAGTCAACATACCATCTCCAGTAGTGGCATATTTTGACAAAATAATGTGTCCCGACTGTTCTCCGCCAATGCGATTGCCATGTTCGCGCATATTCTCCCAGACGTATTTATCTCCCACGTCTGTCTTCTCATAGCCGATCCCTGCAGCATCCAGCGCTTTATAGAGGCCGATGTTCGACATAATTGTAGTTACAACTTTTGTATCTCCAAGTTTCCCCCGCTCTTTCATATATTTGCCATATATGTAAAGGATAAGGTCTCCATCTACAAGGTTGCCCTTCTCATCTACTGCCAGGCACCTGTCGGCATCGCCGTCAAAAGCGAATCCTACGTCGAGCCCGTTTTCCACAACATGTCGGCGCAAACCGTCTATGTGCGTAGAGCCGCAGTCCATATTTATGTTCAATCCGTCAGGAGTATTGTTAATAACATAAGTGTCTGCTCCCAGCGCATCAAATACATTTTTTGCTATCATCCAAGTACTCCCATTTGCACAGTCGAGTCCCACCTTTATTCCTTTATACGAATGTGTGGCGAGAGATATCAGATAGCCAATATATCTGTTTCTGCCGGCAGAATAATCAATAGTACGGCCAATTTGGTCCCTATGCGCATAGGGCACTTTCGGCGATACGCCGTCGAGATAGTCTTCAATTTCCAGGAGCACATCCTCTTCCATCTTTTCTCCGGAAGAATTTATCAGTTTTATACCGTTATCGTAAAAGGGATTGTGGCTGGCAGATATCATTATTCCACAGTCAAAATCGTCTATTCTGGTGACATATGATACACTTGGCGTAGTAGTGACATGGAGCAGGTATGCGTCAGCTCCTGAGGCCGTAATACCTGCGGACAGGGCAGATTCAAACATATAGCTTGAACGGCGCGTATCCTTCCCTATAACTACTCTGCATTTATGATTCCTGCCGAAATACCAGCCGAGAAAACGCCCAATCTTAAAGGCGTGTTCAACCGTAAGCCCTACGTTGGCCTCTCCGCGAAAGCCGTCGGTACCAAAATATTTTGACATAACATGCACTCCTATCAGTCAATATACAGCATATAATATATAATATTCATTTGCAGTCCTCCGGTCAAATCAAAAGCTGCTAAAATATAGCGCGGCAAATATCTCTGGCGTTGTCGGCATACGCCCACATGGTAATCCCTTCTCACTTCCATGTCAAGAGCCGTCCTTCTTGGCAATACCGAATAAACCATATTATATCGGAAATAATATCATAAAACATATGAAAGCGTCGGTGTATTGCTTTGGGCGTATCCTTTGTAAGGACAATAATAGTCTTTCTCCTGTTGGTAGTCTCCCTGAGAATTATGGGCAAACGTCAGTTGGGTGAATTGGAGCCCATAGAACTTGTTGTGGCAATACTCATATCAAACTTAGCTGCCCAACCTCTTCAGGACATAGGAACTCCGTTGATCTACGGAATCATTCCTGTGTTGACACTGCTAAGCTGCCAAGTCCTTATATCCGGTATAACCGTAAAATACAGCCGAATCCGCCGCATGATATGCGGCAGCCCAAGCATACTGATCGACAATGGACAAATAATACAGAGCGAGATGCGCCGAAACAGAATATCCATTGATGAGCTCTATGTGGAACTGCGCAGCAAAGAAATAACCGATATAGCTACAGTAAAGCACGCAATCCTTGAAACCAACGGCACACTCAGCGTTATACTCTACCCTGACTTCTCACCCGTGACGCCAAGGGAAATAGGTATAGCAAGCGATGATGTTGGATCGCCGGTTTGCGTTATAAATGACGGGCGCGTAATGTCTGACAACCTGCGTCTTCTTGGACGCGATATAAAATGGCTGAATAAAGAGATATCAAAGCGAGGCGCTTCAGAACCTGAAGACGTATATATAATGTCAGTAGATGGAAAAGGCAACATATACTTTGCAGTTAAGGATGGTTCAACGTGAAAAAAGAAGTCTTTGCCACAGCTCTCCTGGCAGTAATTTTTGCTCTTTCCGTTGCAAACACTTACTTTTTAGATAGGCTAACTGGGCAGATAATTGAGCTGGTAGAGGAGTCCGGCCGTATGGCGGCATATGGAGATTGGGAAAAAGCTCAAAATGCCGCCGAGCAGGCTGCCAGGCTTTGGAAGGAGCAGGACCCCTACACGCATATTGTGCTCAGGCACAGCGACATAGAATCAATGAACGACGATTTTTACGAACTTTTGGAGCATATATATTCTCACGACGCCGGCGCCGTCAACAGTTCCGCCGCTCTTGTCTCCGAGCATCTTAGCAGTATAAGTCAGATAGAGCAAATCCGCATAGGCAGCGTATTTTAGCTATCTGTGAAATTCCATCGCTATTTAATTTAGTGCAGTTTATCATATCGCAGATATATTCGCAACCTTATGTTGATTACCCTATCATATACTTCCCTCCGCTCAAATATGTCAAACCGTCCATTTGTACTAACTGTACCCGTAATTTCATTAAAATTAACTTTTTATCTATACATGGCCATTCTTCTTATGTTATAATATTTGTACTTTAATAGATTACTGGAGGCACCGCCAATGAAATGCCCATACTGCGGGTTTGATGAGAGTAAAGTTATTGACTCACGTCCAACCGAGGAAAATATACGCCGCAGACGTGAGTGTCTGTCCTGTCAAAAGCGGTTTACTACATATGAGTTTGTCGAGCGTATGCCTGTAGTAGTTATAAAGAAGGATGGTAGCAGGCAGTCTTTTGACAAGGTTAAACTCATCAACGGGATTATGCGCGCCTGCGAAAAGCGCCCTGTCTCAATGAGTGATATCGAAGCCCTGGCCGATGAAATTGAGCAGGAAGCCCAAAGCTCAATGGATCGTGAGATTCCCACCAGTTATATAGGCGAAATGGTTATGAAGCGGTTAAAAGACATGGATGAAGTGGCCTATGTACGGTTCGCCTCTGTTTACAGGCAGTTTAAAGACATTAACACGTTCATGGATGAATTGAATAAACTCCTTACAGAAAAATAGCTCTAAAGCTCTAATTTAGCAGCTTTTTCAATCGCATATATGTCTCTCTAATATACGCATATAAATTGACGTCTCTGCAAATTCTCATTTGCAGAGACGTCAATGTTATTTGATACGCTTTTCTACCACGCTGCATCTTACATGAGTAGAATAAAAACATTATTTAAAATATGTAGGCATTTTTCTAATAATTCTTATTATTTTACTCCAAAAAGGCAAGCAGCCTAAAGAAAATAGATCTTTTGCTCCAGGCTGCCCGCTTCAAAAAGCGTCATTTGATATGTTCAGCCATGTATCGCCATAGATAAGCAGCGACGTATCTCTGTCATCCCTCAGCTTCACCGCATATCCAGTCATAGACTACATCATAAAGCGTAACAGGTGTGACTTCATTCCGTGCCAGTATATCTACAAGTCTTTCAGCGGTGGCCTTGACGCTGGTTACATCATTGACCGCAAGGCGTTCCTGCCCCGACTCATCAGATACGCACACGCCATACCGTCGCCCTCGCCCCACATCCTGGAAAGCCGGTTCCGGTGTGCTCTCTGTCACGTAGTAAACAAAAGTCTTTTCTCTTCCTGTGCCTTTTAGGATAGTCTTTCTGGCTATCTCTTTCATCACAGTTTTAATCCTCCTTTCAACTTGTAAATGCCTAACAGATATAATTATTCCACAGATTGTAGGATTTTTCCACGGTTTTTCATCGCAAATTTCCCCATTTTTCGCGCTTTTTCGACATGCAAATGAAAAATTGCATTTGGAAAAATCTTTGCATTGAGAAGGCTCTCATACAGCATTAAAATTGTTTTATATTCACCTGTTCTCTGCATATCAAGCATATGAGCACTGCCTGGACCATATACATTATATATTGATATTTTTTCTATTTTTCTGCCTTGTATACATCAAATAAAGGTTAAAATATCTGCGCTGCTCATCACAGCTCTTGACAGCGCTTGTCGGCAAACAAAATTCCCTGCCAGTATGTCCTGGCAGGGGCTGGAGGAAACAATGTTCAAGAAAATAGTAAAAAAACTCAAGGGGAACCGTTCCCCATCAAAAACTGCACTTCTAATAATAAAATCAGGGCTTGCGCTCTCCTGTTTGCTACTGTCTTTCTCTCTCCTTGTGGGCGTATATGCAGGGGCGTTCACTTCTCGTACATATGAACTGCATTATCTTTACTCGGAACTTTACAGGACGCCTTTGGGGATACTGCTAATAACTTTTCTGGGGGCTCTTATTGTGAATGAGCTTGAAGATCGTCAATAATCTTTTTGAGTTCTTCCAGTGAGTAGAGAATATTCAGCGCATTCAAAAGCTCATTTGCCGATATTCTCTCAGGGAATCCCAGCGCCTCTACCAACATTTTTCTCTTATTTGCACTTCCAGATGCGCCTGACAACCCCAGCATGTAGAGATCCGCTTTTGTTATTTTTTCTCTCTCGGGCATTTTCCCTCCATCCTCCAGAAAAGTTGCCCCTGCCCTTCGCAGGCACTCAACTACCGTCTGCCTGTCCATACCTTCTACTCCCAGTTTTCCTTCTTTTGATGGGGCTCTCTTACGGCGTTCTTTACCATATATATCCGGTATATAGGCATGTTTTACGCTCTCTATTGGAAGCGCTCCTTTCAGATACCCTCGTATCACCGTCCCCGCTCCATCCCCGTCAGTAAAAATAATCACCCCCTGTATTCCTGCAATTTGCCTGATAAGTTCCATTTTTTCTTTGTTTGAAAAAATGCCAAAGCCATCAGTCTCAATTATCGTAGCATTTACCGCCTGTGCAACCGTATTTTTGTCATACTTTCCTTCAACTATTATCGCTTCTCTAATAGTAGGCTTCATAAAATTCCCCTTTGATGCGCAAAATGTTTGTCCGGAAGCCCAATCAGCTTGTTGATACGCAGACTTTTCATAAAAAGTCTGTCTGTGCCGCATCTATATACACTCTTCTCCTGATTATACCACGTATATTTAGACATGTATTTTAATTTAACGCATTTAGCAGGATTTATCTGGATAGAATCCAACTGACAAACTTCCAAATGCAAGGGTCAGCATTTCTGCGCAAAGAAACTCCATCGGTAAAAGCCGCAGCCGATGTTTAAAACTGCAGCAATTGCAAAAGGGTTAGAACTGCCGTTCTAGCCCTTTTATCCATTGCCACCATTTGAATGTTTAATTTCCCGCGCCGTGCAAATCGAGCAGCCTAACAACAAGTTCTTTAAGGATTTCCTCCGGCTCCTGCGCTGAACTGTTTAACATATACGCCGCTTCTGACGACGCTGTTACCATATTTCTGCACTCTGAGAGAGTGTGCAGTTTTGCCGAAGAGAAAACACTTTTTGCCTGGAATTCATATCTGACAGAACAGAGTCTCATAAACTCATTAATCCCCACGCCAGATAAAATGCAGGCCTTGGCACAAAGCAGCTGACGGAGTTTCGCCGAAATGCTGAACAATATCTTGTGTGGCGGTTCATCCATCATAAAAAGCTCTCCCAGCTTCTCTATGGCAGTTTCCTGTTTTCCGCTTAATATTGCATCTGTCAATTCATAAGCCGCAGCATCCAATACAGGTACAACCACAGCATCCACATCGGCACGGGTAATTGCCTCGTTCTTTGAATAGGCGGTCAGCTTGTCTATCTCATTTGACAGGTCCGTCATCATTCCGCCTGTAATAAAGGCAAGATACTCTGCGGTACTCCTGTCAATCTTTTTGCCTTCGGCTTTAAAGTGCCTGGCTATCCACACTACAATCTCATTCTGATCTTGCTGCGCAAACTCCACCGATGTAATCATCTTTTTCAAGTTGGCATTTGCCTTTATTCTGCCGTCAAGTTTAAACTCAACTGTGTCAAATACAAACACCACACATGCATAATCAGGCACATCTGAAAGTATGTTTACAAGCAACTGCCTATTCTGATCGTTTGTTTTTGAGAAGTCAAAATCGTTTATCTCTGTAAGCGTAAAGTCTGAAAACACCGGCAGTGCGTCGATCGACTCCTGCAGATCGTTTGTTGAAAGACTGCGGCCATCCAGTCTCCTGTGGTTGAATTCTTCCGTACCCGCTGGTACAAGCCGGCGCAGCTCGTTCAGATAGTGCTCCAGCAGGTACCTCTCCTCTCCCCAAAAAGCATATATACGCGCAGGCGTTCCATTTCGCAAATCATTTTTCAGCTGCTGATAAGCCCCGTTTTCCTCTCTTTTCTTAGCCATACATCTCCATCTCTCTTGAGTCTATTGTCACATTCCCGCATATATCTGTCCGATAAATGCGTACACCGCTTGCCTCCAACCTATCCAGTGTCTCCTGTGCCGGATGTCCATATGAGTTATCCCCAACGGATATTACCGCCGCCTCCGGACGCACTCTGTCAAGGAAGATCTGGGATGTTGAATATGCTGAGCCGTGGTGCCCCACCACAAGGCACTCTATGTCTGGCAGTTCTTCTCTTCCTGTCAGCTGTATCTCAGATTCGCCGCTGGCGTCGCCTGTAATCATAACGTCAGTCTCATCATCAGACACCAGTATAAAAAGGCCGCGTTCATTTTCTTCTTTCCCTCCGACAGGTCCGTATATCCGCAGTTCCGCATTACCTACCGCGGCGCATGCCTTAGTATCAATATATATTATATCCGCACCGGCTTTATCCGCAAGTGCCAATACGGGTTCCGACTGATCACCGTCTACCGGTGACGGCCCAACTACAGCCCTCACCTCAAGAGCAGATAAAAGATATTCAACGCCATTTGCGTGGTCTTCATGGTAGTGTGTGAGTATAAGCAGATCTATTCTATCCCTTCCCAGGCCCCTCAGGTACCGCTCAACTATCTCTCCGGCATTTTCTCCGCTGGAGCTCCCGCAGTCTATCACTGCCGTGCTGTCCCTGCTTGTAAGAACAAGGCTCTGTCCTTGTCCAACGTCCAAAACTGTAAGTTCAAATCCCTCTTCCACATCACCGGCAGCCGCTGTGCCAACCAAGACAGCACAGAGGGTGAGTATCGCTGCGCATCCAGGCACAAGCAGTTTTCTAGCTGACGCTTTCATACATACAAACAGCAGTATGCACCCATACACGCATATGAACCAGATTGCAGCTGCCATGTTGCTTATATACACACCGGCAAAAAACGGCCTTGAAAAAAGCTCTGCCACCATCTCTATAAACTTGACAGCAATTGCTGGGATCCAGGCGATCATCCTGCCGGCAGCCGTCCAGATGCTGCCAACTGCAACTGCAAGAGAACCTATCACAAAAGCAGGATCCACAGCCCACAAGACCAGCAGATTAACTATTGGCGATATCAGCGAAATGTAGCCAAAGTACAGAACAGACAACGGCATTGTAAAAATCAGTGCGCTCACCGTTGTGGCTATCCCTATAGCCGCCGATGAGAAAATTTTTCCCGCTATTCCGCTTCTCTTTTCTGATTTCTTTTTTGATATAAGACTGTTTAAATAATTTCTAATCTTCTCCGAAAACAGTATAATTCCCAGAGTTGCCCCAAATGAAAGCTGCAATCCAACCCCTGCAGCGGCATATGGGTTTATAAGTAAAATTATAAGCAGTGCCGCAGAAAGTGAAGTCAGGCTGTCGCTGTCCCTTCTGAAGAATGGTGCCGCAAGTATAAAGAGCTGCATAATCACCGCTCTTACCACCGAGGCCGAAAAACCGGATATTCCCATGAACAGAAGGAGTACGGGAGTTATAATAAGCGCGGTCCATTTTTTCCTGCCGAATATGGACATGAGAACTCCGGCCAATATCGAAACGTGCATTCCGGAAACAGCAATTATATGCGTGATCCCAGTTCTCTCCATAGCATATGACAGCGATACGTCCTCATCAATATAAGTCCTGTCGCCTGTTATCAGCGCCTGCATAAAGGGCCAAGTCCCCATTGGAAACAGATCATATATTAAATTATTTATCTCCCGCTGGGCATACCTGTGTAAATAGCGCAGCTGAAATCCCGGCCTCTCAAGAAATTCCACATCACGGACATCTGAGCAAAAGAGCCTGTAGCCCTGAGAAGTATAATATGTAATTGGTTCACCGTCTATATTGTCTGCCGATGAGAACTCCCCTGTAAACTCGATCCGGTCACCTGGCTGGGCGCCGTCTAACTCGTCACCAAAAACGTAAGCCCTTACAAGTACCGTATTTGGCCCATCTGTATCTAAGCGCATATCCACTCTGGCGCCGTATTCTTCCTCCACAGGGAACGCATCAACTACCGCTGCTACGCGAGCCGTGGTATCAGCCAGACCTTGAGACGGAGCAAATAGCAGCAGATCATAAGCCCAGCTCCACACCAGCCCAAAGCAGATTCCAGCGGAGACCAGTGCCACCGGAAGTTTTGTTTTCTTTCTAAACGCCAGCACTGAGAAAACAGAGAGAATTACAAATACAGCAGCCAGATATGGACATACTGTCACCGGAATACAATACTGTACCGCAAATATGGCAGCAGCAGTCGAGAATGAAAACACTGCCAATTTCCGCATATATGTCCACCTCCCTCTCAAGATTCCCCGCTTAAAGTTCATCTCTTAAACATTTAATAAAAGCGGCCACCTTGTTTAAGGCAGCCAAATCATATATATTTTCCCGGCCCACCCTTACGCGCTGTAATTATTGCATAACTACGTGCATTCACAGTTATAATGCAATCAGCTGCGCTGATATAATAATTTTTTCCTTTTCTTTTTATATGTATATCCAATGAGCTGATTCTCTTTTTACACCATTCAACAATATCGTCTGTATATAAGGGCAGGTACCTCTTTATTCGTAACATTCCCAGTTGCGTTTATGGATTTTATCCAAATTTTTCAGTAATTCATCAGTTTTATCCGCTTTGTTGTTCTCCCTGCTAATCATACAGTATACTTCTGCCTTTTACAAGATTAGCCCTGTTCGATATTGAAAATTTTAAATCAAAGCAGATTATAAGTAAACTTATCCCGCAAAAATTACGTTTTCAATAGTCAAAGCACCGTTCCGGTCTCCCTGGCCGTTGACAAATCTGTTAAGCGATGTTAAGATACAAAGGCAGGATAATTTGCCTGTATTTATTTGCGGTTTTTTCTTTTGCGTTTTACAGTCCCTATACATTAAATCACAAAAGTAAAAACTTTTTTATCTTTGCAAATACTCACCATGGTTTTTGGAGGTTGAAAGCAATGCCAATTACTGATCTTCTGGAGCGGAACGCCCTCCAGTTTACAAACGATGTTGCCCTTATTGAGATTAATCCAGAGCAAAAGGGCGTTCGGCGCGGTACATGGAAAGAATATGATCTAATTGAAGCGACAAACGCTCCATTTTACCGCAAGGAGATCACTTGGGGCATCTTCAACGAAAAGGCTAACCGTTTTGCAAATCTTTTGATATCCCACGGCATAGGCCAGGGTAATAAAGTAGGAATACTTCTGATGAACTGCCTTGAATGGCTGCCTATATATTTCGGCATTTTAAAATCCGGCGCCATTGCTGTTCCGCTGAACTTCAGATACACCTCTCAGGAAATACGCTATTGTGTAAATCTGGCAGAAGTGGACATTCTTGTTTTCGGCCCTGAATTCATCGGCCGTATTGAGGAAATTGCAGATGACATGGGCAGGAATGTACTGCTCATTTATAACGGCGAACCGCCATGTCCTACTTTTGCCTATGATTACGCTTCAATGACTTCTGACTGTTCCAGCCAAAATCCCTGTGTCAAGCTCTCTGACGATGATTTTGCAGCTATCTACTTCTCATCCGGTACTACCGGCTTCCCAAAGGCAATTCTTCACAAACACATGAGTCTCTCTCACTCCTGCAAAGTGGAGCAGGCTCATCACGGACAGACAAAGGATGACGTTTTCCTCTGTATACCGCCTCTATATCATACCGGAGCAAAAATGCACTGGTTCGGCAGTCTCATCTCCGGCAGCAGAGCTGTAATACTCAAGGGTACCAAACCGGAATACATATTGGAAACTGTATCAAGGGAAAAATGTACTATTGTCTGGCTCCTTGTTCCCTGGGCCCAGGATATACTAAACGCTATTGAAAGCGGCCAGGTAAAACTATCCGATTACGATTTATCCCAGTGGCGTCTGATGCATATCGGCGCTCAGCCAGTGCCCCAGAGTCTCATAAGGCGCTGGAAAGAGGTATTTCCCAACCATCTGTACGATACAAATTACGGCCTTTCAGAGTCAATTGGACCTGGATGCGTCCATCTGGGAGTTGAAAATATCCAGAAAGTAGGCGCTATCGGCAAGGCCGGTTACGGGTGGCAGGTGAAAATTGTCGCCGGAGATGGCAGTGTCATAACACAGCCGCATAAAGTCGGTGAATTGTGCGTAAAGGGCCCTGGCGTTATGACATGTTATTATCACAACCCCGAGGCAACGGATGAAGTTTTAAAAAGCGGCTGGTTATATACCGGCGATATGGCTGAGTATGATGAAGACGGCTTTATTTTCCTCGTAGACAGGAAGAAGGATGTCATCATCTCAGGCGGAGAGAATATATACCCAGTTGAAATAGAGAATTTTCTCTCCTCCCACCCTGATATAAATGACGTTGCCGTTATCGGATTGCCGGATACGCGTCTTGGAGAGATCTCTGCGGCAATTGTCGACATAAAGCAGGGCCACACGTGCAGCGCAGAGCAGATAAACGAATTTTGTCTTAAATTGCCTCGGTATAAACGTCCCCGCAAAATTATTCTGGCTCCGGTTCCTCGAAATGCCACAGGGAAGATAGAAAAGCCAAAGCTCAGGGAAATGTATGGCGGAGCAAATCTGGTTGCCGCCGAAAACAACTCATAAAGATCTTTTCTTGGATGCCAGCCGTTTTGCTCAGCGGCTGGCATCTGTCTTAATTAATATTTATTCTCACACATGTAATTATTTAATTGTTGCAATGTAAATCGGCCTTTGATAAAATATTTAGTCGAGGTGTGAGGTTTTACACAGTAATTTGAAACACGGAAGGGAGTTTTTGCATTGAAGAAGCTGATGCTAGGCAACGAGGCTGTTGCCAGAGGCCTGTATGAGGCCGGATGTCAGGTAGTGTCCAGCTACCCCGGCACCCCCAGCACTGAAATAACCGAGGAGCTGGCAGAAAACCGTGATATCTATTC
>CALXCS010000003.1 GCA_944386875.1 uncultured Oscillospiraceae bacterium
CCATTGCCTGCTGCGTCGCATTCCCGATATTTGAGTATGTATTGGGATTTTATGGATTCTGGGAGATGATGCTGGGCATAATTGCAGGGGCGAGCGTTATATTTATGCACAGAGAGAATATAAAGAGACTCATAGCCGGCACTGAACCCAAATTTAAGATAAAAAAAGAGAAAAAGTGACAAAACAGCGTGGAATTGTCTTTAATATATAGTTAAGAGATACCTATGTTAATTGACTTTAATACATTATGGTGGTAAAATTATTATCTGGTATTGTGTAATACCGGAATAGATAGAAAGATAAGACGGGAAATGGGGGGAGAGCTTTGGAAAAGCAGAGGAGGCGCCTGGGTGACAGGAAAGATGGACGCCTGCTGCGTGAGTTGGATGCGATGCACTTTATTGTACCGCTTATATATCCAAACAGATGCGATAACGAAGCATACATATCCGAGCGAATAGATATAACTAACCTTAATGCCTATTTGAAGAAGAAAAACGAGACGGAAAAAGAATTTCCGTATACAATGTTCCACGTGGTGCTGGCTGCGCTTATTAAGACTATAACATTGCGCCCAAAGATGAATAGGTTTATATGCAACAAGAACATTTATCAGCGCAATGAGATATCAGCCTCGTTTGTGGTGAAAAAGAAGTTTTCTGATGAAGCGGAAGAGGGACTGGCATTTGTCCATGCAAAGGACCAGGACACTATAGATACCATACACGAATATATACGCTCTCAGGTGATGTTCTGCCGGTCCGATAAAAAGGACAGATCTTCCGACAGCATGGAAATTCTCAATAAGATGCCAAGATTTTTGGCGAAATTTCTTGTGTGGATTATAACAAAGCTTGATAAACACGGCTGGTGTCCATATTTCCTGATAGGGACTGATCCGTATTATTCATCAGTTATAATATCCAATCTGGGCTCTATAAAGCTCAAATGCGGATATCACCATCTTACAAACTGGGGCACATGTTCCCTGTTTTGCATAATCGGTGAGAAAAAGATGTCCCCATTTTTTGACACACAGGGGAATGTGGAGATGCGGGAAACCCTTGACTTGGGAATTACAATTGACGAGAGGCTTGCAGACGGTTATTATTATTCAAAATCTATCCGTTTACTGAAGCACCTTCTTGAGAACCCGGAGCTTCTGGAGCGACCTGTGAATGAAGAGGTGGAGTATTAAATGAGCGAGATCACAGTAAAGACACCATGGATTAAAAATTTAGGGGATATGCCGTCTCACCTGGAGTATTTCCAGGGGTCCATGTATGAGCTTATCTCAAATGTGGCGGCAAAGTATCCTGACTATGTGGCCTTCGACTTTATGGGGAAATCTACCACATACAGGCAGATGATAGCAATGGTAAATAAGTGCGCCAAGTCCCTTCGTACCATAGGGGTACGGGAAGGCGACAGAGTTACAATAGCCATGCCAAACTGTCCCCAGGCGGTTTTTATGTTCTATGCAGTTAACTGCATTGGCGCTGTTGCCAACATGGTGCATCCTCTCTCCAGTGAGAAGGAGATAGAATTTTACATTAATCTCTCTAAGAGCGTGACAGTTATAACATTGGACCAGTTCTATGCGAAGATCGAAGCGATACGCCAGAATACAAGCGTTGTAAATGTGATACTCGCCAGCATTAGAGACGAACTTACAAGGCCTGTCAGAGCGGGGTATATGCTGACTGAGGGACGCAAGATTGAAAAAATACCTGAGGATGCGCCTGTTATCCGCTGGAATGATTTTATAAAACTGGGCAATGCCTGCTTCTGGAATTATAAAGTGAAGAAGTCGGGCGACGATCCTGCGGTGATATTGTATTCCGGCGGTACTACCGGCACGACAAAAGGCATTTTGTTGACAAACCTCAACTTTAATGCCCTGGCAAAACAGGTGGTGGCAGTAAACCAGATGTTCCGGCCGGGCGATAAGATGCTGGCAGCCATGCCTATTTTTCACGGCTTTGGCCTGGGAGTGTGTATACATACAATGCTTGCAAACGGCGGACGCTGCCTTTTGGTGCCTCGTTTTACAGCCAAGAGCTATGGAAAACTCATAAAGAAGAAAAAATGTAATTTTATTGCAGGGGTGCCGACTCTCTATGAGGCGCTTTTGAGGTTGCCAAGTATGGAGAACGCCGACTTTTCCAGTCTCAAGGGTGTATTTTCCGGCGGAGACTCCCTGTCGGTGGAGCTTAAAAAGAAATTCGATAAATTCCTGTATGACCACAATGCTGCCGTGCAGATAAGAGAGGGATACGGAACCACAGAGACGGTAACTGCCTGCTGCCTGACGCCTCCCCATATGGCAAAAGAGGGGAGCATTGGGTTGCCGTTCCCAGACACCTATATAAAAATAGTAAAGCCCGGAACTGATGAAGAAATCCCCTACGGACAGGAGGGCGAAATACTTTTGTCAGGGCCCACGGTGATGAAAGAATATATAGACAATCCTGAGGAGACTGCCCAGACGCTGCGTACCCATGCCGATGGGCTTACCTGGGTATACACAGGCGACCTGGGATATATGGATGAAGACGGCTTTGTTTATTTCCGTGGGCGCAGCAAACGGATGATAATTTCATCAGGCTACAATATATATCCCGCGCAGCTGGAAAACATACTGGATGCCCATGAGCTTGTACAGATGAGCTGTGTTATAGGGGTGCCTGATCCTTACAGGATGCACCGTGTTAAAGCGTTTATTATGCTCAAACCAGGCGTACCCGCGACTGATGAGACAAAAGAGAATATAATGGCCTATTGCCGTAAGAATATAGCCAAATATGCCCTGCCTAAGGACATTGAGTTCCGCGATAGCCTCCCCAAAACACTGGTGGGAAAAGTCGCATACAGGCAGCTGGAGGAAGAGGAGATGGCAAAGCATGCCGGAAGGCAGGAAGACTCCGAGGAGATTCCAGCCGAATCTGAAGATAATACTCAGGCCAATAAGGACTAACGATGAAGGAGAATATAGATGGTTAGAAATATTAATGACGGCAAAGTCACAATAAATGAACATATGAGAGGCGGAGACGGATCTGTAAAACTGGTTGAGGTTGCTGCGCCTGCGGAGATGTACGGAAAGGTCAGACTTTATAATAAGATTGTACTTGAACCTGGATGCAGTATTGGAACACACCAGCACACAGGTGAATGTGAGATATTTTTTATACTGAAGGGTAATGGAGCCTATAATGACAACGGCACGGAGGTGGAAGTAGGGCCTGGAGACATAACGCTGACAATGGATGGGGAGAGCCACGGAATATCCAATAAGGGTCAGGAGGTCCTTGAACTTATAGCTGTTATCCCTCTGAAACAGTAAGTGTCAAATAATACTCACATATAGGAGAACGGCATGAATAAGAACTTAAATCAGCCAAAGTGTGAAGATATGTATAAAGCCATCTTGACTTTGAGAACGGTTGATGAATGTGTACGCTTTTTTGAGGATCTGTGCAGTATTACTGAACTCAAGGCAATGGAGCAGAGGTTCCATGTGGCGCAGCTTCTGGAAAAAGGGATGATTTATAATGATATCCTGGAACAGACCGGCGCCTCCAGCGCTACGATCAGCCGTGTGAACAGGAGCCTGCGCTACGGAGAAGATGGCTACGCCATAGTTTTTGAAAGGCTGCGTGAACAGCAGGAATGAGCCAATATATACCGCTTGCTCCGCTTTACGACAGCCTGACAGGTGATGTGCCATACGAGAGATTTGCTGATTTTTATGAGTGTATTTTTAAAAAATACAATATCTTTCCCGACCTGATGCTGGATCTGGCCTGCGGTACAGGTACGCTTACGTGCCTCCTGGCAAAACGCGGGTATGAGATGATAGGAGTGGATAGCTCTCAGGATATGCTGGCGCAGGCTATGGAGAAGGCCCTTGAGTTGCCGGAGAGCAGCCGTCCTATATTTCTGTGCCAGGAGATGGAGGAACTGGACCTCTACGGTACTGTTAAGGCCGCCGTGTGCTCTCTTGACGGCATTAATTACATACCGGAAGAGAATATCGGCAGGGTGTTTGACAGGCTGAGGCTCTTCATTGAGCCTGGCGGCGTACTTATATTTGATATAAATACGCCCTTTAAGCTGAAATCGCTGGACGGACAGGTTTTCCTTGACGAGAATGAGGATATATACTGTGTGTGGAGGACATCCTTTTATCAGGAGGAGAACGCCTGCGTTTACGGTATAGATCTGTTTTCCAGAAAATACGGAGATGTGTGGGAAAGAGCCCAGGAAGAACATGTGGAGTATGCTTACAGCGCCGATATGCTTGCAAAGGTTCTGGAACAGCGGGGATTTGGAGAGATATCGTTTTTTGGAGAGCTGGAGGACAGGGCTCCAAATAACGATGAATTGAGGGTGTTTATTGCCGCAAGGCGTATGTGAGAGTAATTTAGGATATCGCGGCCTCAGGCTGCGATATCTTTTTAGAGAGGAGCTTATATGGACCAGCTTTTGAGAGCGATATCAGAGGATGGATTTGTTAAACTTGCCGTAGTCAGCCTCAGGGATGCAGTTGAACAGGCAAGGCAGATACACATGACGCTGCCAGTGGTAACGGCGGCTATCGGGCGGACAATGGCGGCGGCTTCAATGTTGGGAAGCGGCACAAAGGAGGACGGCGGCTCAATAACCGTGCGCATTAACGGCGGCGGCCAGATAGGAAACATTATCGCTGTTGCCGACAATATGGGCAACGTACGAGGATATGTACAAAATCCAGCTGTGGATATGCCGCTGCGTCAGGACGGGAAACTTGATGTTGGGGCAGCCGTCGGCACAGACGGTACTCTGACCGTTATACGGGATCTGGGGTTCGGAGAGCCTGTAAGCGGCAGCGTAGAGCTTGTAAATGGCGAGATTGCACAGGATCTGGCTCAATATCTTGCCGAGAGTGAGCAGGTACCCAGCGCGTGCGCTTTGGGGGTGCTTCTTGACAGGGACCAGTCAGTGCTCTGCGCCGGAGGCTATATAGCGCAGCTGATGCCGGGAGCGCCTGAGAGCACTATCGGGCAATTGGAAGAGAACGTGCGTAAGGCGGGGGCTGTCACGTCCTGGCTTAGAGACGGCAGCGTTTCAGATCTGGTTGAGCAAGTACTGGACGGATTCAATCCGAAAATACTTGAGAGTGATCCGGTTGCATATAAATGTGATTGCAGCAGGGAGCGCGTTATGGGTGCGCTGGCTGGAATTGACAGGAATGAGATACAAAAAATATTGGAACAGGACAAAAAGATAGAGGTAAAGTGCCGCTTCTGCGGGAAGATATATAACTTTACATCTGAGGATTTTATTAAGGAGTAGAATCATAGAAAAATATAGGCTGCCGAAAATGCAAAGCACGTTCGGCAGCCTATATTTTTAACTATTTTACCAAGGCGGGAAAAATCAGTCTATCCTATCGACAGTGTACTGACCGGCTCCTTCTACCGCGTCAATAAGCGATGCTTCGTAAATGACAGCACCTGCCTTGGGATAAACCTCTGCCCATCCCTTGTCCAGGAGCACCTGCACAGATTTTACACCGAGAATGGCCTCAAGCGCGGTGCGGATTTTATCGGCGCACTTCTGACATGTCATGCCTTCTATGCGGATGACTATATAGTCAAGTCTCTCAATTTTAAATATAACTGGCCTTGTTCCATCGTTGCAGCAGGCTATCATCATGCGTTCGTCATTTGTCCAGCCGCGCATTATGCTGCCGCCTTGGAGGGCGGTATAGATATACCTGCTGATGCAGTCCCAGGCTTCGCCGCAGTGGGCTCCGTGCCCTGTATACCAGAAAGTATCTTCATCGCCGTATCTCTCAAATATGAATTCATCGCCTATATTGTAAAAAGGACATGGGCCTGAACTGGGGTTTACCAGGTATTCGCTCTGAAGATCTGAAAAACACTTTTTGTCTATGACAGTCACTTTGCACTTGTGCTGCATAAAATTCCCCCCTTATCAAAATATGTAAGTGCGGCTATTTTAATGTCGTTATTTCGTTATTTCAAGAGCAGACAGCAGTTGGCAAAACCTGACCAGAACTGTTGCAAATTGAGCTCTGGTAGCTGTGCCTTTCGGCAAAAGGAGATCACTTTCAACGCCCTCTATAAGACCTGACTGTACTGCCCAGTTTAAAGGTTCTAGTGCGTAAGAATATATATCGCTGCGATCTTTAAACTCTGGGACATCAGCTGATACTGACACATCAATACCTTTGTATTTGGCATATCTATAAAATACAGCAGCCAGCTGTTCCCTTGTGATAGGGTCATTTGGCCCAAAAATCTCTCCGTCGTAACCGTCTACTATACCGTTTGAGCTTGCCCAGGCAATGGCATCAAAATAATACCAGTGGGAGGGGACATCGCTGAAGGGCTGAACTGAAGACACATCGGGACTACCCTCGAGCCTGTATAGAACGGCTACCAGCATTCCTCGGCTTGTGGGAGAGCCAGGGGAGAACAGCGTATCGCTTGTACCGCTCATCAGACCCGCGGCGACGACATATTCGACTGCATCGTAATACCAGCTGCCCTCCGGCACATCCCCAAAGCTGAGTGTAGTGTCACTCTGATCTTCTGACGGCAAAGAGCCTGTGGATGGAGGTGAAACCGGATCTGACGGAATGACAGGCGGGGATGGAGGTGTTTCAGGGACATTTGATATAAGATTGCCGCTTTCATCGAGAGAACCGCCATCAGGAAGCTGAACTATTTTACCATGAGCGTCTGTGACGGCAGAGCCCTCTGGCAAAGAAACGAAATCGCCTAAAACAATTACAGGATCATCTTTAGGCAAGGTGACGGCCGATTCATTGCCGGAGCGCTTTATGGATACACTGCTTCC
>CALXCS010000004.1 GCA_944386875.1 uncultured Oscillospiraceae bacterium
AAAAAGTGGCCGAAGCCACTTTTTCGGCCTGAGAAGTGTCCTCTCCCACGCCCCAGCGTAAAAAAATGTGCCAGTGACACATTTTTAGCGGAGGTTTCACTGGAAACCCCCGCGGTTACGGAAAAGAGGTGTGGTATCCTTGTAGCGGAATTGGAGATTTCCTTCCAGCGCGTCAGCGCACCAGGCAGTAGATTATGCCGTACAGCACGCTGGCGGTGGTGCCGTAGACTATTACCGGTCCGGCTATGATGAACATCTTAGCGCCTGTGCCTGTTACATACCCCTCGCTTTTAAACTCCAGGGCCGGCGACACCACTGAGTTTGCAAATCCCGTTATGGGGACAAGCGTCCCCGCACCGGCAAATTTCGCTATGTTGTCATACACCCCCAGCCCCGTCAGCAGCGCCCCTAAAAACACAAGTGTGACGCTGGTGGCTATTGACGCGTTTTCCGTCTCCATGCCCAAAGAGGTGTATCCGTCCAAGATGGCCTGCCCTATACAGCATATCAATCCGCCCACCAGAAATGCCTTGAGCATATCCGCCCCGGTCTTTGACCTGGGCGTTTTTTCTTTTACATATTTTGCGTATTCCCCATTTGTCATCTTCATCTTTTTTCTCCTCCTGAGTTTGCGCTTCACTGGATAGGATTTGAAGATTGGACAAATTTATACCGGCAGCGATAAAATAGCAGATATTTTCGCTTGCTACAGGCTCTGTGGTACCGCTTGCCGCCTCTAAGGGCATGAGCCTGACGCCGCTGTCAGGGCGGTTATCCCGGGTTTTGCGTACCTGCTCTTAATGGCGCTGCCGTATATAATAGGCGTAAAAAAAACGCGCTGCATAGCAGCGCGTTTTTTGCTTCTTAAAAAGGTCAGTTCTGGGCTACCAGCTCAAGGACGCTCATCTCTGCGGCGTCTCCGCGGCGGGGGCCGGTCCTGGTGATGCGGGTGTATCCGCCATCCCTGGAGGCGTACCGAGGCGCCAGTTCATTGAACACCTTTGTCACTACGTCTTCCCTGGTGATGAAAGCCAGAGCCTGACGGCGTGAGGCAAGGGTATTCTTCTTACCCAGTGTAATCATCTTCTCGGCCAGGGGAGCGATCTCCTTTGCTCTTGTAAAGGTGGTCTCCATCCTCCCATGGTCCAGGAAGTCGGTCACCTGCTGCCTGAGCATCGCCATACGCTGATCGGTGGTCTTGCCGAGCTTGCGTGTTCCGGGCATGTGTATTTCCTCCTTTGCAGGTTAGTTGTTGTTATCTTCGCTGGCCAGGGAGAGGCCCATCATCGCCAGCTTGTGGATGACTTCCTCAAGAGACTTGTGACCCAGGTTCCTGACCTTGATCATCTCAGACTCCGTCTTAGAGATAAGCTCTTCCACAGTGTTGATGTTTGCGCGTTTAAGACAGTTGAAGCTCCTCACAGAGAGATCCAGTTCCTCAATGGTCATCTCAAGGACCTTGTCCCGCTGAGTCTCGGCCTTCTCCACAATGAGAGATTTGGAGCCAGCGGACTCCGAAAGGTCTGTGAACAGGGTGAAATGGTCGCAAAGTATCTTGGCGCCCATGGACACAGCGTCCCTGGCAGTGATGGTCTTGTCTGTCCAGACCTCCAGTGTCAGCTTGTCAAAGTCGGTCATGTTCCCCACACGTGTGTTCTCAACGGCGTAATTCACCTTGAGAACCGGCGTGTATATGGAGTCTATTGGGATAACGCCGATAACCGGCTGCTGAAGTTTATTCCTCTCGGCCGAAACATAGCCGCGGCCGTGATTCATTGTTATCTCCATCCTCAGCTGGGCGTCTGGCCCCAGTGTGGCGATGTGCAGCTCAGGGTTGAGGATTTCCACCTCGCTGTCTGCCTTGATATCGCCGGCAGTCACTTCACCCTCGCCAATAGCCTCAATGTAGACCGTCTTCTCGCCTTCGTTGTGGAGTTTCGCAATAATGCTCTTTAAGTTCAGTACAATCTCCGTCACGTCCTCTTTTACGCCGGGGATTGTTGTAAATTCATGCTGGACTCCAGATATCTTCACCGATGTCACAGCCGTTCCAGGTAGTGATGAGAGCAGTATTCTTCGGAGAGAATTTCCCAGGGTTATTCCGTATCCGCGCTCCAACGGCTCCACAACATACTTACCGTATGAATCGTCACCCGGAGTTTCAATACATTCGATACGCGGCTTTTCAATTTCAATTACAGACACTATTACCCTCCTTATTAGTCAGGCGGTTTCCCGCCGTTTTTGCAGCTTTCCGATTATGAGGGCTATGGGATTACTTGGAATAAAGCTCAACGATGAGGTGCTCTTCGATGGGCACGTCGATATCCTCTCTGACTGGCATCTTTTCTACTTTGCCGCGCAGGGCATCCTTCTCACGGCTGAGCCACTGGGGAAGCGTGACAATAGGAGCGTCCTCTCCCAGGAGTCTCTTGAACATCACGGATGAGCGGCTGCGCTCGCGGACTTCGATTACATCGCCCACATTCACAAGATATGATGGGATGTCCACCCTCTTGCCGTTGACGGTGAAGTGTCCGTGGTTAACTGCCTGGCGCGCCTCACGGCGTGTCATTGCAAACCCAAGACGGTACACCACGTTGTCCAGCCTGCGCTCAAGCATGATGAGCAGCTCTTCGCCGGTCTGTCCGCTGGCCTTGGCAGCCTTCTCATAATATGAGCGGAACTGCTTCTCCAGGACACCGTACACGAACTTGACCTTCTGCTTCTCATTGAGCTGAGTTGCATATTCGCTCTGCTTCCTGCGCATCTGCCCTTTGGGGTTGCGAATAGTATCAGACTTTGTCTTGCTTGTATAGCCCATGGCGGCAGGAGAAATGCCCAGCGCCTTGCAGCGCTTGACTATGGGCTGAGTATTCTTTGCCATATCGTCTCCTCCTTTAATTATACGCGGCGGCGCTTAGGCGGCCGGCAGCCATTGTGAGCGATTGGTGTCACGTCCTTGATCATTGTGACCTCAAGGCCAGCTGTCTGAAGGGCGCGGATCGCGGCCTCACGTCCTGAACCTGGTCCCTTGACAAAGACTTCAACAGTCTTAAGTCCGTGCTCCATAGCGGCTCTGGCGGCAGTCTCAGCGGCAGTCTGAGCGGCAAAAGGCGTGCTCTTCTTGCTTCCTCTGAAGCCCATTCCGCCGGAGGACGCCCATGATATGGCGTTGCCGTTTGTATCGGTTATCGTTACCATCGTATTGTTGAAGGAGGAACGGATATGCACCTGACCTCTCTCTATGTTCTTGCGCTCGCGGCGGCGGGTTCTAACCACCTTGCCCTTATTATTAGCAGCCATTTACATATCCCTCCCTTACTTCTTCTTATTGGCTATAGTGCGCTTCGGTCCCTTGCGGGTGCGGGCGTTTGTCTTGCTCCTCCGTCCGCGGACAGGCAGGCCGAGGCGATGGCGCATTCCCCTATAGCAGCCGATCTCTGTAAGACGCTTGATGTCAAGAGCGACTGTACGGCGCAGGTCGCCCTCTACTGTGTAATTCTTATCTATGCACTCACGGAGAAGGGCCTCCTGTGCTTCAGTAAGGTCTTTTACTCTGATGTCAGGATCTATACCTGTCTGCTCAAGGATCTTCTTGGCGCTGGTCCTTCCGATTCCGTAGACGTACGTAAGGCCAATCTCAATCCTCTTATCCCTGGGCAGGTCAACGCCGGAAATTCTTGCCATATCTTATTATCAATCCTTTCGTCGTTACTTAGCCCTGTCTCTGCTTATGCTTGGGATTCTCGCAGATAACCATGACTTTGCCCTTGCGCTTAATAATCTTGCATTTCTCGCACATGGGCTTTACTGAAGGTCTGACTTTCATATATACCTTCCTTTCATTACGCGGGAATTATTATTGTTGGGCCGGCACAGCCGGCAGTTTATTTGCTCCGCCAGGTGATGCGTCCCCGGGTCAGATCGTATGGAGACATCTGTACTGTCACCTTATCCCCGGGCAATATCCTGATGAAGTTCATACGGAGCTTTCCGGAAATATGCGCTAGGATAATATGACCGTTGCCTATGTCCACGTTGAACATTGTGTTGGGAAGCGACTCCACGACGGTTCCTTCCAGCTCTATCACATCATCTTTTGCCAAACTGCATACCTCCTTTTTCTCCGGTCTCCATCCGGAATTTTGTGCTCTCTGGCTTCTGCGCGGCGCCCATGTCCGCGCCTTTACGGCACTTGCTACCACTCATCATACCTGCTCCTCGCAAACTGTCAGGATCTCCGGCTCGCCGTCGGTTATGAGGATGGTATTTTCGTAATGTGCCGAAAGGCTCCCATCCTGTGTCACCACGGTCCAGCCGTCTTTAAGGACTTTCACGGGCCAGCCGCCGGCGTTGACCATTGGCTCCACCGCTATCACCATACCCCGAACAAGGCGGGGTCCGTGTCCTGGTCTGCCGAAATTTGGCACCTCAGGCTCCTCGTGCATCTCCCTGCCCACTCCGTGGCCCACATATTCACGGACCACAGAGAAGCCGTTTGCCTCAACATACTGCTGAATGGCGCTGCCTATATCTGATATCCGGAAGCCCTGGCGGGCAAATTTTATGCCCTCGAAGAAGCTCTGCCTAGTGACTGACACAAGCTTCTCGGCCTCCTGGTCTTTGGCGCGGCCTGCGATAAAAGTGGCCGCGCAGTCTCCCACGTAACCGTCCTTAGTGGCTCCCACGTCGATGCTGACCACATCGCCCTCCCTGATGACTGTGTTTCCATCCGGTATGCCGTGTATCACCTGGTCGTTTATGGAGATACACAGATTCGCCGGATAGCCGCCATAGCCCAGGAATGTGGGGACGGCCCCCTGTGAGACTATGAAATCATGGACTGCTCTGTCTATTTCAAGGGTTGTCACGCCGGGGGCTACCATTTTGCCCGCTAGAGCGCGGGCCGCCGCGGTAATTTTCCCCGCCCGGCGCATGAGCTGTATCTCTCTGGCGGATTTGATGCGGATCATACATCTATCCCCAGAGCCTTCATCACAGCCGCGGTGGTGTCCTCAAGTTTTTCACACCCCTGGACTGTAGTGAGCTTTCCTCTCTCCTGGTAGTAACTCAGAAGAGGTTCGGTCTCCTGGTGGTAGACCTGCAGCCGGTGCTTTACAGTCTCCGGCTGGTCGTCTTTGCGGCAGATAAGTTCGCCGCCGCAGACGTCACATACGCCCTCCACTTTGGGCGGGTTGCTTTCAACATGGTACGTTGCGGAGCAGGACGCGCAGGTCCTGCGGCCGGTCATGCGGCTCTCAATGGTCTCATCGGGCACGTCGATGCACAGCACCGTGTCCACGGCTATGCCGCCCTCCTCCAGGGCGTCCGCCTGGGCCACTGTCCTGGGAACTCCGTCCAGGATGTAGCCGGCTTTGCAGTCGTCCTGCTGGAGGCGCTCTGCCACAATGCCTATTATCACATCGTCAGGCACAAGAGCCCCTGCCTCAATGAGTGCCTTGGCACGCAGCCCTACGGGCGTGCCGTCTTTGACGGCAGCCCGCAGTATATTGCCAGTTGAAATCTGGGGTATCCCGAGTCTTTTGGAAATTATCTCAGCCTGTGTGCCCTTTCCGGCGCCAGGCGCTCCGAGAAGTATCAGTCTCATTTTTACCCCCCCAGTATTATTCAAGGAATCCCTTGTAGTTGCGCATTATCAGTTGAGCTTCCAGGCCCCTTACTGTCTCCAGTGCGACGCCCACAACGATTATCAGGGACGTACCGCCGATGGAGAGTCCGGAATTTGCAGCCGTCTCTGATACGGCCGCTACTATCAGCGGGACTATGGCTATTATAGCCAGATAGAGGGCTCCGAAAAGCGTTATCTTGTGGAGCACCCTGGCGATAAAATCGCTGGTGGGTTTTCCGGGACGGAAGCCGGGGATATATCCGCCGTTCTTCCGCAGGTTGTTGGAGACCTCAATGGGGTTAAACTGCACTGTTGAGTAGAAGTAACTGAAGAACACTATCAGCAGGAAATATATCACCATGTACGTGACAGTGTCAGTATCGAAGAGCTTGATAAACCACCCGTCTGACCAGGAGGGCACAAAGGCCGCTATGGTCGCCGGAAGGGAGGCAATCGACTGGGCGAATATGACTGGCAGTACGCCGGACATATTCACTTTTAAGGGAAGGTGGGTGGACTGGCCGCCGTAGACCTTCCTGCCAACTACTCTCTTTGAGTACTGCACCGGTATACGCCTTTCGGCGTTGGTGACTATTACTATGAGCACTATAATCGCCAGCGCGCCTATTACCATAAGCAGATATATCCACCAGGTGGAAGGCGCCTCAATGATGTTCTGCACTGTGCTGACTATGGTGTTGGGCAGCCTGGAGATGATGCTGACAAAGAGTATAATTGATATACCGTTGCCAATACCGAACTCTGTAATCTGCTCGCCCATCCACATGAGCAGGGAGGATCCTGCTACGAAGGTGCCGATAATGACGATCGCAGGCCAGATGCCTGTCTCGTTGAGCATGCCGTACCTGTTTATAAGCACATAGTAGGCATAACCCTGGAGCAGCGCGATACCCACTGTTGAGTAGCGGGTTATGCGCTCGATCTTCCTCTTTCCCTCTTCGCCGCCCTCTTTGGAGAGCCTCTCCAGAGACGGTATGGCGATTGCCAGAAGCTGGATTATAATTGAAGCGTTGATATACGGCTGTATGGAGAGTGCAAAGATTGTCGCCTGTGAGAAGGAGCTTCCGCTCATCACGTTATAAAGTCCCAGGACAGTGTTTGATATTGAGTCAAAATACTGGGACAGCAGCGACACGTTGATATACGGAACAGGGACGGCGTTGCCGAGCCTGTAGAGAAGGATCATGAACAGCGTAAACAGAAACTTCTTACGCAGGTCCTCCACCTTCCACGCGTTTCGTATAGTCTGGAGCACTCAGATCACCTCGGCCTTTCCACCGGCAGCTTCGATTTTTTCTTTTGCCGACTGAGAAAAAGCGGAGGCCTTCACAGTGAGCTTCTTTGTTATCTCGCCTTTTCCAAGGATCTTTATGCCGTACTTGCAGCTGGAAACTATCCCTGCGGCTTTCAGGGCGTCGGCGTCGACTGTGGCGCCGTCCTCAAAGCGGTCCAGCATGGATACGTTAACAGCGTCAAGGGGCTTCGCGAATATGTTGTTGAAGCCGCGCTTTGGTATACGCCTGGCAAGGGGCATCTGGCCGCCTTCAAACCCAACGCGTACTCCGCCGCCGCTTCTGGCCTTCTGGCCTTTGTGGCCGCGGCCGCCTGTCTTCCCGTTTCCTGTGCCGATGCCTCTGCCCTTGCGCTTTGCGATATGGGTTGAACCGGCAGCGGGAGAAAGATTCTCGAGTTTCATTCCGCAAACCTCCTTACTTTTCTTCCGTGACCTGGAGCAAATACCCGATCTTGGCTATCTTTCCTCTGGTCTGCGGATTGTCGGGCTGTACAGTCTCGTCGCCGATCCTGCGCAGTCCCAGTGACTGGGCAGTGGCGATGTGCTTTTGCAGCCTGCCGTTGAGGCTCTTTACAAGTTTAATATTAATGTTAGCCATTTACGCGACCTCCCACTATCTCCTCAGCGGATTTGCCGCGGGTCTGGGCCACCTGCTGCGCGTTGCGGAGGGATCTGAGTCCCTGCATGGTAGCTGCGACCACATTGGCGGGGTTATTGGACCTTAAGCACTTTGTCCTGATGTTGGTGATGCCTGCGGCCTCCACAACGGCACGGACAGCGCCGCCGGCGATAACTCCGGTTCCTTCAGGTGCCGGCTTTAAAAGCACTCTTCCGGCGCCGAACTCGCCGATAACCTCGTGGGGGATGGAAGTTCCCTTCAGGGTCACGGTGTAGATATTCTTCTTGGCATCCTCGATGCCCTTGCGGATAGCTTCAGATACCTCGCTGGCTTTTCCCAGGCCGTATCCTACCTTGCCCTTGCCGTCTCCTACGACGCAGAGAGCTGAGAACTTCATTACGCGGCCGCCCTTAACGGTCTTTGATACCCTGTTGAGGGAGACGACTTTCTCGATATACTCGCTCTTGGGCTCTTCTCTACGGTTGTTTCGATTATTGCTGTAAGGCATGTTCGTTTCCTCCCTCCTTTAAAATACCAGGCCGCCCTCGCGGGCACCTTCTGCCAGTTCCTGGACGCGGCCGTGGTAGACATAGCCGCCCCTGTCAAAGACAACGGCTTCAATCCCCTGGGCCTTTGCCCTCTCGGCAATAAGCTGGCCAACCTTCCTGGCGCCCTCCTTATTGCTTCCGGAACCTTCAAAATCTTTTTCAACGGAGGAAGCTGCGCAAAGAGTCTTGCCAGCAACATCGTCGATTATCTGAGCGTAGATGTTCTTCTCGCTGCGGAATACGTTGAGCCTTGGACGCTCGGGCGTGCCCGAGATCTTGGCCCTCACCCTTCTGTGTCTTTTAATACGCTGGGCGTTTGTATCAGGTCTCTTTATCATATTAGGCACACCTCCTTTTACTTACCAGTCTTGCCTTCTTTGCGGCGGATGACCTCGTCGGCATATTTGATGCCCTTGCCCTTATAGGGCTCAGGCGGCCTCTTCTCCCTGACGTCTGCCGCAAACTGGCCCACCAGCTGCTTATCTATGCCATTGATAACAACGGAGTTGGGGTTGGGCACGTCGATTGTGATGCCGTCAATCTCAGGAACTATCACCTGATGGGAGTAGCCCAGGTTCATAACCAGGTTGCTGCCCTCTTTTGCCGCCCTGTATCCTACGCCGTTTATCTCAAGTGTTTTGGAGTAACCCTGGGTGACGCCGATGACCATGTTGTTGAGAAGAGTCCTTGTAAGTCCGTGAAGGGCTCTGTTTTCCTTCTCGTCGTTGGGCCGTGTCACAGTCAGGACCCCGTCCTTATTTTCGATAGTCATTGCCTGGCACAGGTTCTTTGTTATTGTACCCTTTGGTCCCTTTACGGTTACCATATTGCCTTCGGCCACTGTCACATCGACTCCGGCCGGTATGGTGATGGGAGCTCTACCTATTCTTGACATATCTCTCTACCCCCTTACCACACAAATGCCAGGACTTCGCCGCCCACGTGCTCGGCTCTGGCCTTCTTGTCGGTCATAACACCCTTGGATGTGGAGATTATGGCCGTGCCAAGTCCCTTCAAAACGTAGGGGATCTCGTCAGTGCCGGCGTAGACGCGCAGGCCTGGTTTGGACACACGGCGCAGGCCCTGGATGACCTTTTCGTTGCCGTTATATTTGAGAGTCACCTTTATAACTCCCTGTCCGCCGTCATTGACGATCTGGTAGCTTTTGATATAGCCCTCGTCCAGCAGAATCTCGGCTATAGCCTTCTTCATGTTGGAGCAGGGAATATCAACTGTTGCGTGCTTCGCGGCGTTGGCGTTCCTTATCCTGGTCAGCATATCCGCGATAGGATCTGTGATCTGCATTAAATTTCCTCCTTGATCAGAGTTACCGCTTTTGCGGTTCAGGCGGCGAGGTATCTGCGTCAATACGTGATTGCCGCAGACCTTTCGCCATCCTATAAACAAATTAATTTCACCCAGAACTGGGTATTTATGCCCGGCACAATATCACCGGGCAGCTCTCCTGGTTTGCTCTTTGCCGGAGCATCACACGGCGCCGGCGTATTAAAATACGTCAAGCGACCGCAACGCAGTATGACGGAAAAAGATCACCAAAGAGGCCTTCCTCTCCTGGTAGAGATTTTTTCTCTGAGCAAGGCAGGCGAGCGCCGGCGTATTGGTATACGTCAAGCAAGCCTAACGCAGCTCAGGGGAAAAAGATCACCAGGAGGCCTTGTCTCATCTTGGTAGAGATTTTTTTGTCAAACAAGGCGCGGGAGCGCTGGCGTATTGGTATACGTCAAGCGACCGCAACGCAGTATGACGGAAAAAGATCACCAAGAGGCCTTCTTTACGCCGGGAATCTCGCCCTTATAAGCCAATTCCCTGAAGCATATACGGCAGATGCCGTAGTTGCGCAGATAGGCGTGGGGACGTCCGCAGATCTTGCACCGGTTGTACTGACGGGTGGAGAACTTGGAGCCTCTCTGATGCTTTGAAATCATAGCTTTCTTTGCCATTTTAAGCCTCCTTAGTTCTGATAGAAGGGAGCGCCCAGAAGAGTGAGAAGCTCACGGGCCTCCTCGTCGGTCTTAGCGGTGGTGCACATGGCGATGTCCATTCCGCGGATCTTGTCAATCTTATCGTAGTCAATCTCAGGGAAGATCAGCTGCTCCCTGAGGCCCAGGGCGTAGTTGCCGCGGCCGTCAAAGGAGTTGGGGTTAATTCCGCGGAAGTCGCGGACACGGGGCAGGGCCACGTTAAAGAGCCTGTCCAGGAACTCCCACATCCTGTCGTGGCGGAGGGTGACTTTTACGCCGATGTTCATGCCCTCACGGAGCTTGAAGTTGGCCACAGACTTGCGGGCCTTTGTAACCACTGGGCGCTGGCCAGTTATGGTGGCTATCTCATTGACCACATTGTCAATAACCTTGGCGTTATCTTTGGCGTCTCCGCAGCCCACGTTTACAACTATCTTCTCCAGGCGGGGGATCTCCATAACGCTCTTGTACTGGAATTTTTTCATGAGGGCTGGAGCAATCTCCTCCTGATACCTCGTCTTAAGTCTAGGCATGTGTTACCTCCCTCATATCGCGGCGCCGCACTTTTTGCAGGCGCGGGTTTTCTTGCCGTCGGCGTCGATGCTGTGTCCCACACGGGTGGGTTTGCCGCACTTGGGGCAGACCAGCATGACCTTGCAGGCATAGATCGGCGTCTCTTTCTTGATGATGCCGCTCTCCTCGTTCTGTCTGCGGGCCCTCTGGTGCCTCTTGGCAACATTGATGCCCTCAACGATGACCTTGCCGGCCTTGGGGTCAGCAGAGATTATCTTGCCCTGCTTGCCTTTGTCCTTACCGGAAAGGACTATAACGGTGTCATTAGTCTTAATGTTCATTCTGACTTGCCCTCCTCATATGACTTCCGGAGCCAGTGACAGGATCTTCATGTAGTCCTTATCGCGCAGCTCCCTAGCCACAGGCCCAAAAATACGGGTTCCCACAGGGTTCTTGTCGTCCCTGATGAGGACTGCGGCGTTCTCATCAAAGCGCACATAGGTGCCGTCAGCGCGGCGCACGCCCCTGGCGGAGCGGACTATTACAGCTTTGATAACATCGCCCTTCTTAACCTGGCCGCCTGGAGCTGCCTTGCGGACGGAAGCGACGATAACATCGCCGATGTTCCCGTATTTCCTCTTGGAGCCGCCCAGGACACGGATGCACTTAATCTCTTTGGCGCCGGTATTGTCGGCGACTTTAAGGAAAGATTCTTGCTGTATCATGCTGTCGCCTCCTTACTTAGCCTTCTCAATTATCTCAACAAGGCGCCATCTCTTGTCCTTGGACAGGGGACGGGTCTCCATGACGCGGACGGTATCGCCGATGCCGCACTCGTTGTTCTCGTCATGGGCCTTGAGCTTGTATGTCCTCTTAACTATTTTCTTATAGAGCGGGTGCGGCACCCTGTCTGCAATGGCGACAACGATGGTCTTATCCATCTTGTCGGAGACGACCTTGCCCACCCTTGTCTTTCTGGAAGACGTTCTCACTTCACTCATTCAGTTTTCCTCCTCACTGCTCGAGCTGCTTCTCGCGGATTATCGTCTTGACTCGGGCAATATCCTTTTTCACAAGGGATATCTTAACAGGGTTGTCGAGCTGGTTCGTTGCGTGCTGCATCCGGAGCGTAAACAGGTCTTTTTTAAGATCTGCGAGCTTCGCCTCCAGCTCGGAGGCGCTCATCTTTCTTACCTCGTTTGCCTTCATCTTATTCACCACCTGTCTCGGTCTCGCGGGCGATTATCTTCGTCTTGCAGGGCAGCTTATAAGCTCCGCGGCGGAGTGCCTCCATGGCGATCTCCGGAGAAACGCCTGCGATCTCAAACATAACCCTGCCGGGCTTGACAACTGCAACCCAGTACTCAGGGGAGCCCTTTCCTGAACCCATCCTGGTCTCGGCCGGCTTCTGAGTGACCGGCTTATCAGGGAATATCTTTATCCAGACCTTACCGCCACGCCTTGTGTAACGGGTGATGGCGATACGGGCGGCCTCAATCTGGTTTGAGGTTATCCATGACGGCTCAGTGGCCACAAGGCCGTACTCGCCGTAAGTCACGGTGTTTCCGCGGGTGGCGACGCCCTTCATGCGTCCCCTCTGTACCCTGCGGTACTTAACTCTCTTGGGTAAAAGCATCAGTTAGCTCCTCCTTCTCTGGGAGTCTCGGCATTCTGCCGGGGTGCGCCGCCCTGACCCTGACGGTTCTGAGGAGCGCGGTTGTAGCCGCCCTGACGGTTGTTGTAACCGCCCTGGCCGCCGCGGTTATAGCCGCCACGTCCGCCTCTGCGGTCGTCTCTGCGGTCACGGCGCTCTCTTGGCGGGCGTGCAGTGTCCATGGTCCTTGGCGTGGTCCTCAGCGTCTGGGCGAGTATCTCGCCCTTGTAGATCCACACCTTAACTCCGATGCGGCCGTAAGTCGTGGCTGCCTCAGCAAAGCCGTACTCGATATCGGCACGGAGTGTCTGCAGGGGTATTGTCCCCTCGTGGTAGCTCTCGTTCCTGGCTATTTCGGCGCCGCCGATACGTCCGGAGAGCTTTATCTTGATGCCCCTGACGCCCATGCGCATTGCTCTGCCCATGGCGTTTTTCATGGCGCGCCTGTAGCTTATGCGCTTCTCAAGCTGCTGGGCGATGTTCTCGGCCACCAGCTGGGCGTTGGTGTCGGGTGTCTTGACCTCGATGATGGAGATAGCCACCGGCTTACCCAGGCGGCGCTCCATGTCGGCACGGAGCTTCTCTATCTCGGCGCCGCCCTTGCCTATGACGATGCCGGGACGTGAGCAGTGAATGTAAATCTTCACCTTTGCGCTGTCGCGCTCGATCTCTATCTTGGGTACTCCGGCGGAGTACAGGAGCTTTTTGAGATATTTGCGGATATTGTAATCCTCAACGATAAGGTCTCCTACCTTGTCGTCCCTGGCGTACCAGCGGGAATCCCAGTCCTTGATAACGCCGACCCTGAGTCCATGGGGGTTGACTTTCTGACCCATGCTTACGCCTCCTCCCTTTCCTTTACAACGATGGTTATGTGGCTGGTCCGCTTGTTGATGCGGTATGCCCTGCCGTGGGACACGGGCTGTATCCTCTTGAGGATGGGGCCCGGATTGGCGTAGGTCTCAGAGACGTACAGCCTGGAGGAGTCCATGCCAAAATTATTCTCAGCGTTTGAGACTGCGCTCTTCAATGTCTTGAGCATAATCTCAGAAGCGGCCTTGGGGGTGTTCATCAGGATGGCCCTGGCCACGTTGGCATCCTTCCCGCGGATAAGGTCGCAGACTATTTTGACCTTGCGTGGGGAGATGCGCGCATATTTTGTCTGTGCTCTTGCTTCCATATTTCAAGCCTCCCTTATTTGCCCGTCTTGCTGCCGGCGTGACCACGGAAGGTGCGCGTCGGGGCAAACTCGCCAAGTTTGTGGCCAACCATGTCCTCGGTGATATACACGGGGATGTGGCGGCGGCCATCGTGTACGGCGATGGTGTGGCCAACAAAGGACGGGAAAATGGTGGATGCGCGGCTCCAGGTCCTGAGGACCTTCTTCTCGCCGGTCTTGTTAAGCTCGTCGACTCTCTTCAGCAGCTCAGGTGCAGCGAAGGGGCCTTTTTTGATACTTCTGCTCATTTCCTCTGTCCCTCCTTACTTCGCGTTGCGGCGCTTGACGATAAATTTGTCAGTGCGGTTCTTCTTCTTGCGGGTCTTGTAGCCCAGTGCAGGTTTACCCCATGGGGTAACGGGGCCTGGACGTCCGATGGGGCTCTTGCCCTCGCCGCCGCCGTGTGGGTGGTCGTTGGGGTTCATGACGGAGCCGCGGACCGTCGGGCGGATGCCCATGTGGCGTTTACGTCCGGCCTTGCCGATGGAGATGTTGGCATGATCGATATTTCCCACCTGACCGATGGAGGCCATGCAGTCAAGCCTTATATACCTGTACTCGCCGGAGGGGAGCCTGACCTGAGCCAGTCCGTTCTCCTTGGCCATCAGCTGAGCCGAGGTTCCGGCTGAACGGACCAGCTGTCCGCCCTTGCCGGGATACATTTCAATATTGTGGATAACTGTACCCACGGGGATGCTGGATATTGGCAGGGCATTGCCCGGCTTTATATCGGCGCCTGTTCCGGCCATTACGGTGTCGCCGGCCTTCAGGCCCACAGGGGCCAGGATGTAGCGGCGCTCGCCGTCCTCATACTGGACCAGGGCGATGTAAGCTGAACGGTTGGGGTCGTACTCCAGGCGGAGGACTGTGCCGGCCATATCCAGCTTGTTGCGCTTGAAGTCGATAACGCGGTATTTCCTGCGGTTTCCGCCGCCCTTGTGGCGGACGGTTATACGGCCGTAGCTGTTGCGTCCGGAGTGCTTTTTCAGCACCTGGAGCAGGGAGCGTTCCGGCTTTGCTTTCTTATCTATCCCATCAAAGCCCGAGACGGACATATGCCTTCTGGACGGAGTGGTGGGTTTATAGAATTTTACGGACATCTCTTATTCCTCCCTTATACCATTCCCTCGAAGAACTCGATGGTCTTAGAATCATCCGTCAGTCTTACGACTGCCTTCTTCCAGGCCTTTGTGGAGCCGGCTGGGTATCTTCCCATGCGCTTCTCCTTGCCGCGGACGTTCAGGGTGGAAACCTTCATTACCTTTACGCCGAAGATCTCCTCAACAGCCCTTTTTATCTCGGCTTTTCCAGCGTCGACGGCGACTTCAAAGGAGTACTTCTTTATGTCGCTCTGCTCCATGGACTGCTCGGTGATTATCGGGCGGAGTATGATATCATAGGAGTTTTTCATTATGCATAAACCTCCTCAATCTTCTCAAGGGCGGCCTTATCCACAACGATCTTGTCTGCGCCCAGGATATCATAGGCGCTGAGGATCGAGGCTATGGTGGTGGTCACGCCTGGGATGTTCCTGGCGGAGAGAACCACGTTGCGCCTTACCTCAGGTGTAATGACAACCGCCTTCTTTCCAGCGCCCACCTTGTCCATGAACGCCTTGAAGCTCTTAGTTTTGATCTCGCTCTGATCCAGTCCGTCCACAACGATAACGGCCTCGTCAATGGCCTTCTGAGAGAGGGCGGACTTGATGGCAAGCCTTCTCACTTTCTTATTTACGGAGAAGGAGTAATCCCTGGGCTTTGGCGCAAAGGCCACGCCGCCGTGGGTGAAATGGGGGTTGCGGGTGGAACCCTGACGGGCCCTGCCGGTACCCTTCTGGCGATAGGGCTTTATTCCGCCGCCGGAGACCTCGGCCTTTGTCAGGGCGCTCTGGGTGCCCTGGCGCATGTTGGCCAGGTGGCTTCTGACTACGGTGTGAAGCACAGCGCCGTTTGGCTCTATGCCGAATATGGCGTCGGAGAGCTCGATCTCGCCTATGACCTCTCCGGCCATGTTGTACACATTTGCTTTAGGCATTTTCTAATCTCTCCTTTCCTCAGCCTCTGGCTGACCTCTTCTGCGGGTTGGAGCTGACAGTCTGAGACGGGCCCTTGATCTTGCTGCTGTTGATCACGGTGTTCTTCAGGTAGACGATTCCGCCCTTGGGTCCTGGAACAGCGCCGCGGACAGCGATCATGTTAAGCTCCGGGTCAATGTGGACGATGTCCAGGTTCTGTACTGTGACCTGCTCGTTGCCCATATGTCCGGCGCCGATCTTTCCCTTGTAGATGCGGGAAGGTGTGGACGTGGAGCCCATGGAGCCGGCGTGACGGTGAACTGGTCCGCCGCCGTGGCTGGTAGGAGTCCTCTGGGCATTCCAGCGCTTGATAACGCCCTGGTATCCCTTACCTTTGCTGATACCGGTTATATCAACCTGGTCGCCCTTCTGGAACATGTCGGCGCGGATCTAGTCGCCGACTTCAAACTTGGAGCAATCGGCCAGACGGAACTCTTTAAGGTGCCTCTTCATCTCCGTACCGGCCTTTTTCAGGTGGCCCGCCTCCGGCTTTGTGAGCTTGTGCTCGGGGATTGTCTCAAAGCCCAGCTGGATGGCGTCGTAGCCGTCCTTATCGGACGTCTTCACCTGTGTGACAACGCAGGGGCCGGCCTCTATGACAGTTACAGGGACGGCTTTTCCGGCGTCATCGAAGATCTGGCTCATACCGACTTTTTTGCCGATGATTACCTTCTGCATTTCCATGCTCTATACTTTCCTCCTTAGGTTATTGGTCGGGCAGCCCTGGCGCCATGCAACCAAACAGCGCCGCCGCGCGACATGACCCCGCCTGTTCACGCAAGTCGCAGGCGATGGTGTAAACAAATTTAAAAACGGACTTTAATCAGAGCTTTATCTCTATCTCAACGCCGGCAGGCAGCTCCAGGTTCATGAGAGCCTCAACTGTCTTCTGGGTGGGAGAGATGATGTCGATAAGCCGCTTGTGGGTGCGGCGCTCGAACTGCTCACGGCTGTCCTTATATTTGTGCACAGCCCGCAGAATGGTTACCACTTCCTTCTTTGTGGGAAGGGGTATCGGGCCGGACACCTTTGCGTCAGTCCTCTTGGCCGTCTCCACTATCTTCTCGGCAGACTGGTCGATAAGCTGGTGGTCGTAGGCCTTGAGCCTGATGCGGATCATCTTTTTTGCTGTTGCCATGTTTTTTCCTCCAAATCGTACAGTTTGTTTTTACCGTACGGTGGAAAATTTTCTATACACATATCCGTGCGTATCATTCCCGCTCAGAAATTAAACCGGATTATCCATCCGGCTGTCACCCTGTCCAGGCGATATACGCGTGTACAGTAATTTTCCAGCCGCCCGATTGCGCCGGCACCAAAACCATGCCGGCCGGACATGCTCCCCGGAAGTTACCGGCAATGCCGCAATCTCCCGGTTCATCGCAGTTTCAGACGCTTTTGGGCATACCACACCCATAAGGCGCTTTGATAGAATACCAAATACAAGGCCTATTGTCAAGAGAAAACATGGTTTTTTTATCTTTTTTATTGCCGATTTCGCCTGAAAGCAGATTTTCAGGCCGGATTTATATATGTCTTGTGCTTATTTGCCTCTATTCTCCTTTCACTCTCATTATAATTTCGTCATATTTGCCTATAAATTTGACAACGGGCTATAAATTGCGTAAAATATTATAGCTGTGCAAAACGCACTTTCCATCCTTTTTATAGACAGGGGTGAGACGTTGCTCATCGGCAGTGTTAATATAGACTCCGCTCTGGCTCTGGCTCCGATGGCCGGAGTCACCGATCTGGCCTTCAGGCAGATATGCAGGGAGATGGGCGCCGGCCTCACCTATACGGAGATGGTCAGCTCCAAGGCCCTGTGCTATCAGGACAAGAAGTCCCGGGCCCTCCTAAAGCTGGGTACTGGGGAGCACCCTTCGGCGGCCCAGATTTTCGGCTCCGACAGGGAGTGCATGGCCCAGGCCGCCGGTATGGCCGGAGAGATATCCGGAGCGGACATAATAGATATAAATATGGGCTGCCCCGTAGGCAAGATAGTCAAGTCCGGCGACGGCTCCGCCCTTATGCGGGACCCCGAGAAAGCCGCAGGGATAATCGAGGCAGTGGTAAAAAGCGCCGGCCGGCCCGTCACTGTCAAGTTCCGGAAAGGATTTGACGGGGGCAGCGTCAACGCCGTGGAATTTGCCCTGATGTGCCAGGAGTCCGGCGCCGCGGCAATAGCCGTCCACGGCAGGACCCGTGCCCAGATGTACTCCGGCAGGGCCGACTGGGACATAATAGCCCGGGTAAAAGAGGCCGTGTCCATACCTGTAATTGCCAACGGCGATATCTTCTCGGGGCAGGATGCGGCGCATATATTAAGGTATACAGGCGCGGATATGGCCATGATAGGCCGGGGCTCCATGGGCTCCCCATGGATATTCGCCCAGGCCGCCGCCGCCCTAGCCGGCCACGAGATCCCTCCGGATCCCACCTACAGCCAGCGGGTTCGGCTGGCCGTGCGCCAGTTTAAGCTGGCAGTCCAGGACCGGGGCGAAAAATCCGCCTGCCTTGAGGCCAGGAAGCACTTTGCCTGGTATGTAAAGGGAATGCCTCACGCCTCGTTTTTTAAAGAAAAGATAATGTCCGTATCCACTCTTGACGATATCTACAGCGTATCCCAAGACATTCTGGACTGTCTCAGGGATGCCGAAAGGAGGTCAGGGCTTGACAAAGGATGATGAATCCCGCCTTATAAAGGCCGCCCGCCGAGGCGATGAAGAGGCATACGAGAAGCTGGTCATCGAGCACCAGAAGCTGGTGTACAACCTGGCTTTGAAAATAACAGGCAGCGCCGAGGACGCCCTGGACGTATCCCAGGACGTGTTCCTGAAAGCTTACCTGAATCTGAAATCCTTCCGGGAGGACAGCCGTCTTTCCGTGTGGCTTTACAGGCTCACCCACAACGCCTGTATGGACCACATTCGCAGGACCCGCCCGAAAAACGTGTTCTCCCTTACTGGCGACGCAGACGGGCAGGGGGAGGCCTACGACGTCCCCGACCCGTCCCCCCTCCCGTCGGAGGAAGCTGAGCGGAGGGAGGTATCCAGGGCTGTCTGGGACGCCATAGACAAGCTGCCGCCGGACAAGCGGGAAGTGCTTGTAATGAGGGAGATATCCGGCATGACGTACGCCGAAATCGCCTCCGCACTGAAGATTGAAGAGGGCACTGTAAAGTCGCGTCTGTCCCGCTCAAGGCTGGCCCTGGCAGAAATATTGAAAAGCAGCGGAACATTTTTCGGCGGCCCCCAGTCTAACATTGTGAAAGGAGGGCGCTGAATGGCTGATTGCGAGAGATACAGGGATCTGATAAGCGAATATATAGACGGCACCATAGGCAGCGAGGATCAGGCAGATTTGTTCCGCCATATTGAAAACTGCCCCGAATGCGCCCAGCTCCTTGAGGCATATGCGGAGATATCCAGGATAATGGCCGACGACGCCGATCCGCCCGAAGAGCTTCTCAGCGGCGTTATGGACGGCGTCAGGGAGATAAATAATAAGCGCCGCATGGAGGGCCGCGTCCGCTTCAGGCGTACGGCTGTCCGCTGTCTTGCCGCGGCTGCCTGCGCCGCTATAATACTTATACCCGGCCTCCGCTTCATTTTAGGCGGGACCGGCAGTTCCGACGGCGTTGACAGCGCCGCGTACACCATGGAAGATAACGGCGTCGCGCCGGAGGTAAAGGAGTACTCAAGCGCCCCAGCCTCCACTGAGGACAGCGCGCAGTTGGGAACTGAAAACAGCAGCGCCGCCGCAAACGGCGTGGCCGCCGATGAAAGCCTTGAGGGTTCCGTGCCGCAGGCCAACGGCTTTGACGCCGGCAACAGCAGCTTCGAGGACGGCGGCAGTTCTGGGAGCAGCACCGGCAGTACCGGTGACGACGGCCTTATCGCCTCCGTCCAGGAGGTTGCCCAGGGCTATTACGCCGTGGTATACGCCGACGCGCTTCCGGCGGAGATTGCGGAGGACTCCTCCAGACTCTCCATGAGCTTTCAGGACGGCTCTCCGGGCCTCCAGATAACTCTCTCGGAGCTTATGGCCCTGGAGAGCACCGGCGAATACGTGATAGTCTACGAAAATAACGAGTCCGATTCCGCGCTGCTTATCTACACGCCGTAATGTATATAATATATAGATAGATAAAGGGCCTGCTGCAGATTGCAGCAGGCCCTTTTGCGCGTTTTAATAGCCCATTGCGGCCCATTATTTGAGTTCGCCGTTGAACACGTACTTATCCAGCCTCGCCATGGCGTCCTGAACCCTCGAGTACGGAACAGCCAGGTTCACGCGTATGGCGTAGGGCCTGTTAAAGGGCCTTCCGTCCTGCCAGATGACGCCCACGCGGACACCGGCGCGCAGCAGTTCGTCCAGGCTCTTGCCGTGCTCGCGGCACCACTCCTCGCAGTCTAAATACAGCATATATGTGCCCTGGGGCTTTGCAAGGCTGATGCCTTTAAAATGCTCCGTAATATAATCGTAGGCGTAATCCACGTTGCCTCCCAGCACCTGGCAGAGCTCGTCCACCCACTCCCTGCCTTCAGGCTTATATGCGCCTATCAGGGCGTGGATAGAGAGGACGTTCGCCGAGTTATAGTGGGACATTCCCGCAACCTTCGCCACTCGATCCCTGAGATATGGGTTATATATAATGTGATAGGAGCCCACAAGTCCCGCCAGATTGAAGGTTTTGGAGGGGGCGTAAACGGCGATGGTGCGTTGTTTGGCGTCCTCCGACACGCTCTGGGTGGGGATATGCTTGTGACTGGGCAGGACTATGTCCGACCATATCTCATCGGATATCACAACGCAGTCGTACTTCTTATAGAGCTCCATGGCCCGCTCTATCTCCCAGCGCTCCCATACGCGGCCGGTGGGGTTGTGGGGAGAGCAGAATATGGCGCAGTGGATATTCTCCTCCCTGAGCTTTTTCTCCATATCTTCAAAGTCCATGCGCCAGACTCCCTCTTCGTCCTGCACAAGCTGGGTGTGGACTATTTTCCTGCCGTTGTTGTTCATGGTGCCGGTAAAGCCTATATATGTTGGCGAGTGGAGAAGCACACCCTCGCCAGGCGCTGTGAAAGCCTGAAGGGCCGAGGCCACGCAGCCCAAAACGCCGTTTTCATAGCCTATGGCCTCGGTAGGTATATCCTTGACTCCGAACCTGTCGGCGTGCCAGCCCTTTATGCCATCAAAGTAGGCGTCGGGCATTGCGAAATATCCGAAATGGTGGTGGCCAAGCCTCTCGCTCACCTCTTCAATTATGGTGGGCAGCGTGGGGAAGTTCATATCGGCAACCCACATGGGTATCACAGAGAAGCCCTCTGCCACCTGGGCCCCTGGGATAGGTATGCTGTCAAGAGCCACTGCATCGTGGCCCTTCCTGTCCATAATGGATGTAAAATCGTACTTCATATCTCTCTCCTCCAATCCTGATATAAACATATAATCATTTCAGCGCGGAATGAAAACCCCTGAGTTTACGCATACGCAGCGGAATAAAAATAAATCCGTCCGGCAATTTCCAGCTGCCCGTTCAGCTGTGCCTGTCCCTGACTACCGAGAAGGCCTCGTCGGCAATCTCAACCGTCTCAGCTATATCGGCGTCGGTGAGGGCGGCGTTTATAAAGTGGTTGTGGTGGCTTGTGAAGAAAACCCCACGTTTTACGCACTCGGCTATCCACTCCTGGTGGAGCATAAGGCTGGGGTCGTCGGCTATCCTCAGATAGAAGAGGCTGGGTACGCCGGTGACATGCAGGTCAAAGCCGTATTTGCGTCCCGCTTCTATAAGACCGGCCTTCAGCTTCTCCCCCTTATCTATAAGTAGGCGCGGCATCCCCAGTTTTTTCATCTTCTGTATGCAGGCTATTCCCGCCGCAAATGGCACGGCGCTCATCCAGTAGCTGCCGGTGTAGGACAGGCCCGAAATGGCGTTTTTCAAAAACTCCTTGCCGCACAGCGCCGACACATTGTAGCCGTTAGCCAGAGCCTTGCAGAAGCATATAAGATCCGCCTCAAAGCCGAAATAGTGGTCGGAACCCGCCATGTCAAGCCTGAAGCCCGCCCGTACATCGTCGATTATAAGGACGGTGCCGGTGTCGTCGCAGAGCTTCCGGACCTTGGCCCAAAATCCCTCCGCCGGAAGCTCATTGTCCATAAAGTTGCCGTGCATATAAGGCTGGGCAATTATCGCCGCTATCTGGCCCCTGTTGTCCTCAAAAACCTGCGAGAGCTCTTCAAAGTCGTTCCACCGGACATATATATTGTTGGCCACGTCCTCAGGTATCACCCCTGCGTAGTCAATCTTCTGAGTCCATGGCGATACGCCGTGGTAGTAGCCTTTGAAGAACACTATCTTTTTCCTGTGGGTGTAAGCCCTGGCCGTCATTATGGCGCCTGTTGTCACGTCGTTGCCGTTTTTGGCAAAGAAAGCCCAGTCGGCGCAGGCGACAGTGTCCACCAGAAGGTCGGCAAAGTCTATCATTATGGGGTTGGGCAGGGTTGTGCAGTCGGATATGGCCCGCTGGCGGGCAGCCGCCTCGTCCACATCCGGATCGTTGTATCCCAGTATGTTGGGGCCGTAAGCGCACATGTAGTCTATAAACCTGTTTCCGTCCAGATCCCACAGATATGTCCCCTGCGCCTTTGATGAATAGAGTGGGAAAGCCTCCACCGGCACATAACAGCCCTCCGTGGGCCCCTGGTGCCCGTAGATTCCCGAGGGTATTACCTTGCAGGCCCGCTCAAAAGCCGCCCTGCTCTTGGGGTATTCGTAAATCTTTCTCATATCCTCACCTCACGCAAGATATAGCGCCACCCGGTCGAGTATCCGGTTCACGTTGTCCACCTGGGATATCATGCCGCCTATACGCACCTTGCCCTGGCCCACGCTGGCCACGGCGTTGATCTTGCCGTCAAAAAGGTCCCTGGCAGTGCGCATGTTCTCAAAGCACATATAGCTCATAATCTTCTCCGGCGCCTGATGGTAGGCTTTGAGCCTGTGGTTTTTGGCCCTGATAAACGCCACAGGCCCCCCATCGATCTCCAGCTTTATGTCCCCGTCCACTATGTATCCGGCGCTGGCTCTGCCGATCTCATCATGGTTGCCTATCTGGACAATGGCGTCCACTATAAGGTGGAACATTATGGTGGTGCTGATGTTGAAAAACTTCTTGTCCTGAAGGTCCTCAGGCTTTGGCCGCAGATAGGCCGTCAGCATATCCGTAAGTTTGATGAAGTCCTTTGTTAGAAAGCCTATTTTTGTAAAGCCACGGCTGGGGATGGGCGTAACCGTACCGTCAATCATCCCGTTGAACTTCTCCGGCGTAGAGAAGGGCAGCTTTATGTCGCACTTGGCCGCCCCAGGCGCCAGTGTACACGCCCCGTCTTTAAAGACCAGCGTCCCCGCAGGCCCGCCTTTTACCGAGATGCCCACCGAGATATCCTTGCCCTTTATTATATCGGCGGCTCCGCTGTCCAGCTGGCAGAGTCTGGTAAGCCCGCCCAGCACGGCGTTGAGGTTTATAAACGCCATGGTCCTGCTGTCCATTTTCACTCCTCCAAACCAATTATTGTCTTTCTGTATATTTTATACTGCCTATTATATAGTCTGGCGCCGCCTATTTCAAGATGAATCGGCTTTTGCCCATTACCCAAGGGCCGGGAGGTTTCGCCGGCTGCGGCCGGCGGGGGGGCTGGCTCATGGGGCTGGGTCGCCCCGCAGGCGTGGTCCCGCAGGGGGTAAGCAGGGCGGAACCCTGCACCTATTTGGGGTTCCACCCCAAACCCCGCTTAAACCATTTCTTTGAGCGCAAAGAAACGGTTTAAGGATTCAAAGAAACGGCAGGGAAGGGATTTCGATTTCCCTTCCCTGCACCCATCCTTGAAACGACTCACAGGGGGCCTGCGGGCCCCCTATGAGGTGACCCCGGGGACGAGAGACGAAGGACGAGGGACGAGGGCTTCCTGGCCATCAAGTCTCTGCCACTGTAAGCGGCTAAGCGAGGTGGATGCTTAAGACTATTCAGGGTTAGGGATGAGTAGAAACGAAAAACGCTTATGAGTTTCAATCTTGCACCCATAAGCGTTTTTTCTTTTGACCGGCCGCGGCCGTTTTCTTTTTCAAGAAAAAAAGAAAATGGGGGCGGTATCGGGAGCCAGAGGCGCTTCGCGCCTCGCGGGCGACCAACGGGGTTTGGGGTGGAACCCCAAATAGGCGTGGGGACGCTCCCCACAAGCCATGCGGGCTTCCCCGCTGGCCAAACCCCGCCGCCTATATGTCAAATATGCCCTTAAAACCAAATAAATCTTATGTAAAATTTGTTGAAATCGCAAAAGCAATGTGATACATTAAAGATGGTTTACTGTAATTTTAGACAAACAAAAAAAGGGGGCGGCATATGAGCAAAAATAGACTAAGGGGCAAAATAAGCGACGGTATCTGGCGGGGCAAGCTTTTTGGGCTAGTTTCCGTTGCGCTTCTCTTCCTGTTCCCCATCACCGGATGGATTCCTCTGCTGCTTTTGTGGTGCGTCCATCTGTTCTTCCTGGGCAGAGCTAGTGACAACAGGGCCTCCAAATGGATTTATTGGGGAGCCTTTTCCGTTCTTGTCCTGCTGATTATTTTAAACATAGTGTTGTACTTTTGCCGCTGAGGCTCTGGCAAAAGCCGTTATAAAAAGCGCAAGTCCGGTGGAATGAAATCATCGGATTTGCGCTTTTATGCGTCTCTATGTCCCGCATCTCTTCATGGGTTTATACGTCCTCTTTTGGCAGCACGCCGGTGAGATCAAATTCCGGCGTGTACTCCTCTTTTGCCGATGAGAGCTCCTGAAAGAACCCGTCCTCTATGCCGGCCTTTTCCATATACTCCATGGCCGCCTGGTACTCCTCCCGGTTCAGTCTGCGGGCAAGCTCCGGAAACTCTCCCGCCCTGCCGGCGGGGGTATATTGGCTCATAAGGGAGAAGAGCACCTGTCCAGGCCCAAATGTTTCCGCCACCCAGTCTATCACTCCGAAGGTGTTTTCCAGATTCCCCGGCAGCACCAGATGGCGTATTATGACGCCGCTTTTTATAAGCCCGTCCTCAATTACATATGGTCCCCGTTGGCGGTACATCTCCAATATGGCCTCTTTTGCCGTCTGTGGGTAGTCGGGCGCGAAGGAATACCTGGCGGCAGCCTGCGGAAAGGCGTACTTCATATCCGGCATGTATACCTGCACCTTGTCCTGGAGCCTGCGGAGAGTCTGGAGACTCTCATATCCGCTGGAGTTCCACACCACCGGCACAGGCAGTCCGCCTTTTAGCGACTCCTCCACGGCGTCGATAAAATGGGAGGCCGTAACCAGGTTTATATTGTGTACTCCCTTACCAATAAGCTCCATGTATATCTGCCGCAGCCTGGCAATTGAGACTATCTCTCCCCTGCCGCCGTAGGATATGGAGCTGTTCTGGCAGTACACGCACCCTAACGGGCAGCCTGAGAAAAACACAGCGCCGCTGCCCATCTCCCCGCTGACCGGCGGTTCCTCCCAAAAGTGGGGCGCGGCCCTGGCCACCCTGGGCAGCGTACCCTGGCGGCAGCGGCCTCCGCCCTGAGTCTCCTCCCTTGGGGCCCTGCATTCTCTGGGGCACTGGCTGCAAATCATTCGCTCCCACCTCCGGTTGACTAGGCTAATGCACCATAATATAATAACTAATCATATCTCCCCGAAGACCTGGCGTCAAGTCGGGGGAAGGAGCGGCTCAATGGATATAGTAATACTTGACGGATACACCGTAAACCCCGGCGATCTAAGCTGGGAGGGTTTCGAGAATATGGGAAACGTGACCTGCTACGACAGGACGCCTAAGGACGACCCAGCCGAGATAATACGGCGCATAGGCGGGGCCGAGGCGGCACTCACCAACAAAACTCCCATAGGCAGGCAGGTGTTGGAGGGCTGCCCCAATCTGCGCTATATCGGCCTCTTCTCCACCGGCACCGACGCCGTGGACTGCCAGGAGGCGGCTCGGCACGGGATAACCGTTTGCAACGTACCCTCCTACTCCACCATGGCCGTGGCCCAGCACACAATAGCCCTGCTTTTGGAAATCTGCTCAAAGGTGGGGCTTCACGACAAGTCCGTCCACCAGGGCCGCTGGCAGGAGTGCCCCGACTTCTGCTACTCCGAGGGCTCCATAGTGGAGCTTGCTGGCCTTACCATGGGCATAATAGGCTTTGGGGAGATAGGCCGTGCAGCAGGGCGCATAGCCAGGGCAATGGGCATGAAAGTGCTGGCCTCAGGCAGCCGTAAAAGGCCCGAAGGGCTGGAAATCGGGGAATATGTGGACTTGCCGGAGCTTCTTGAAAAATCCGACGTCATATCGCTCCACTGCCCGTTAAAGCCGGAGACAAGGCAGATAATAAACGCTGATACAATATCTAGAATGCGGGACGGCGTAATTATCCTAAACACCGGCCGCGGCGGCCTTATAGACGAACAGGCCCTGGCAAGCGCCCTTCAGTCCGGCAAAGTGTACGCCGCAGGGGTAGACGTGGTGTCGGCAGAGCCAATACTGCCGGATAACCCGCTGCTGACAGCCCCCAACTGCGTGATTACGCCCCATGCCGCCTGGACTCCCCAGACCTGCCGCAAGCGCGTCATAGATATGGCCGTAGGCAACCTGCGGGCTTTCCTTGAGGGCCGGCCTGCAAACGTAGTCAAATAAATTCAGGAGATACCATATGGACAACACCATAATACCCACCCAGGAGGCAGTCGCCTCACGCCCCGTGTCTTACTCCCGCACTCAGCAGGTGCAGATACTCACCATGGACGCCATGAACGGCTACAACAGGCTCTTCGGCGGCAAGCTGATGGAGTGGATAGACATTGTGGCCGCCGTTGTGGCCCGCCGGCACTGCAACAAAAACGTCACCACCGCCGCCGTGGATAACCTGGAGTTTCGGGCAGCTGCCCACGCCAACGACACCGTACTGCTCTCCGGCTATATCACCTACGCCGGCCGCACCTCCATGGAGGTGTGCGTGCGCACCTATGTGGAAAATCTGGACGGCACCCGCACCCAGATAAACAAGGCGATACTGGTACTGGTGGCTCTGGATGAAAATGAGCGTCCCACGCCCGTTCCCAAGGTGATACCCGAGACTGAGGATGAAAAGAAAGAATACATGAGAGCGCAGAAAAGGGCGGAGTTCAGGAAGCTCAGGAAAACGGAGCACTTTTAATTTACAGCTAAAAAAAGCGGCGGGGGAACCCCGCCGGCGCTCTTCCGCCAAACTGCTTTTGAGGATTATTTTTAAAGCAAAAAACAATCCCCCAAATTTCAGCCTATGGCAAAAATCTGGGGGAATCGTATAACTTCGGCCTGATTGTCGGCCCTTGACTTGGTACCCATATGAAACCAGTCTCACTTTCTGTTTTTTGATAAATCAGTCCAAGCGGTATCCTGACTCAAGTCTTATTTAGACATCAGATAGACGACATAGTCCATGTCTTCAAGGTACCTGCCGGCGGAAAACTCCTCACGGAGAACCTCTAAATCGCGGCCGTTCTTGCTGAAGAATGAATTGTAAATCCTGCTCATTTTAAAAGTCTCCTTTCTAAAATCTCTTAATTCTAAATACCTTTACCAGCTGCTTATTTGGACATCAGATAGACAATATAGTCCATGTCTTCAAGATATTTGCCGGCTGAGAACTCTTCACGGAGAGCCTCTAAATTGCGACCGTCTTTGCTGAAGAATGAATTGTGGATCTTACTCATTTTAAAAGTCTCCTTTCTAAAATTTCTTAAGCTAACCTTTCGTCTCTCTTACGACCTTCAGTGATTCATGGTCTGAGGAACATACCACAACAGTCTGAAGGCGTCGGACTTTTTCTCGTCCATCACGGTTGTAAGGATCTTGCTCATCGTGTTGCCTCCTTTCTCTTGTTTACGGTCATATTATACCCCAATCAACCCCAGATTTAAATATTCGGCTTCGACAAACTTAACAAAAATCCATGTAAAGTTTTGTGCATACTGTCCAATCGCCTTCGTCAACTTGCACAAGAAATTGCTTGTGCTTTTCCGTCCAAACTCCTGTACCCGTTGGGGCTCTAAGCGTTTTAACTGTTTCTTATACGCAATACTCCTCATTAGGCTGTATCCGGCGTCTTTTTCTTTACACTCAGATAAAGCTATAGTATAATTTTCATAGATTTCTAATGTAAGTAAGGCGGCGCAGACTATGGCGTTTTATGAAAAAACACTTGAGAGCCAGGAAATTTATAACGGCAAGATAATACGTGTCCGGAAGGATAAAGTTGAACTTGTAAACGGCGGCACTTCCATCAGGGAGGTGGTGGAGCACACCGGCGGCGTGGGGATACTGGCGCTGGACAGCCAGGGCCGCGGCGTTATGGTGCGCCAGTACCGCTACCCGATAGAGTCAGAGCTGCTGGAGGTTCCGGCGGGCAAACTGGAGCCGGGCGAGGATCCGCTCCAGTGCGCCATAAGGGAGCTCTCCGAGGAGACCGGCTGCTCAGCCCAGCAAATGATCTCCCTGGGCTCTTTCCTCCCCTCCCCCGGCTACTGCAAGGAGACCCTCTATGTGTACCTGGCGCTGGGCCTTGCTGAAGGCGACAGCCATCTGGACAAGGACGAGTTTCTGGCGGTGGAGCGCATACCTTTCAAAGAGCTTCTGGACATGGCCATGTCCGGCAAGATAACAGACGCCAAGACGGTTATAGCCATTTTGAAAGCCAACTACTATCTGTCCGAGGGAAAACTCCCAGTTCAGGAAAGTTGACATCGCCTGTCCAGGAAGGCGCGGCATGACGCCGCGCCTTTTAAAGCTGTAAAAGCTGCTGTCTAAAGACGCAAAATCATTTTCTACAGTTCCATTTTAATATCTCTCATAATATGCTCCCAAAGAGACGGAAAAATTCTTTACTTTTGAAAAATCCGTGCTATAATAATAGGGCTACTTTTACCGGCACAGGCAAAAGTAAATACAATACGTGGGCCCGTAGCTCAGCTGGGATGAGCGCACGGTTCGCATCCGTGAGGTCGAGGGTTCGATCCCCTTCGGGTCCACCACGTCGGAGCAAAGTCCGCTTTGCTCCGACGTCTTTTTATGCCTATGGCAAAAAAGACGTCATCCGCCCGCTCCCTTGCTTCTCCTCTCCAACTGCGACCCGCTGCGCTGGGCTCGCAGTTGGTTTTTCAGGAGCCGGAAGCCCCGGCATCTATACTGTTGCGATGTTCCATTGCTGGCTGACTTCATTCATGCCAGAGGCTGCAAACCAATTTGCGCAAAACTATTGACACTACCCACACGCCGACGCAGAACCGAACTACCCAGAAAACGACAGACCGACCGACGTCTGCCG
>CALXCS010000005.1 GCA_944386875.1 uncultured Oscillospiraceae bacterium
GGCACGGAGACGGTGGCTGTAATCCCAACGGCACATATGGATACATCAATAATTGCCGACAAGCGGCAGGTTTGCTTCACATTTGACACAAGGCTTATGCACCTTTTTGACGGTGTGACAGGAGAAAGTATATTTTAAAGGGCTGCAGCCGCGCCGATAGGCGTGATATAATATATGGAGCCGGTTTACGGCGCTGACGCAAAATATGAAAACGGAGGTCAAAATATGTCCGATTTAAAAGAGCTCAGGGCAACTGACCCTGAATTTATGGAGCGTATGGAGCACTTTGCTTTTGACGAGGTAGTTAATGAGCAGGCTGCGCAGCTTGACCCGGAGACGCGAAACCTGGCAATCCTCGCGGCTCTTTTGGGGTGCCAGGGCACAGACATGTTCAAGGTTTCCCTAAAAAGGGCGCTTCAGGAAGGGCTGGACCCGATAAAGGTGAAGGAGACCGTGTATCAGGCGGTGGATTACCTGGGAATTGGACGGGTGTTCCCATTTCTGAATATTGTAAATGAGACCCTTAAAGAGCAGGGAATTGAGCTGCCGCTGCCCGGACAGGCAGCCACAACTATGGAGGACCGTCTTCAAAAGGGCGCCCAGGCCCAGGCGGATATATTCGGGCCGCATATGCTTGAGGCATGGAAGTCAGGCCATGTAAACCGCTGGCTGGCAGCCAACTGCTTTGGAGACTACTACACCAGGGGCGGACTTACTCTTGCACAGCGGGAGATGATAACATTTTGCTACCTGATGGCCCAGGGCGGATGCGAACCGCAGCTTATCGCCCACGCAAAGGGGAATATGAACATGGGCAACGACGCTCAGTTCCTGACCCGCGTGGTATCCCAGTGCCTGCCGTATGTGGGCTACCCCAGAAGTCTCAACGCAATTGCCTGCATAAATAAAGCGGCGGAGTAAAGCCGTATGGCGATACTGCATAAAACACTGCTGAGAAAAAGAGCCTGACATGGCATATAGCCTGTCAGACTCTTTTTTTTCGACTTTTGAAGTAACAGACGGCGTATTCAGGGGAGGTCGGTATCGGGACGAAAGTAAAATATCTCTCTTAAACTGCCTGGTTTAAACCTGCCTGTCCTGGCGGTGGCGTGGTGGATATTGAACACGAGTATCTCAATCATATCGGCAAATCCGTGCTGATAAGGCGTGCCGTACTGGCTGGATATCTCCTGTACGGCCAGTTCCTTTTCGGAGGCATCCTGGGATATCTCAATCGTCCCGTAAAAGACTATGCTCTCATAGGGCAGGTGGCATGAGCGGACATTTTCGGGTACCTGCTCCGAAGGGCCGTAGAGCATGTAGCACGCGTTGGGGCAGCGCCGTATCAGCGACAGCTTCTTCCCTTTTTTGCCGCAGTGCATATAGAGCTTGCCGTCCCGGTAGGCGTGGTTTATGGGGATGGTATATGGGTAGGGGTGGTCAAACAGCGTGAGGCATCCGGTCTCGTGGCGAGAAAGAATCTCTTCCACCTGACGCCTGGCGCCGGCGCCTTTGATGACCGTATATTTTCCGGGGCCATCGGCCCTGGCGGGACCATAATCGGGCTCATCATCAGTGTAATGCTCCGTCCACTCCCACTCCTGGGGTATGAGAAGGCACTCCATACAGCGCAGATCCTCATTGTTATCGGGGAAAAGGAAAGCGTCTCTCCCTGCAAATAACCTGTCGCCTACTTTAATAACTTCATATGATTTTGGAATAATGGAATTGACAGTGCGTATCTTCCCAATCTTTTTCATGCGCGATGCCCCTCTGTAATTTATTTTAATGCGGAGCGACAGACTCTTTTGCCGCAATGAGGATAGACTGCAAGTCAGCCGTGAATCCTGTGGAGCCGCACCTGGCCGGCGGGCCCCCATTTTTTAATCTGCTTTAAATACAGTATAACACCCAGCGTCCCTGTTGTCAACTCGGCCAGAGGGAAGGCGAGCCATGTGTACCGGAGGCCGATGTGGGACATGAGATAGAAGATAGGTATAAGGCAGAAAAGCTGGCGGGTTACAGAGAGAAGCGTACTGTGGCCGCCTGCCCCTATTGCCTGGAAAAACACAGGGATCATCAGCGACAGGGTGGCTGGAAGGAAACTACTCCCGATTATCCTGAAGGCGACGGAACCTTCACGGAGAACGACTGGGTCCTGGGAGAAGAGCCCCAGAACGGCCCTGGGTATCAGTTCAAAGCAGGCTACACCTATGAGCATAAACGCGGCGCTTATCATTATGGAGCAGTTCATCACCTTTTTGCACTTGCCAAAGGACTTCTGCGCATATGAATAGCTTAGAAGCGGGACTATGCAGGTCTGGAGACCGGTGAGGGGTATAAAGAAGAAACTCTGAACCTTGTAATAGAGGCTCAGTACAGTTACTTCCTGATCGGAAAAGCTGGCAAGTATTACGTTGAGCGCAATTATGTAAACTGTGTACAGCATTTGCATCAGTATGGAGGGATAGCCCAACAGATATATATCTCGGACATAGCGGCCCATTTCCGAAATGCGCGGCGGACGGCGAAAGCCCTTTGACGTTATGGCGGCGGCGACAAACTGCCCGCCTACAGTGGCCCAGGCGGCTCCTGCAA
>CALXCS010000006.1 GCA_944386875.1 uncultured Oscillospiraceae bacterium
CGACATGAGAAGCCGCGGCTTCTTATGAAAGACATTTAACAACAAAATGTTGATATTTTCAACTATTATTTTATTACAAATTATATCAATATTTGTACAAACTGCTCCACATGCAATGCTTTGCTAAAAAATACGGCACAACTTTTTAGTCGCGCCGTATTTTTTACAATATATATCATTTATATTAAGTTGATCAGAAAAAATTTACTTGCAGAGCATGGCTGTATCCATGGCGATGACCAGCTCTTCATTTGTGGGTATTACAAATATGCGGGTCTTGGAGTCCGGCGCAGAGACATCTGCCTCTTCGCGGCAGTTTTCATTTTTCTTCTTATCCAGGCTAATTCCAAGATATTCAAATCCGGAGCTTATCCACTCACGCATCAGCCAGTCGTTTTCGCCGACACCGGCAGTGAATACTATGGCGTCGACGCCCTGCATTACGGCAGTATATGCACCGATTACTTTACGCACTTCATATACAAACTTATCAAGTGCCAGTTTCGCTCTGGAATTGCCTTCTTTCGCAGCTTTCTGAATATCCCTGTAGTCTGAAGATACACCGGAAAGACCCAGCATACCGGACTTTTTATTGAGTATATTCATCATAGTCTTTATATCATAATTATATATACCCATAAGGTATTCGATAATAGTGCTGTCTATATCGCCGCTGCGGGTGCCCATTGGAACGCCGGCAAGAGGGCCAAGGCCCATTGTAGTGTCGATGCATTTGCCGTCTTTGATGGCTGCCATTGACGACCCGTTGCCCAGGTGGCAGGTTATAATCTTTGTTCCTTCAGGATTGTTCTCGCGTCCCAGCATATGCAGAGCTCTGGATGAGATGTACCTGTGGCTTGTACCATGGAAGCCGTAACGTCTGACATCGTCTTTTTCGTAATACTCATATGGAATGGCATATATGTACGCCTCGGGCGGCATAGTCATGTGGAAAGCCGTGTCGAACACTGCCACCTGCTTTTTGTCAGGCATTAGCTCCTGGCAGGCGCGTATGCCCATAAGATTTGCGGGGTTATGCAGAGGCCCTAAGGGGATACATTTTTCAATTGCGGCAATGCAGGCGTCGTCAATAATGCAGGATTTGGTGAAGGCAGAACCGCCATGAAGTACTCTGTGTCCAACTGCGTCGATCTCATCAACAGAGGAGATTACGCCATGGTTTGGATCTACCATGATCTCAAGGACAGATCTGATGGCCTCGTTATGCGTGGGCATGGGGATATCCTTTTCGTAGTTCTCTTTGCCGGGGACTTTGTGAGTGAGCTTACCGTCGATTCCTATGCGCTCACACACACCCTTTGCAAAGACTTCACCGGATTCAGAGTCCATAAACTGATATTTTAAGGATGAACTGCCGGCGTTGATTACAAGAATTTTCATCTGTGAAAACCTTCCCTTGCTAAAAATATATACCGTGTGTAAAATAAAGACAGGGATATTTTAATACGTTTTTAAGAATATCTCAACAACTTTTTCTGCTTTGAGGTAAAAATATATGTTAAATGCCGGAATTGTCTGTGAATATAACCCTTTTCATACAGGCCACTTGGAGCATATTAACGCTACAAGAGGAAAATTGGGAGAGGATACAGGCATAGTTTGTGTAATGAGCGGAAATTTCACTCAGCGTGGTGAACCGGCTATACTGGACAAACACTCCAGAGCAGAAATGGCGGTACGGTGCGGGGCAAATCTCGTGCTTGAGCTGCCAGCCCCCTGGGCGACGGCATCTGCTGAGAGGTTTGCGTACGGAGCGGTAGGGATTTTGAGAGATTCCGGCATTGTAAATTATATTTCATTTGGCAGTGAGTGCGGCGACGTTGAGAAGCTAAATAGAGTGGCGAAAGCGGTAGCAAGCGAAGAGGCTTTAAAGCTTATATCCGAAAATCTGGAAAAGGGCATCTCATATGCCAGAGCAAGGCAGCTTGCAGCTGAAAAACTTATCGGGGATACTTCAAGCATATTGGAAGACCCTAACAATATCCTCGGTATTGAGTATATTAAGGCGATATATAAACTAGAGGCGGATATAAGGCCGATGACGGTAAAGAGAGTCGGCGCGGGACATGACGGCGAGATCTCAGGAAATTCTGCACCAGCGTCAAAGCTCAGAGAACTTATATATGCAGGAGGGGAATATAGCGCATATATGCCCGAAGGCGCTGCGGAAGTGCTGCATAAGGCAATAGATGACGGCAGATGCCCTGTTGATATGGATGCGTTTAAAGAACTCGCGATTTTTAAACTGAGGACCATGAAGAAATGGGAGTTTTCAAAACTGCCTGACTCCGGCGAGGGACTCTGGATGCGTGTTATGCGCCTGGGACGTATTTGCAAATCATATGAAGAACTTATAAGTCAAGTGAAGACAAAAAGGTATGCTCTCTCCCGTATTCGGAGAATAGTTCTGGCGGCGCTGCTTGGTGTAACTGCCGAGGACCAGAGGGGAAGGCCGCCCTACATAAGGGTCCTGGCTTTTGACGGACGTGGGAGAGGGATGATAAAGGAGATGAAATCCGTATCTTCGCTGCCTATTATAACAAAGCCTGCTTCTGGGAGAAAGCTCGGCCATCGGGCAAAACATATTTTTGAACTTGAGGCGCTATGTACTGATATATATTCTCTTATGCACAGGGATGTGGAAAAACGATTCGGAGGGCAGGAGTGGAGAACAGGCCCTGTTGTGATGATATAAGGCGATTTGAAAGAAGCAATTTCGGCAAGATAAACCGCATTAATAAAAATGATGATAGATGATGCCCCCTAATGCAGGAAAACAGGACTGCGTTAGGGGGCTTACTATATAGAGTATTCTTTAATTTTGCGGACAGTGTTAAAACGCAAAATTACCGTCAATAAATACGGGGATTTCCTTTCCATCGTGGGTAATGCCTGTAATTGAAAGGTCAGGTGTTCCAATCATAAAGTCCTCGTGCATTATGGAGTCGTTAAGGCCCACTGCACGACGCTGCTCTTTTGTCATCTGGGCTCCGCCATGGACACATGGATAAGAGTCTCCAAATGCCAGGTGACAGGCTGCGTTTTCATCAAAAAGTGTATTGTAGAAAAGAATACCGGATTTGGATATGGGCGAATCATATGGTACTAACGCCACTTCGCCAAGATAGGAAGAGCCTTCGTCCGTAGCTATGGCGGACTCAAGGAGTTCCTGCCCGCGCTGTGCATGAATTTCAACTATTTTTCCATCTTTAAAAACAAAGTGGAAGTTCTCCGCTATGTCTCCGTTTATGACAAGCGGCTTTGCGGCGTATACTATGCCGTTGGTGCCGTCTCTCTTAGGCGCTGTGAATATCTCTTCTGTTGGGACATTCGCGTTAAAGGGGACGCCTTTTGCAGAGTGGGAACGCCCGCCGTCCCAGTAGTGGCCTTCAGGCAATTCGATTGTAAGATCAGTACCGAGGGAGTTTTTATATTTGAGATATTTAAAATTGTAGCCGGTGAGCTTTTCTTTGCGGGTTCTCAGATTTTCGTTGTGTATGCGCCATTCCTCAATTGGGTCGTTAAACTCGCTTACGCGAACAGTTGCGTAGATTGCATCCCAGAGTTTTGACACGGCCTCAGTCTCATCAACTTCAGGGAATACTTTCTTGGCCCATGCCGGATTTGGAACGGAGAAAAGGCACCATTGTACAGAATCGGTCATCTGTAATTCTCTGTAAGTTTCAAGGGCTTTCCCTGAGGCCAGGGCAGAGCGGCGTATCCTATCTGGGTCGACTCCGGAAAGAGCCTCTGGGTCTTGGGAGTATATGGTTACAAAAGCAGCTCCCTCTTGAGCGAGAGTATTTAACATGTCTGCTTTCCACGGACGGACAGTGTCGAATATCTCATTATCTGCGTGCAGATATGTCTCCTTTGAAATTGCCTCATCAGACCAGCGCATAATAACTTCCCTGCAGCCGGCTTCATATGCTTTTTGCGCACATACCCTGGCAAAGGGAGCTGCATCTACCGGTGAAGACAGTACTAATGTCTGTCCTGGCTGAAGGTTTATACCGGATTTTATTATAAGTTCAGCGTATTTATCGGCTCTCTTATCTATTTTCATTTTTATCACACTCCAGTTCAGAGTCTATCTCAGCCAAGAGCTTCTTATCCTGTTTTGTTTCAAATTTCAGTTTTTCATACATATCGGGGCGGCGCAGACGTGTTCTGATTATGGACTGTTTACGCCGCCATTTTTTTATCTCCGCATGGTTGCCGGAAAGGAGAATGGGCGGCACATGCCTTCCGTTCCATTCCTCCGGGCGAGAGTACTGAGGGTATTCGAGCAGGCCGTCCCAGTGACTCTCCTGGGTAAAACATTCCGGATCCGGCAGCACGCCGGGGACTAGCCTGCACACAGCGTCGGCAACGGCCATAGCTGGTATTTCGCCACCGGTGAGCACAAAATCTCCCAGACTGATTTCTTCATCAACGCACTCGTCAATAAATCTCTGATCAATGCCTTCGTAATGTCCGCAGACAAGAATGAGCTTATCATACTCGCGACTGAGCCGTTTTGCGTCCTCCTGTGTGAAAGTTTTTCCGCAGGGCGACATGAATATGGTGTGAACGCGCTCCCCGTGGCTTTGGCATATGTGGCGCCAGCAGTCGTATAGCGGCTGCGCCTGCATAACGCATCCGCGCCCACCTCCGTAAGGATAGTCATCTACCTGTTTTTGCTTATTTGTAGTGTAGTCTCGAATCTGATGACACTCTACACGTATATATCCGCGCTCCTGTCCGCGGCCAAGTATGCTCTCGCAGAGCACATCCCCTACTGTATCGGGAAAAAGGGTCATTATATCTATCCAGTACATATTACATACCTTCAATCAGATGGAAGTATACACGGCCAAAATCTGTATCAACTTTCTTTACAAACACATCGTTAAGGGGAATCAGAATTTCCCGATCTCCTTTTATAACGCAGACATCCCCGCCTGGCGGAGAGAGGATTTCAGCAACTTCTCCAATTTGGCTGCCGGTAGCTTCGTCAATAGCTGCAAGACCAACAAGGTCCCCTATTAGATACTCGCCCTCATCCAGGGGGATATCCTCACGGCGCACGCTTATTACGGCGTTTTTCAGCTGCTGTGCAGAGTCCATATCGGAGATTCCCTCCAGGGAAGCGATGACAAATCTCCCATGTGTGCGGCACGTCTTCACAGGATACTCAGCGCCGTTTATAAAAAAAACCTTATAATTGAGAAGCGACTCCGGAGAATTTGCCCAGGGTTCGATTTTAATATCTCCTCGTATGCCGTGAGTGTTAACAATGCGGCCTGTTTCAACATATTTTTCGTTCATAAATCTCCTAAAAAGAAAGGGACGCCCTATGACGCCCCAATCATATTGTTATTCCGCTTTGTCTATGATGTCCACGCTTATGTGGCGGCCCTGCTTTTGAGCAACAGCGCGCATAAGCGTGCGTATCTCTTTGGCTATCTTTCCGTGCCTTCCAATGACCTTTCCCATGTCGCCGGAGGCTACGCGCAGCTCAAAAACGGTTTTATCGCCATCATCACGCTCAGTAACTGACACTTCCTCGGGGGAATCTACCAGGTTCTGGGCGATGTAGAGCAGTAATTCCTTCATCTGCCTACTCCCCGATCAGATAACGCCAGCGTTTTTCAGAAGCTTCTTTACGGTATCGGTTGGCTGGGCGCCGTTTTTCATCCACTCTTTGGCCTTGTCTGCGTCTACAGTGACAGATGAGGGCTCAGCAAGCGGGTCATAAGTGCCGATCTCTTCGATAAAACGGCCATCCCTGGGAAAACGGGAGTCAGCAACCACTATTCTGTAAAAAGGACGCTTCTTTGCGCCCATTCTGCGAAGCCTGATTTTAACCATATCATTTACCTCCAAAAATCATTTAAAATTAAAATATATGTCAGATATCTTCTGATATATGAGACCCAAACAGTTTAAAACCCGAAGAACTTTCCACGCTTACCTTTGCCGCCGCCCAGGAAAGAAGGCATTTTGCCCTTGGACATCTGCCGTGTAAGCTGACGCATCATCTCGTATTGCTTCAAAAGACGGTTTACATCCACCACTTGGGTTCCAGAGCCAGCTGCGATGCGCTTTTTTCTGCTTGCGCTTAAAATAGAGGGGTTGTCCCTTTCAGCAGGAGTCATTGAGAGAATAATGGCTTCTGTGTGGGCCATAGCCTTTTCATCAATCTTTGCACCAGCCAATGATTTGCCCATATTGCCAGGGAGCATACCGGCTATATCGCTGAGGGAACCCATATCTTTCAGCTGCAAGAGCTGATCGTAATAATCGGCAAGAGTGAAGCTGTTTTTCTTCATTTTCTCCGCCAATTCACGGGCTTTTTTCTCGTCGAAACTCTGTTCAGCCTTTTCAATGAGAGTGAGGACGTCGCCCATACCGAGTATACGCGATGCCATCCTGTCCGGATGAAACGGCTCAATGGCGTCAAGCTTCTCGCCAATGCCACAGAACTTTATGGGTTTGCCGGTGACAGCGCGGACCGACAGGGCTGCACCGCCGCGGGCGTCGCCGTCCAGCTTCGTCAGCATCACGCCCGTGATGCCGAGCTGCCCGTCAAAGGCGGAGGCAGCGTTCACGGCGTCCTGGCCGGTCATCGCGTCCACCACCAGGAGGATTTCCGCGGGGTCCGTGGCCTCCTTTATCCGCAGGAGCTCGTCCATGAGCGCCTCGTCGATGTGCAGCCGGCCGGCCGTGTCCAGGAACACCAGGTCGTTGCCGTGCTTTTTGGCGTGCGCTATGGAGGCCTTGGCTATCTCCACCGGGTCGCCCTG
>CALXCS010000007.1 GCA_944386875.1 uncultured Oscillospiraceae bacterium
CAGATGAGGAACGGGAAAAAGTTGTTGAGTTTGTAAAGGCCGAGGGACAGGCCAGCTACTCAGAAGAGGTAATTGACCAGATTGAAAAAGCCGCGGCGGATAAAAATGACGCAAAAGGCGGTATGACCCAGGAGGAGAAGATAAATAGCTATGACGATCTGCTGCCCCAGGCGGCCGAGGTTATTTTCGAGACTAAACAGGCGTCAGTATCAATGCTGCAGCGTCGCCTGAAACTGGGGTATGCCAGAGCAGCAAGGCTCATTGATCAGCTTGAAGAAGTTGGCGTTGTTGGTCCCTTTGAGGGCTCAAAGCCGCGCCAGATTTTAATTACACATCAGCAGTGGCAGGAGATGCAGTTTATAAACGGTACTGCCCCTGTGGGAGCTCCCCAACAGCCGGCAGCTCCGCCGCCGGCGCCGGCCGAGCACGGCAGAGCGCAGCAGAATATGTACTCAGCTGACGACTTGTTTGATGAGAACGGCTCAAATCAGGAGAACTAAACAAGGTTGAATTGTAATAAAAAAACACCGGCATTACATCATGATGTAATGCCGGTGCTTTTTGTGAATTTATGTATTTTACTCTTCAGAAGCAGTCAGAACATACACGCCGGTAAATCCATAGCAGACAGCAGTGAAGAAACCTTTTATGAATATGGCGAATCCATACCACTCAAGACCGTTTACAAAGATCAGATCCATGATCCAGTCACCGAGAACAAGATAAAAAGCTACGCAGGCAAGGCCAATGAGCATTATCAAGTTGTTGCTGTTTTTTGCCCTCAGGGCAAAGATTGCCAGGTATCCGCAGGCGCATATTCCGCTGAGTATTTTCCATACAAGTCCTGTGGATGTACCGACACTACCGCTGCCAATACCAAACTGGCTGAGCAAGTTGGAAGCAACCGCTGACAGAGAAGCGCTGGGAGCAGCGGCACCGTAGCAAATTGTTAAGAGAAGGCTTGCAGCCAGTGCGGCGGCGGTGATTAAATCCATAGTGTCCTTGGTAGTGATGTACCTGCTGATAAGACCCAAGAGTGCGGCCAGCAGGCAAACAAATGCCAACTCTGAAAATACGCTTGAGCAGAACGACCAAAACGAAGTCAGCATATTGCTGGAATAGATCGTTGTGCAGATACCCGCGAGAAACGTCAGCGCTGCGGCTCCGATAAAGCCTAAAGCTGTAATCCGTTTTCCCAATTCCCTACTGATTGTCATAGAAGCAACCTCCATAATCTGAATCATAATTAAACGGCCCCTCGCCGTACATGTTGAGTATAGTATACTTTATGCAGGAAAGTCAATATTTACTGTATATGTTTCAAAAATTTTATGGTTTAATCCTCTAAAGACAGGCAAGTTATAATTTCGGCGCCGCCTCTGGCAAGATAGAATAGACTGACGATTATGGAGGCTATTCTGGATGGTATTCCCATCCTAATCCACAGAAAACGCAATAGAAAGGAATTTACCATAAGGAGAGTCACCATTATGGCAAATATCATCAGCCCAGCAGCAGGCGCTTTACCGTCCTTAAATGCCGCTATAAGCATCCCTGCCTGGGGCATTAAATATATCATGGAGCGCAGCAACAGAACTGTTCTGTACTGTTCACCAGATAGTCCTGGGTTCCTGACAAGCCAGTTTGTAATAAGTACGGAGAGGAAGGCAAGAAGCGTCAAGGCCGCCATCAGTATGCCGGCGGCATCTTTTCGTGAGAACAGCAAAAGTCCAAAGCCGCATATCATGCAGATATAACCGCAGTAAAATGACAGGCTGATCAGGACGCCGCCTATACTGAAACTGTGAGTCGGTACGCCAAACATTGGAAGAGCAAAAGAGAGGCAACAATTGAGAGCATAGCCCATACAGCCAAGAGCGGCTGTAAACTTTCCAATTTTTCCTACAGACATAAAGTGAACCTCCGTTACACTATGATTGTTTTCTCTCTTAAGGAAAAACCCAACAACCAGTAGTAAAATTCATAACAGGATAAATTCTTTCAGGCATCTTCCTTTTCCATGGAAAAAACCAGAGAGAAATACGGCTCCCCTTCGTAGTCGTCATCAAGAGCAAGATACCCGCCAAGACTATCCCAGTACTCATAGCCTCTGCTGTCTATCTCACATGACACGTCTACGCCGTAGGCGCTGAACGTAAAGCCCAACAGATCATCAATCTTTGATGCCCTTAAAATATGGGCAAGATCGTTTGACAAAATCCTGACATCACTCTGGGCCCCTACATAGGAGGCGGACAACAGCTCAATTATGGTGTTTACATTTGAGATGTATTCATTTTCGCCGGTATCGACATAGACGTGCATACTTACAGAAGTCAGTTCACCATTATCGCTGGTCATATCTAAAGTCGGAAGGGCGCCGTAAGAAAAGATGGACAGGTTAAACTGACCATCAGGTTCGTCCTCCTCCCATGTGCCGTCGGAAGCGAGGGTATACCCCAGATCCACACCGGTTACATACTCCATGTGGGCAAAGTTTTCGGCGAATTCAGCAGCAGTTATGTCCCCTCTATGTATGGGCATCTGTGAGCGTAGAAGCAGGACAGATACAATAAGGGTGAGGGCGCAGTTAGAGAGGATAAAAGCCGGCACATGCCAGCGGGATTTATATAACTCAATGTGACTTGTGTCCTCCCATGGCAGAGCCTCGCCCCGCAGACAGATCTTCCTTGATTTCCACAGACGGAAAAGACTGTATATGGGTATACTCAGACCCATGCCCCAGAATATTGCTCCGAAGGTGCGGTAGAGGCCCTGGGAGTATGAGAGCTTATCGCCGCCGATATCACGAACCTTCATACCAAGCAGGAACTTGCCTGGAGTAGTGCCGAAAGCATGGAGCAGCAAAGGCTCTAAAAACAGCATAAGTATAAGCTCTACAGCTGTATCGAGGATGTCCTCCCATATGGTCCTGCCAAGGAGATTTGTCCTGAAAGCAACCCACAGGAAAAAACCCCAGAGAAGTGAGCAAAGGGACAGATCCAATATTCTGGCAAAATAACGCCGCCAGGGACCGGCTGAATATAAGCTGTCTCCCTTTGGTATATCAACGTGGGGGTCTGAGGACAGCTGCCGAAGGTAGGGTTCAGGGTCTAGAGATTCAAACTCCTCACCGTTTACCATAAGGCCCCTGCAGACTATCTCAGATATGTTTTGCGGAGCGAAACCGGAGCTGACGCGGACGGAACTGCCGGAAGATTGATTGAGCCGCTCTTCAAGGACTTGCCCCAGGGTTAGCCTATTGGCAAACAGCTCTTTTATTTTGTCAATGGATATTCCAAGTTCCCGTAGAAGACGCACTTTCAAGAGCGTGTCCAGATGGTCAGTGTCGTAGTTGCCTCCATAAGCCGCGCCGTACCGATTGCCGGGGGATATGAACCCGCACTGCTCATAAAAACGCACGTTTGCCGTACTCATACCGGCTCTTTGTGCCAATTCCTCTATAGTCATAAAAGCCTCCTTTCAGGTCAAAAAGCATCTTCGCCAGTGGCGTCAGCCGAATTGATTATCTATCTGCATCGTAGGCGTAGCCGATTTTAATTCACCGCCTTTTCCATAGAGAAGGTGAGGGAAAAATACGGGGACCCTATGTAACCATCCTGCTTTACAAGAGCATTAAGGGCGTGGCTGAAATTATACCCGCGGCTTTCAACCTGGCATGACACGTCCACTCCAAAGGAGCTGAAACTAAAGCTCTCAATATCGTGCAGGCTGACGCTGTCGGCGATATCTGCAAGGTCGCCTGATATGATGCTTACATCCGGCTGAGCTCCGATAAAAGCGACGGCCATCAACTGTATGGCGTCATTGACCCGCCTTAAGCTCTCCACACCGTCGTGGATGGTCACATCCAGATTTACCGAAGTGAGCTCCCCGCCGCTGCTGGAAACCTCCACATTGGGCAGCGCGCCGGAGTAGGAGGAATCGCTGCTTGTTTTCTCCCAAGTACAGTCGGGTGTCAGCGTATACCCCAAGTCCACATTCAGCAGTTCAGATACAAATGAGAAATTGCCGGCAAATTCCTCCGGGGAGATATCACCCCTGCGGAAGGTGCCGATACTGTTTAGCACCAGCATGGCGGAGAAGAAGAGTAAAAAACATCGGGAGGCAACAAAGAGGGGGACCTGCCAGGGGGACTTATAGAGCTCCAACCTGTTATCCGTCTCCCAGGGGAGTACCTCACGTCTGAGAACGGCCTTTCGCGCCCGCCACATGCAGATAAGATCAATAATAAATATATTAAGGCCCATGCCACGTAAAATAACGCCGAAAGTACGGCGGATACCCTGAGTATAGGAGAGCTTGCCGCCGCTGGTGCTGCGGACTCTCATACCCAGCAGGAATTTGCCTGGGGTGGTGCCGAAAATACTCAGCAGCAGCGGTTCGAAGATCAGGACTAACACCAGCACGACCAGGGTGTCCAGACAGTCCTCAAGGAGACTGCTGCCGAACAGATTAACATCGAAGGCGAAATATAAAAAAGAGCTCCAGATTATCGAAAATACGGCAAAATCAAACATCCTGGCAAAGTAGCGCCGCCAGGGGCCGGCAAAATACCAGCGGTCGCTTTTAGGTATGCTGCTGCCGGAGGAAGAGGACAACTGCAGCAGATAGGGCAGTGGGTTTAGTGAATCTATCTCTTCGTTATTAAGGAGCAGGCCCCTGAATACCGAACAACGTATATCCGACACGTCAGCGCCTGAGCCGCCTGTTTGCTGCCGTAGGTGTGATGATATAATCTCCCTGAGGGAACTGCTGTTATTGAAAATATCGAGGATATCATGGACAGATATTCCCAGTTCCCGCAGCAGCCGGACCTTCAGAAGCGTGTCCAAATCTTCACCGTTGTAATTGTTCCTGGAAGAATTACCCACAAGTGTGTCGTTGTAATAAGTGGGGGCTAAAAAACCGCACTGTTCGTAGAACCGTACATTTGCCGTACTCATACCGGCCTTTTGGGCTAATTCCTCTATGGTCATAAATGCCTCCTTCTTTCTTCGGCGTAACTGGCAAAACAATCAATATCCTACTGGAAGCAGATTATGAGAAATATGTACGGAAAATAATATAACCTGCGGCGCACACCTGGACAGCCAGTATTACGGGTATGCCCAGGGTGAATTTCCTGTGACGTGTTTTGTGGTGGAAAAACTTCATACCGCAAAGCGCGCCTATGGAGCCGCCCAAGATACCGCAGACTATAAGAGTGGACTCAGGGATGCGCCACATGCCGCGCCTGGCCCGGCGTTTATCTATGCCGAAAAGGATAAACGATACCAAATTAATGAATAGAAAATAAAAAAGCGATATAGTAAGCGCGATCGTGCTCACCTCACCAAAAAGCAAAAATTATATGAAAAAATTATATCATAATATGTCATTTTATACAATATATCTTCAATAGGAATTATTGTTAAGTTAATTGTTAATTATATTAAGACGGCTCCCGCAGCTATTTCAGGGGAGCCGTCCAAAGGCTGATCTGCACAGATTAGATAAATTATATTGTGAGAGTCCCGTTTTCGCTCTCCAGGAGAAGGAGTATTTTTTCTTCCTCTCCGGTCACGGCGTCTATATATATGAGACACTTTCCCCCATTGCCATCTTCACATAGAAATTCGTGGCAGAATACCTCATTCTTTCCGCTGGTCGGTATGACGGCCAGATTGTGAGAAACTATTTTGACGCCGCAGCTTATGGCCTGCTTTGCCCGTTCTTCAGATACGAGAGGCTCTGCAAGATTCCTGGCTGTATGGCACATCGTATACCCAAGGCTCTCAAAGCCGCGTACGGAGCCTGTATCCAGTGACACATAGACTTTTATAAGGTCAGGATAATATATGATGCCGTCCTGCTCCCAGGCAAAATTAACCACAAGTTCTCCGCCATCCTGGGACCAGTAGGTGGGGCTCATGCTTTTATAACCGCGCTGCTTTAAAAATTGCTCCGCTGTTTTTACGCCCTCCTCAGGCTTTATTATTGGCGCGCCGGGCATGCGCGTAGTGCCATAATAGATTACCTGCCCGCCAGTACGGGATATCTCAAAAGTCAGCGTTTCGCTCCCATTTTCATGTGTCACAACAAAGACAGGGATTTCGTCGCCTTCCCGCAGGTATTGGACTGTAAAATTACCTGTATCTGCGCCTATGAATTTACGGGCAATCTCCTCCGCTTCAGACTCCGTTATATCATCCATGCCGTCAAGATACAACGGGCTTGCGTTTTCTATATGCTCGGAGAAAGGACCGTCATAAATAAGTGAGGGGAGCTCCGGAAACTCCGACTCCATCTGCTTAAAGCTGCCGGCAAGCCCCTTATCCACGATCGAATCCTCCTGAGAGCTTATTTGAGCCTCGGCCTCTTTCAATTCAGCGATGCTGACGTTTCCGGCTATAAGCCTGGCGTAAAGGCCGCTTAATGTGCCTGACACCAGTGACGCGCTCTCAGACAGTGAACAGAGAATTTCCCTTGTGTCCTGACTGCACTCATTTCCGGCAGCAGAGCTTTTTGACAGGAAATAGGCGTAATCTCCTGTTTTGGCGAGAAAAGCGGCTGTATGCTCAAGCTCAATATTCCCATAGGGCAGAGAGGATAGGGCAGCGTCGGCGCTCATTGCGTTTGCATATGCCTGGGCGCACACCGCACTGAGCATAGCAGGAGATGAGGCGTATTTTGCTTTTTTCAGCGTTACGTCAAGTTCCTCCACAGCTGTGGCCAGTTCAGAGAAGGCGTGATTGTAGTTTACTGCGATTTTACGCCGATACACGGCTGCGCTGGCGTTGCCTTGAATGATAAATCCCAGCAGTATAAGGAACCCAGCCGATATATAAGTTGCGGCGAGAACTGCCGCTTTTTTTGAAATCTTCATATTGATCCCCCGAATAGAGTTATAATAAAAACTGCCTCTTTGCCATTAGGATAAGGGCAAAGAGGCATAATATCCGAGGAAATACGTGTAAATATTGTATTATCAGCTTAATTTTTTTATTCCGGCTTTTATTCTGCTGAGAGTTTCGCTGCGTCCGAGTATGTGGCATATCTCTACTGCGCCTCCGGGAGTCACTGACATACCTGCGGCAGCTATTCGCACGGGCCACATTAGAGTGGCGTTCTTGACCCCCAGCTGACCTGCCAGGGATATGAGGCAGTCATGGACTGAAGCCTCGGTCCATTCGGGCAGTGCAGAGAGAGCCTCCTTGGCAGCGTTGAGCATGGTGAGGGAAATATTTTTGTCGGTCTTCGATTTTTTGTTTATAAAGAGGTCGACGTCATAGTCGGGGAGCTCCTGGAAAAAGCCCACTTTACCGGGAATATCCGTAAGCCGTTCCACCCGCTGCTGCAAAAGCGCGGCTATAAGGGACGGGTCAATATCCTCCTTCTTTACAACTTCCCTGATGTATGGACGTGCCACAGAGGCGAATTTTTCCGGCTCCATTGCCCTTATATACTCGGCATTGAAATATGTCAGCTTGTCTATATCGAATATTGCCGGCGACTTTGATATACCGGAGATATCAAAAACTTCAGAAAGCTCGCTGAGAGAGTATATCTCCCGCTCGCCGCCTGGGGACCAACCAAGAAGCGCTACATAATTTACCACGGCCTCTGTAAGATACCCCTGGGCGATAAGATCCTCGTAAGAGGGATCGCCGTGGCGTTTTGACATCTTGTTATGCGCATCTCTCATGACAGGCGGGCAGTGGACGTATATTGGTACATCCCAGCCGAAAGCTCTGTACAGCAGATTGTACTTTGGAGCGGAGGACAGGTATTCTGTGCCGCGGACCACATGGGTTATACCCATCAGATGGTCGTCAACTACGTTGGCAAAATTGTAAGTTGGCAGTCCGTCGCGCTTGATAAGAACCTGATCGTCTAAATCCGCGTTTGGAACGGTGATGTCGCCGTAAATGGAATCAGAAAATGTGGTCGTGCCATCTTCTGGAATTTTTTGACGGATTACGAAAGGCTCACCGGCGGCTGCTCTGGCGTCAGACTGCTCTTTCGATAACATACGGCATGGATCTTCTGCCTTTTCGTGGCTGGAGTCGTCCTCAGCTTTTTCACAGAAGCATCTGTAAGCGTGCCCGTTGTCCAGCAGAAGCTGGGCATATTTGCTGTAAAGGGGCCTGCGCTCAGTCTGAATATACGGACCTACGGGCCCTCCTACGTCTGGGCCCTCGTCGTGGTTAAGACCGCACTGAGCAAGGGTGCTGTATATTATTTCTACAGCTCCGTCTACCAGACGGGACTGGTCTGTATCTTCTATTCTAAGAATGAAAGTGCCGTTGTTCTTCCTGGCAATAAGCCAGGCGTAAAGGGCAGTGCGCAGATTGCCTACGTGCATATATCCTGTGGGGCTGGGTGCGAAACGTGTGCGTACGCTGCCTTTTGGGATTCTGTCCTCCATTTCCTGGAACCAATTAGCATCGGGAGTCATATTTTACCTCCATATAAATCTTCACAATTAAATATATTCCATTTCACCATAAAATGCAATAGTACAGGGGAAAGTGCACTGTAAACCCGTTTTCCTTGAAAATGACCGGCTAATGTAGTAATATAAGGGAAATCATTTAGGTAGCGGCCAGAGACGCAAACGGACTGCTTTAAATATGCCGCGGCTTGCGTGCAGATGCATAAAGACAGATTTACCTTTTGTGTCAACAGACTGCCTTTGCTTGGTATTTGAGAGAGGAGGCGCCGAAACGGAAAACATAAGGGAAATGCTGAATGGCATATCCGATTTTATAACAGGTATTTTCGCATCTGAGACCTTTTTGTCGGATGCTTCAAGATATATAACTTTTGCCACCAGGTTTATACTGCCGCTGCTGGCAGTCCTGATTTTGTGGCGTTGTGCCCGATCGCTGCTTGCAGGAAAACACGAGCGGGAGGTGTGGGGCTATTTGAGCCTGCCCAACGGGGCAAAGATAGAGCTTGTAAATTGGGAGAATATAATAGGACGTGCGGCATCCTCAGATGTGGTTATGGAGTACCCAACCATATCCAGAAGCCACGCTGCGCTTATTAGAAACGCACAGGGAGATTGGACTTTATTTGATATAGGTTCTAAACTGGGTGTCACACATAACGGGAAAGATGTCAGCGGACCGGTAAGGGTGCGTACTGGGGACATTATTGAGCTGGGCGGAGTGGAACTGGTCTTTGTTAAAGCCTCTGTCGGGCAGGAGCGGGAACAGGCCTTGGGCAGAAGCAGGCCTGGACGTGAGATACGTCCAGGGACAACGCTTATACTGCTTACGGAATTTATACTGTTTCTGGGACTACAGCTGTGCACTTCAGCGGGAGACAGCCTGAATATATCTGTGCCAATTGTGTTTGCCGCACTTATTGCAATGATTTGGCTGTGCTATATTGTGACAAGGGCGCTGGATAGGGTTGGATTTGAAATTGAGACTATTGCCTTTCTGCTGACTGCTATCGGGTTTGGCGTCTGCGCCAGCTCAGATACTGACGCACTTTTTAAGGAGTTCTTGTGCCTGATTGCCGGACTGCTGGGCTTTTGGATATTGGGCACATTCCTCAGGGATCTGGATAGGGCAATCAAAATGCGCTGGCCAATTGCCGCAGCCGGCCTTTTGCTTCTGGCTTTTAACATGGTCACCGCTGAGAGCATATTCGGAGCCAGAAACTGGCTGTCCATCGGAAGTATATCATTCCAACCGTCGGAATTTGTCAAGGCGTGTTTTGTATTTGCAGGCGCCGCTACCCTTGACAGGCTGTTTGCCAGGAGAAACCTGGTGCTATTTGTCGCATTTGCGGCAGCATGTGTAGGATGCCTGGCGATGATGAGCGATTTTGGGACGGCGGCAGTTTTCTTTGCGGCGTACCTGGTGATAGCCTTTATGCGCTCAGGAAGCTTTGCAACGGTACTGCTGTCTGCTGCAGGGGCGGCTTTTGCAGTTTTTATTGTTATCACTGCGCGTCCGTATATAGCCGACAGGTTTTCAACATGGGGCCACGCCTGGGATTTTCCCAACGACGGGGGATATCAACAGACCAGAACGATGGCCTCCGCCGCTTCAGGAGGCCTGTTTGGCCTGGGGGCAGGCAAGGGATGGCTGAAAAACATATTTGCCGCGGACACAGATATGGTGTTCGGACTTGTGTGTGAGGAACTTGGCCTGATTATGGGTATCATTGCAATATTCGGGATTGTGGTTTTGGCGCTTTTTGCCGTTAAGTCTGCGGGCAGCGCCAGGAGCTCTTTTTATGCCATAGCTTCCTGCGCCGCAGTGTCGATATTGCTCTTCCAGGTGATATTGAATGTGTTTGGCTCTCTCGACATATTGCCCTTTACAGGAGTTACCTTTCCATTTGTTTCAAAAGGCGGCTCCAGCTTAATAACGTGCTGGTGTCTGCTGGGCTTTTTAAAAGCTGCCGATACAAGGCAGAATGCCAGCTTTGCAATCAGACTACCTAAGCAGCGTCAGCGGCCGGCAAGGAGAGAAGAACCTTCCGGAGAGGAGAGCCAGGAGAATTGAAAAAGGTAAAAAGAAGAACAGTGTCGGTCCTTGTGCTTATTGCAGTGATAGCGGCGGGACTTGGGCTGTATATTATAAGGTTTGCTGTCAGCGGCGACGATTGGGCGGGATTTGCCTCCAATGGAAACGCATTTTCTGGAGGGCGGCTCCAGGAGGGGAAAATTGTAGACAGAAACGGCGTGATCCTGCTTGATATAACCGGCGGGGAATATTCATACGCCCAGGATGAGACTGTCCGCAGGGCCACGCTCCATGCGGTAGGCGATAGAGATGGAAATATAGGGACAAGCGCCATTAAAATGTTTGCCTCAGAACTTTTAGGTTATAATCCTATTACGGGAATATATTCCTTTGACGGAGATGGCGGCACATTGCAACTGACCATAGACTCCCAGCTCAATGCGGCAGCGTACAATGCCCTGGCGGGGCGGAGCGGTACTGTGGCGGTGGCGGATTATACCACAGGTGAGATACTCTGCATGGTCTCAACTCCAAGCTTTGATCCTGAAAATCCGCCTGAAATATCGTCTGACGACACGTCCGGAGTTTATCTTAACAGGTTCCTGTCATCCAGCTTTACCCCAGGGTCAATATACAAACTGGTGACTCTGGCAGCGGCGATTGAAAACATAGACGACCTTTTTCAGCGGGACTTCAGCTGCTCAGGTTCTATGCAGGTAGGCGAGGATAATATCGTCTGCACACGTGCTCACGGGGAGATGAAGATTGAAGATGCGCTGGCGATGTCCTGCAATTGCGTTTTTGCACAGCTTGCCTTGGAACTGGGCTCTGCAACTATGGCGGAATATGCAGGCGAATACGGGCTAACGAGTGCTGTGAATGTAGATGGAATTGGCACGGCGGCAGGTAGATATGACCTGGCACCAGAGGGCTCTGTTGATCTCGCCTGGTCTGGAGTGGGGCAGTATAATGACCTTGTAAATCCGGCGGCTATGCTGAGATTCGTATCTGCCATTGCAAATTCAGGGAAAGCTGTTGAGCTGACGCAAGTGGATTCGTTCAGCATTTTTAATGGTTCTAAGAGGATTATGAGGAGTTCCACTGCCGAGAAGATATCTCAGATGATGGACTACTGCGTCTCTTATACTTATGGGGAGGAAAATTTCCCAGGACTGCAGCTTCGGGCAAAGTCGGGAACGGCTGAAGTAGGCGGAGGCAGGGAACCTAACGCCTGGTTTGTAGGATTTCTGGAAGATGAAGAGCATCCTTTAGCTTTTGTAGTGCTTATTGAAAACGGAGGATGGGGCAGTACTGCCGCCGGTTCAGTGGCGAACCAGGTTTTGCAGGCTGCCGTAAACTGAGGAGACTCACAGATGAAAAGCAGATATTATTATGGCAGCGATATGCCACGGGGGACCGGATGGAGAATAACCGATATTCTCTTTTTCCCAGTGTCGATTTTCTACATGGAAATCGCAGTGGCAATACACGCTTTCGGTTTGAGCGGCCTGAATATATGGAACACGGTCTATATACTGCTGTTTTCATTTTCTGCCGGCGCCCTTATATATGGTCTATGCTCGTTTATACCTGTTAAGGGCAGATATGTTACAGGTATAGTTCTGATGTCTCTGCAGACTGTGCTTTATGGGACACAGGCGGTGTACTACACTATTTTCAAAACATTCACAGTCATCTCCTCAGTTTTTCGGGCAGGGGATGTCCTGGGCGATTTTGGAGAGCAGGCAGTTCAGGGAATATGGGAATCCGGACTTACAATACTTTTTCTGCTGCTGCCGCTTATAGCGTATATTGTGCTTGCACGGCGGTTCCTGTCCCATAGGAGGCCAAGATGGAGACGCGCCGTTGTAGGACTGGCAGGGGCGGTTTTGCTTTACGCCTGTGCGCTGTGCGGCATATACATGCACACCGGCGGGATAATGTCTGACAGGTATGTCTATTTCGACACCTTCTCACCAGTGCTTTCCGTGCCGAGATTTGGCATTCTCACAACCCTTCGCCTGGATATTAAAAACATGATGTTTCCACAGGCTGTCCTTGACAAACCTGCTGATTTGGAGGAAGAACCCAGCGCTGACGACACGCAGGGGAAGACTGAAGACGGCCTGCCGGCAGATGAAGAGCCCGACGACCCGGATGATGAATCCAAAGAAACCGATGAGGAACAGGCCTCTTTTGAACCCAGAGTTTTGGAGATTGATTTTGATCAGCTGATTGCCCAGGAAACAGACGATACCATTAAGAACGTGCACCAGTACTTCAAGAATGTTGAACCGACTATGGAAAATGAGTATACAGGCATGTTTAAGGGCAAAAATCTCATATGGATAGTTGCAGAGGCTTTTTCGTCGTATGCCCTGGACGAGACCCATACGCCGACGCTGTCAAAGCTGGCCAGAGAGGGGTTTGTGTTCAACAATTTCTATAACCCGGTTTGGGGCGTGTCCACAAGCGATGGGGAGTACGTTGCGCTGACAAGCCTGATACCAAAATCGGGTGTGTGGAGCTTTTCGCGCAGCAGCGATAACTACATGCCATTTGCTTTTGGCAACATGTTGAGAGAGGCCGGGTATGCTACCCTGGCTTACCATAATCACACATATACCTACTACGACAGGGACTCCAGCCATCCCAATATGGGCTACGAATATAAGGGCGTGGGAAACGGGCTGGAGGTGGAGACCACATGGCCTGAGTCTGATCTGGAGATGATGGAGAAAACTGTAGGAGAGTATGCGGGAGACGAACCCTTTCACGTTTATTACTTGACTGTCAGCGGGCATATGAACTACAATTTCTATGGGAACATGATGTGCTATAAGCATAGAGACGACGTACAGGACATGCTTGACGCGGGATATTCTGAGGCTGCCAGCGCCTATGTAGCCTGCCAGATGGAGTTTGACCAGGCTGTAGAGTATCTCATCGACTCCCTGGAAGAGGCGGGGGTGCTGGACGATACTGTGATAGTTATATCCGGCGACCACTACCCGTATGGGCTGGAGACTGAGCAGATACAGGAACTTAGCGATTGGGAAATCGACTCCATGGAAGTGCACAGGTCTACACTGATAATTTGGAACAGCCAGATGGAGACTGTGACGGTGGATAAGTACTGCTCAAGCCTTGATATAATGCCAACGTTGGCAAATTTGTTTGATCTGCCGGTTGACTCAAGGCTTGTCATGGGCAGAGATATACTCTCTGAGGCAGATCCCCTGGTGGTTTTCAATAACAGGAGCTTTATCACCGATTTGGGGAGGTACGATGCTTCCACAGACACATTTACACCCAATGAGGGCGTTCAGGTGCCCGAGGGATATGCCGCTGAGATATTAAACCAAGTAAATGAAAAGTTCGATTACTCCAGGATGATTCTGGATTACGACTACTATTCGAAGGTGTTTGAAAATTGAACTGGTATATGAGGACAGAGCTCCTCCTTGGGAGCGAGGGCGTAGAACGGCTTAGAAAAGCCCACGTCGCTATTTTTGGCGTTGGCGGCGTCGGCTCTTTTGTTGCGGAGGCAGTGGCAAGAGCCGGAGTCGGCAATATTACCCTTATAGATGGAGACGTGGTGACTGAGACAAATTTGAACCGCCAGCTTATCGCGCTCAGATCTACTCTGGGTAAGAACAAGGCGGAGGTTATGAAGGAACGCATACTGGACATAAATCCACAGGCTGACGTAACGGCAATACCGGAATTCTACACTCTGGAAAATTCAGAGTCCATTGACTTTTCCTCATTTGATTATGTGGCCGATGCTATTGATATGATACCCTCTAAAGTGCTTATTGTGGAAAAATGCGCTGAGGCTGGAGTTAAAGTTATTTCGTCTATGGGAGCTGGAAACAGATTGCTACCGGAACTTTTTGAGATACGGGACATTTTTAAGACTGAGGGCGATCCGCTGGCAAGGATAATGCGCAGGGAACTTAGAAGCCGCGGCGTAAAGCGTTTGAACGTGGTTTTCTCAACGGAACTTCCTGTGAAGAAAAACGGTGGGGACAGGACGGTGGGCTCTATATCATTTGTCCCGTCGTCTGCCGGACTTGTGATGGCAGGCGGCATCATCAGGGACTTGGCGGAGGTGCGCGGTGACACCTGAGAGAGTTATGGCGGCCATGAGCGGCGGGGTGGACAGCTCAGTTGCGGCGGCGCTGCTGCTGGATATGGGGTACTGCACTGCCGGCGGCACTATGCAGATGAATGGCCTTGCATCTGAAGAGAGCGCAATAGGCGATGCTGTGGCAGTCTGCCAGCGGCTTGGCATACCGCATTATGTATACGATGTGAGGGAGACATTCCAGAGACAAGTTATAGGCTTTTTTGCCAGATCTTACATAGACGGCCTGACGCCGAACCCCTGCGTTTTCTGCAACAGGCATGTTAAATTCCCGGAATTTATTGCGGGGGCGGCAGCTGATGGGTACGGTCGCATAGCTACTGGGCATTATGCAATAACAGAGTTTGACTCAGCTGCGGGGAGATGGATCTTAAAAAAAGGTGCGGACCAGGAGAAAGACCAGAGCTACTTCCTCTATGGGCTTACACAGGACATGCTTGAAAAAACGATATTTCCCCTGGGCGGACTTACAAAAAGCCAAGTCAGGGAGATTGCTGAAGGGCTCTCGCTTCCATCTGCCAAGCGTCCTGACAGCCAGGATGTGTGCTTTATTGACGCTGGAGAGGATTACATGGGATTCCTTCAGAGAAAAATGGGCTATAGACCAAAATCAGGGGAATTTATTGATGAATACGGCAAGAAGCTGGGTATACACGCAGGAGCCGCTGGATATACCATTGGCCAGCGCAGGGGACTTGGCGTGTCCTCATCCCAGCGTCTATATGTTATAGGCAAAGATATGGCTAAGAATACCGTCACGCTGGGTGGCAGCGAGAGGCTTATGACCAGGTTTGTAAAGGCCGGCGGTATCAATTACGTCTCAATGCAGCCGGCGGAGAATGACTTTTGGGCACAAGTGAAACTGCGCTATTCAAGGGGGAGCGCCAGGGCGCGGGTATGCGTTACTGGCAGGGATACGGCGGCACTGGAGTTCTTAGAGCCCCAGAGGGCTCCGGCGCCTGGACAGTCTGCCGTATTTTATGATGGCGATGTTGTTTTAGGCGGAGGCATAATACTTTAGCAGCAATATTGATATTTAGGGGGCAGGACAATGGAAACGACTCTCAGGCTTGCGGCCTCATTTACAATTGGATATCTTTTGGGTTCTATTTCTTTCGCCGTAGTACTATCAAAACTGTTCAGCAAAAAGGATGTCCGAAACTTCGGCAGCGGAAACGCAGGCGCTACAAATGTTGCCAGAGTACTGGGGATATGGTACGGATTGCTCACGCTTCTTTTTGACGGGTTAAAGACCGCCGCGGCAATGTTTTTAGGACGCCTTATAGGCGGGGAAAACGGCTTTTTAATAGCAGGAGGCGCGTGCCTTTTAGGACATTGCTTCCCTGTTTTTTTCGGGTTCAGGGGAGGAAAGGGCGTAGCTGTAGGGGCAGTTATGGGACTTATGCTCTCATGGAAACTGTTTTTACTGCTCTGCGTTGTGTTTTTTGCGGTGTTTGCAATGTTCCGACGGGTGTCTTTGAGCTCCATTGCCTGCTGCGTCGCATTCCCGATATTTGAGTATGTATTGGGATTTTATGGATTCTGGGAGATGATGCTGGGCATAATTGCAGGGGCGAGCGTTATATTTATGCACAGAGAGAATATAAAGAG
>CALXCS010000008.1 GCA_944386875.1 uncultured Oscillospiraceae bacterium
CAGGGCGCGGGCGATGCCGTGACGGACAGCTCCGGCCTGGCCGGATACTCCGCCGCCGGTGACGGTAGCCACGATGTCAACCTTATCTGTGGCTCCGACAGCGTTGAGAGGCTGGCGGACAATATACTTGAGAGTGTCAAGACCGAAATACTCGTCTATATCGCGGCCGTTTATTGTGATGGAACCAGTTCCGCCGGGGAACAGATGGACCCTGGCCACGGAGGATTTCCTGCGTCCTGTGCCGTACATATATGCCTTTTTACTGGTATACATTCCTAGTTACCTCCTTATTCCTGGGTCCAAGCTTCAGGCTTCTGAGCCTCGTGCTTGTGCTCGCTTCCCGCGTATACGCGCAGGCGGGTCATCTGATCGCGTCCCAGAGAATTCTTAGCCAGCATGCCCTTTACAGCCAGTTCCATGGCCATCTGGGGGCGCTCAGCCATAAGCTTGGAATACTGAACTTCCTTAAGACCGCCGATCCATCCGCTGTGATGGCGATAGTATTTCTGACTGAGCTTTTTGCCGGTGAGAACGGCCTTATCGGCGTTGATTATGATAACAAAATCGCCACAGTCAACATTGGGAGTATAGTCGGCCTTATGTTTGCCACGGAGAAGTGTGGCGGCTTTGGTAGCAGTACGTCCCAAAGGCTTGCCCGCAGCGTCCAGGACATACCATTTGCGGACAACGGTATCCTTTTTCGCAAGTGTAGTGGACATTGTTTCCCTCCAAAATTGAAACTTTATTTTGACAAAACGTATTATTCACGTTTAAAATTAAGCGTGCTATATTTTTATAGCATATGGACGAACACATGTCAACACCAAAATTTCAAAAATTTTATTTATACAACTGTGTTCTCTCGTTTTCTTAGTTATACTCGTTTTTTCTCGCGTTTACTAAAAACTCAAATTAAATTTATTTTTGAGGTGATGGAGTTGTCCGACATAACCGGTACGGTGCGCCGCTGCATACAGGACTACGATATGATAAAAGAAGGGGACAAGATAGCCGTAGGCGTCTCAGGCGGGAAGGACTCTGTGGCGCTCCTAATGGCAATGGCGCGGCTAAGGTCATATTATCCCAAAAAGTTTGAGCTGATGGCAATAACGCTTTCAATGGGCCTGCCCAACATGGACTTTACACCCATTAGGACATTGTGCAGGGAGCTTGATGTGCCGTATGTGGTAAAAGAGACGCAGATTGCGCAGATAATTTTTGAGGCGCGCCAGGAGAAAAATCCATGTGCTCTTTGCTCTAAGATGCGCAGGGGCGCCCTTAACGACGCTATTAAGGAGATAGGGGTGTCCACCCTGGCACTTGGGCACCATATGGACGATGCAGCTGAGACTTTTGTGATGAACCTTTTGTATGAGGGACGTATCGGTTGCTTTGAGCCGGTTACATATATGTCCAGATCCGGAGTAACCCAGATACGTCCAATGCTGTACTGCCGTGAGATGGATGTGACGGGGTTTGTGCGGCAGGAGAAGCTGCCCGTTGTGGAGAGCACATGTCCCATGGACAAGCACAGCCGCAGGGAGGATACCAAAAAACTGCTCTCGCAGCTGGCGCGCCAGTTCCCTGACCTGCGTACAAAGATTTTTGGGGCCATGCAGCGCCTGCCGTTAAAGGGATGGGAGAGGCCGGAATAGGGTAGAGCTCAACTGCACAGAAAGACACAGAATATCACACTATGAAAAATTCCACTACAAAGACGATAAGGCAGCAGACCACTGAGACTGGGAAGAGCCCAGCGCCGAACCAGGCCAGCAAAATCCCAGCAATAAAAGCTGCCAGGGCGGAAATTGGCGTCTGAGTGGCCTCCAATATGGCTGGAAATGTCATAACTGCCAAAGTTACATATGGTACATAGTACAAAAATGACCTGAGGGTTCTGTTTTCTATTTTCCGCCTTATCAGTGTCAGCGGAAGGATGCGTATTAAAAATGTGACAAGGGCCATAACGCCGATATAGAGATACTTATCCATCGGAGTCCTCCTGAGCCACAGGGAAAAGTAACGCGGCCGCTAAAGATATTATAACTGTCAGGATAATAGTCTTAATCCCCGATGACATAAAATTGAAAACGGCCAGCCTGTTTACTGCAAAACTCAGCCCAAAGGATATCGCCACGACTGCGGCAATTATGCGGCTGCGCCTGGCGGGAGGTATGATTATAGCCAAAAACATGCCGTAAAGACCGACGCTCAGAGCGCTGACTGCCTGAGTTGGCAATATGCTGCCAAGGACAGCTCCGCACAGAGTCCCCAGTGCCCACCCCGGCGAGGCAACAGCCGCGGCGCCCAGAGAGAACAATGGATCCAGGCTGCCTGGTACGGTCATGGATACGCCGAAAATCTCATCTGTTATGTAAAATCCGACGCCGATTCGCTCTATAAAAGGTGTGGACGGGGAGAGCTTCTGGCTGAGCGAGCAGGACATAAGAAGGTATCTGGCATTTGCAACAAGCTCCATCAGTGCGACTTCCAGATATCCTGCCCCTGAGGCTACAAGCGTAAAACCGGCAAATTCTCCCGCAGAAGCGTTTATAAGGAGGCTTGTCACCGTTGCCTGAAGAGGCGTGAAGCCGGCGTTCCTGGCGGCGATGCCAAGAGCTATAGACACAGCAAAGTATCCAAGCCCGATGGGAATTCCGACCCGAAGCCCTCTTTTAAAATTTTCCACTCGTTTGTAGTGCATTTTGATACTCCGTAATTAAGGGGCGCTCCACTTAATATAAGTGGGCGCCCCTTAATTGCTGCTGACAGCTATTATTTTACTGTTTTTTCAATAATCTCCACTACCTGTCCAACAGTGTGGACATCTTGTATGGAGTCCTGGGGGATCATTATGCCGAATTCACTTTCAAGAGCGGTGATAAATTCAACCACATCCAGAGAATCAGCGGACAGATCCTCGATTATATCTGTTTCTGGGGTAATGGTCTCCTTGTCTATATCAAGCTGAGAGGCCAGAATGTCCCGAATCTTTTCAAACATATCAGCAACTCCTTTCAATTAGTCAGTGCCATTCGCGTGTCCTGGTATCAGGCTGGGAATATTCAGGCTCAGAAGAAGAATTTGAATCCTGGGTAAACTGCGGTGCGGACGACTGGCGACGGTCACGCCTGTAGGGCCTTGAATCAGAGTCTTCATGACCGACAGGCCGCTCATAGGCTACAACTACGCGACGGTTTGGCTCAGTCCCGGTAGAGTATGTGGTTACGCCCTCAAAATCCTGAAGCGCAGTGTGAATAACGTGGCGCTCATAGGCGTTCATGGGCTCGAGAGTCATATTCCTTCTGTAACGGACGACTTTACCGGCAATTTTGTTGGCAAGGCGGGTAAGTGAATCGGCCCTCTTGGCCCTGTAATTTTCGGCATCTATGTTTACACGGATGCGGTCGCTTGTCCCATTATTTATAACGTAATTGGACAAGTGCTGAATGGCGTCCAACGTCTCTCCGCGGCGGCCTATAAGGATGCCGACCTTAGGGCCGGAGAGCTCAACGCTTATGGTTTTTGCATCCTCGTCGTAAACAGAGGAAATGGACGACTCAGCATCCATACGCTGAAAAAGGCCGGTAAGGAAAGATTCGAGCTTTTCCTGACGGCTCTCCTGCTCTTCATAACTTACGCGTACCTTTGCCGGAGAGCCGCCGATTCCCAGAAAACCGGATTTTGCCCTCTCCAGAACTTCAACAGTGACTTCGTCCCTGGTTTTTCCCAACTGTTCAAGGGCGGCGGCGACAGCATCATCTTCCGTGCGCCCAGTAGTTTCAATGGATTTAATCATTTTTATCCCCCTGTAAATTGTCTGTCGGAGCGATATTATTCTCTTCAGAGGTGTTCTCAAACGGAGCTGACGCCTCAGGAAGCGCATTGACATCCCCTGAACTGCCGCTGTCTGCCGCCTCTTCACCGGCACTCGCGGGATTGAAGCCTGACGCCTCAAGAATTTTGTCGAACCGCGAAGTGTTGGAAGTGGCCCCGATTACTCCGTTGGCGGCAAACCTCTCCGGATCATAGCTGCGGCCCCTGGCATAGGGTCGGTCGCCAACCTGAGACGGGTTGGATTTTTCAGGGACTATACCTTTGGACCTTTGCCATTCAAGGGCCTTCTCGGCCTTTGCCTGCTTTTTCAGGGCCTGCTGCTTTTTCTTTGAAGTGTTTTCGCTTTGGACAGTGGCGTTATTCTCCTTAAGACGCTCGGTCTCTTTGCGCTTCGCCTCAATTTCCGCCTGCTTTTTCATGCGGGCTTCATCTCTGACTGCCTTTTCTGCTGCGATTATCTTTTTATAGCGTTTGGTGAGATATATATCCCTAATAGTATTAAAGGTCGAATTTGCTATCCAGTAGACGCCGAGGGCGGCAGGCATGGCAAAAGCAAAAAACAGCGTCATCAAAGATGTGACGAAGATCATTCCGTTGCCGGTAGCAGGCGCGGCGCCATCAGCGGTCTGAGGCTGGGGATTCATTTTCTGAGAAATCTTGACAGAAATAAAGCTTATAAGAGTGGCAAGTATGGGTATCAGGAAGAGACCGACAGCAGGAAGCCATTTTGAGCTGTCGCTCCAGTCAAAAGTCCATAGCTGCCACTGCGGTACAGCGCCCAGATCCAGCCCGAAGGATGAATAATTTATCTGCTGGAGCTTATCAGATATTCCTTCAAATTCTGAGAAATGCTCAGAGATAAATTTAGCCTGCTCTATCTGGACATATCCGGCACTGCTGGCTTCAAATCCCAACTGGGAGAGCTTCTCGGCGATGGCTCCACCTTCTGCAAGAAGTGATTCCGACACCCCCATCATAATAGTGATGGGCTTGCGTATAGCCTGATACAGGGCTATCAGTACGGGAAACGGAATAAGGGTCCAGATGCACCCCGACATGGGGTTAACGCCCTCTTCGCGGTACAGCTTTTGGACTTCCTCATTATATTTGACCTTGTTGGAGCCGTACTTTTTCGCCAACTCCTGAAGCTGTGGGTTGATGAGTGAAATACGCATCATACCCTTTTTGCTTTTCATCTGAAATGGAAGAAAAATCAGCGTGACGATGAGGGAGAAGAGTATTACTGACAGAAAATAGTTATGAGTCAGCTCATATAGCCACATCATCAGTATGCCGAAGGGTCTGGCTATTGCATCTAACATTAGATTACTCCGATCTTAAATGGGTCATGGTACGGGGTCATATGGGTCGTAATGGCGATTGAAGGGATTACAACGCAGTATACGCTTGATTGCCAGCCAGGAGCCTTTAAGGGCTCCGTACTTTTCCAGAGCTTCCAGGGCGTATTGAGAACAGGTAGGAATAAACCTGCAGCAAGGCGCAGTGTGCGGCGATATGCTTCGCCTGTAGAATTTTACCAAATAAATAAGAAGACGCTTCACCTTAATATCCCCAGCTTTCCAGCCAAAAACAGGAAATCCGCTTCAAGGATTTTATAATCTGCCGTCATACCCCGGTGGCGTGATACAATTACAATATCATAACCGCACTTTAGGAGTTCCTCATTCAGCCTGTATATTTCCCTGAGCCTGCGTCTGACGCGGTTCCGCACCACTGCATTGCCTAACTTTGCACTGACTGTAATGCCGAGACGGTTGAACTGGGAGCCGTTCCTGCGGCAGTATACTACCATGTTAGACGAGACGGCACTTTCACCTTTAGAATAAAGTCGTCTGAACTGAAAATTCTGCTTTAATGTGGTGGAAAATTTCAATAGTATCCCCCCGCGCCTAAAAAGCCATATGCTCCGCAGGGCGGGTCACCCCGCCCTAAAAAACGCTTTTTTGAGGAGTTTCCTCATCAGTGAGTGAGCCTGGCGCGGCCCTTTGCACGGCGGCGGGCAAGCACTTTGCGTCCGTTAGCTGTAGCCATCCTCTTGCGAAAACCGTGCTCTTTTGAACGATGACGCTTTTTGGGCTGATAAGTTCTTAACACTTTTTGCACCTCCAAATAAACATATAAATATACTCAACATCGGCCGGAGCCGAAGCAGTTGACTGCCATTGGCACAATAAGCCCATGGAAAATCTATTTTATATTATATAAGTGTAAAATGTCAATATGTATGTTTGAAAAAGGCGCATAAATGGCGTAATTGTGAGTGTACTGTTCACTACCAAATCGGAAAGCAATATTTTGCGTGGGGCATATGGCATACTGATTGTAATAGATAAGACAGATGTAGAAACTTGAAAATGACGAAATGATTTTTGCGAGTCAATATGCAATTAAAATATAAAATTTATATTTAATTTTTTACTTTATAAGATTTTTATTATTTACAATTCAGTCTGTAGCGTGTTACTATAACATTTGTGCCTAATTGGCATTAGAATTGAAATAGCATAGGATGGAAAGACTCATGGAAAAAAAGAAAGTACCGTTGTGGACAGGCACGTTTTTGCTGCTTATCCTGCTAAACCTTTTCTACGGAGCGGCTGGGCATATGACGCTGCCGCTGGTGGCTGATTTTGCAATGACGCTTGGAGCTGATTTAACTTTAGCTTCTACTGTGGCAGGGCTTATGCCGCTGGTGTCGTTGTTTGTGTGCCCGTTTGCGGGCCTTCTATCTGATAGAATAAGCAGAAAGAAGATACTTGTTGTCGCGTCTGCAGGTTACGGAGTCGCGCTGCTGCTGCATTCCTTTGCTAACAGCGTGGCGATGCTGATGGTGCTCCGTCTTTTTACCGGAATATTTTTCTCCCTCGTATGCGTTACGGTAATCGCTTTTTTTTTTTCTTATATTCCAAGAGAAAGAACAGGCGAGGGCCTGGGATACGCTGCGCTGGCGACAATCCTGGCCCAGGCAATAGGGCCGGCTATAGGCATCTGGCTCTCTGAGATAAATTACTCACTTACGTTTATTGTTTCCGGCGTCTCAGCTTTAGTGTGTCTTGTAGTTTTGCTGCTGATACCCAACAGGGAGGAGCCGGCGAAGCCCCAGCAGAATAAGAAATTTTCCATAAATGATCTTTTTGCCGTAAAATACGTTGGCTTTATGCTTCTTGCCGCGCTCTTCAGCTCAGGCAACGGCCTTGTGAGTACATATCTCAAGATAATCGGCGACGAGAGAGGAATTGGAGACATATCGCTGTTCTTTACTGTGTATTCAGTCTGTATGGTGGCGCTGCGTCCGCTTACAGGAAAGCTCCTGGATAAGAAAGGCGTATATATAATACTTATCCCCTCTGTAGTTTTTGCTGCTCTGGGTATATTCCTTGTGGGCATAAGCTATACTCTGGGACTTCTTATTATAGCGAGTGTGGCAAAGGCCCTGGGACAGGGTTCCGGAACGCCTTCGCTTCAGGCCCATGTGGTTAAGACCCTGGATAAGAGCAAGGCGGGCGTCGCCACAAGTACGATCATGATCGGCCAGAATGTCGGAAACGCCGTAGCCCCAATAGCCGGCAGCTTTTTCGTGGGACCCTTTGGATATGAGGGCATGTTCTGCGGTTTCGGCGTGATACTTCTGGTTGCCGGAATGGCTATTCTTTTCCTCCAGAGCAGAGTGGAAAAGAAATGGAAGAACGAGGATCAGGCATGAGCTGCCGTCACGTTTAATAGAAAAAGCATGATTGGGCGTTAAACTGCCCAGTCATGCTTTTTTTCTCCCCGCGAGGGGAGCGACCGTTTGAGGAAATTGCGCCTTGTGATTGGACCTTTATTTCATTTCACGCTCCCCGCGAGGGGAGCGACGATGGTAAAACTCAATATAAAATAACAAGTTATATTTCAATCCACGCTCCCCGCGAGGGGAGCGACTCCCGCCACATTGCGGTTGTTCCAGTCAATCCTAATTTCAATCCACGCTCCCCGCGAGGGGAGCGACACAGAACATTGGAGGGCCCTATGATAACCGCAGAAATTTCAATCCCCGCTCCCCGTGAGGGGAGCGACACTCCTGGGCATTAACGAT
>CALXCS010000009.1 GCA_944386875.1 uncultured Oscillospiraceae bacterium
CTTGAGTTCGATCTTATCTATGAGTTTCTGTATGTTGTACCCGCTTTTGACTCTTCTTGACGCCATCTCCGTGAGACGCTCCGCCACCTGTGTCTCCGCCCGATACATCTCAGTTATGTAGCAGGCGTCTACTCCCGCCACAGTCTCCCTGCAGATATATCCGCCCTCTATAAGCTGGTCAATACACTCAGACACAGCCTCCAAGCTTACATTTATAAGCTGGGAAGTGGCCGCGGTCAGCTTGTCCCTGGGCAGGAAAACATGCCCGTTGCCGAAGTTATAGCGCATCTCGAAAAGCACCGCTGCGGATATCCTGGAGTGGGAGTTCCCCTCCACCCCCAGGCGCAGCGCCAGGGCGTCCACCTCAAAAAAGTCAAGTCCAAACATCTCATCTGTGAGGATATACGGGTCCCTTATTATCTCATCCTGGGCCTGATCCCCGTATACCCTGTACACCCTTGCCGCCGGAAATGGCCGCAGCCCGTACTCAGCGAAAAAGTCCACAAGCCTTCTCAGGCCCGTCTGGCGCCTGTACTGGCGGCTCATATCCATGGCCTTTTTCAGTGTTATCCCCTTGATTTTAGCCAATTCCTCAGGGGAATTCTCCAGCACTTCAAGGGTCTGGTCCCCGAACTTCGACACCATAAGCCGTGCGGTTCTGGCGCCAATGCCCCGTATCGTCCTTGAAGCCAAGTACTCGTATATGGCGTGTACGCCCTCCGGCTCCTGGCGCTGGAATCGCTCCGCTTTAAACTGTTGGCCATAGGATTGATGGGAAGTCCAGCAACCTTCAAGAGTCAGCCTCTCGCCCGGAGCCGTTCCAGGCAGGCAGCCCACGGCAGTCACGGTGTCGTCTCCAGTCCTGAGTTTCAGCACCGTGTAGCCGTTTTCCTGGTTCTGGAACACAACCGCCTGGACGATGCCCTCAATTGTATCTAGCTCTCTTCCCTCCATCGCTCTTCCTCAGTCACCTCGCAAATGCGGTCCGCAGCGCATACTACGGCACCGCTCTTCTCGGCCAGCAGTTCAGCACGCCGCCTGGCCTCCAGATTCATTCCGTCATCCGCAATTATAAGTCCTATTTCGGCCTTACCTGAGTCCTTCAGCCAGGTGAGGCCCTTCACCGCCTGTTCCAGTCCCTGGGCGTCGCCCCTGGCGCATATCACGGCAAACACGTCCGCGTTCTCCCGCCGCCGGACCGGCGTCAGCAGCAGCCCCTTAAGGGACAGTATCACCGCCGCAACCGCGATACACACCACAACAGCTATCACTATATCCGCAGCAAGTTCCATTTGAGAGCCCCCTTTGGGATATTTTATGCTCCGGCTCCCCGTTTGTTGCGATTTAAAGGCAGTGAACCGCGGCCTATTTTTTGCTCTTGTCCTTCTCGCCCCGCAGCTCTATAATCCTGTCCCTGAGCACAGCGGCATATTCAAACTCCAGCATCTGGGACGCCTTACGCATCTCACGCTCCAGTTTGGCGATCTCCTCTTCCCGCTGGCGGTGGGTGAGGTACTTCCCGTCTTTTGTGGTGATCCCCGACTGGGACTTGTCTGACAGGTCAATAACGTCCCGCACGTCCTTCACAATAGTCTTGGGGACAATGCCGTGGGCCTTGTTGTAGTCGTCCTGCTTTTTCCTACGTCGCTCCGTCTCGTCCATTGCCGCCCGCATGGACGGGGTGATCATATCGGCGTACATGATAACCCGTCCCTGGGAATTTCTGGCGGCACGGCCTATAGTCTGGATAAGGGACGTCTCAGAACGCAAAAAGCCCTCCTTATCGGCATCCAGTATGGCCACAAGGCTCACCTCCGGCAGGTCAAGCCCCTCTCTCAAAAGGTTTATCCCCACCAGCACGTCAAATTTGCCTAACCGCAGGTCGCGGATTATCTCCATACGCTCAATGGTGTCTATGTCGTGGTGCATGTACCTGACCTTTATGCCGGCGCGGGTTAAGTAGGCCGTCAGGTCCTCCGCCATGCGCTTCGTGAGAGTTGTGACCAGCGTCCGCTCGCTCTTTTCCGCCCTGGCGTTTATCTCGCCTATAAGGTCGTCTATCTGCCCCTCCACCGGACGCACCTCCACCACAGGGTCCAAAAGTCCGGTGGGCCTTATTATCTGCTCGGCTATCTGCCCCGCCCGCTCACGCTCGTACTGTCCTGGTGTGGCGGAGACATAAACGGCCTGGTTTATCCTCTCGTTAAATTCCTCAAATTTAAGGGGCCTGTTGTCAAAGGCTGAGGGCAGCCTGAAGCCGTACTCCACCAGGGATTCTTTCCTGGCCCTGTCGCCTCTGTACATGGCCCTCACCTGGGGCAGCGTCACGTGGCTCTCGTCCACAAACAGTATAAAGTCCTTTGGGAAGTAGTCCAAAAGCGTCATGGGCGCGGAGCCCGGCGCCCTGTCGGCTATCACCCTGGAGTAATTCTCTATCCCCGAACAGTACCCCAGTTCTTGCATCATCTCCACATCATACATGGTCCGCTGGTATATCCTCTGGGCTTCAATGAGCTTGTCGTGCTCCCGAAACCAGGCCACCCGCTCGTCCATCTCCTTTAAGATGTCCTGTATCGCCCTGTCCATCTTCTCCCTGGGCGTCACATAGTGGGTGGCGGGCCATATGGGTATGTTCTTTATGTTCCTTACCGGCGCGCCGGTTAAGGCGTTTACCTCGGTTATCCTGTCTATCTCATCGCCGAAGAACTCGACCCTCAGGGCAGTGTCCTTCCAATAGGCGGGAAAGATATCCACAGTGTCCCCGCGGACGCGGAAGTGGTTGCGCTCAAAGGCCACGTCGTTTCTCTCGTAGCGTATGTCCACCAATTTTTTCAACAGTTCGTCCCTGGGTATCTCCATCCCCACCCGCAGCGAGACCATCATCTTTTCAAAGTCCTCCGGCTCGCCCAGGCCGTATATGCAGCTTACAGACGCCACCACAATGACGTCCCGCCGCTCCAGCAGCGAAGCCGTGGCAGCTAAGCGCAGCCTGTCTATCTCATCATTGGTGGCGGAGTCCTTCTCTATATACGTATCCGTGTGGGGTATATACGCCTCCGGCTGGTAGTAGTCGTAGTAGGAGACAAAATACTCCACGGCGTTATCTGGGAAAAATTCTTTAAATTCGGCGCACAGCTGCGCCGCCAGGGTCTTGTTATGGGCCAGCACAAGCGTGGGCCTGTTCATGCGTGCTATGACGTTTGCCATGGTGAATGTCTTTCCGGAACCCGTGGCGCCCAGCAGCACCTGCTCGTCTATTCCCATCTCCAGGCCCCGCACCAGCGTCTCAATGGCCTCCGGCTGGTCCCCTGTGGGCTTATATGGGGACTTCAGCACAAACTTGTCCAATACAGCCTCTCCTCCCGGTAAATTGCAGTGACAATATTATAGCAAATATACCCGAAAAATAAAAGCGTGTCATACATGGCGAAAGCCGGCGCCTTTTAAAGGCGCCGGCTTTATAGGCCGAATCACGGGAAATGCCGTATGTCTTCCCCATAATCTTCTTTACATATCCCAGGGCTCAGCAGGCTGACGCCGCAGCCACGGCCCTGTCCCAGTCCTCCAGCTTCCGGCGGCGTTTCTCCGGGTCTGTCTTGGGGGAGAACCTTACCATTTCACGCTGGCGGAATATGTCCTCCATGTCGTACACGCCGGCGCCCAATCCCGCCATATATGCCGCTCCCAGAGCAGAGAGCTCCTGCACCGGCGAGACAGCCACGGTGACGTCTGAAAAGTCACTCTGGGCCTGCATCAGGAATCTATTCGAGGTGGCTCCGCCGTCGGCCCGCAGCTCCAATATTTTCTGTCCGCTGTCCTTCTCCATGGCGGAAAACACGGCGTTTATCTGCAGCGCTATGCTCTCCAGGGCGGCCTTTGCTATCTCTTTTTTGCCTGTTGTCCTGGTCATACCCCACAGCATCGCCCTGGCGTTGTCAACCCAGTATGGGGCAGAAAGGCCGGAGAAGGCCGGCACCAGCACAGTGCTGTCCTCGGGGTTTGCCTCCAGGGCCAGGGCCTCCGTCTCACTGGGGCTGTCTATCAGCTCCACATCGTCCCGAAGCCAGGATATCACGGCGCCGGTGTAGTTTATGTTGCCCTCCAGCACATAATCCACACGTCCGTCAACTCCCCAGGCCAGGGAGGTGACAAGCCCGTGTCCGCTTTTAACGCAGACGTCCCCAGTGTTCATCATAACCGAGGAACCGGTGCCGTAAGTGGCCTTTATCATGCCGGGTTTATGGCACCCCTGGGCGAAAAGCGCCGCGTGGGAATCGCCGGCGGCGCCGTGTATCGGCACGGGCTTATCCAGCAGCCCGTCAAGGTCCGTCATGCCGAAGAGCCCATCGCTGTCTATAACCTGGGGAAGGCACTCCACAGGTATTTTGAAAATACCGCACATCAGAGTATCCCACTTAAGGTCATGTATGTTAAAGAGCTGCGTCCTTGAGGCGTTGGAGTAGTCGGTCATAAAGCTCCCGCCTTTTGTCAGCGTATATATAAGCCAGGCGTCAATGGTCCCCAGCCGTATGTCCTTCTCTGGGGGCAGATCCCGGGTGTT
>CALXCS010000010.1 GCA_944386875.1 uncultured Oscillospiraceae bacterium
CACAGATACAAGGCGAGTTGACAGACATGGGAGTGCTGCTTGGAGGTTTGGTTGACTCAATGGCATCTGTGGGATTACGGCTCAAAGAGCTTTATGATAGCATCTATGATGACGTGGATTCAGATGATGATGTAAGCGAGGAGGCAGAAAATGCAACAGATGTTTGACATAAATGTATGTGAATTGAGAAAAGCCGCGCCTGATATGAGGGCAGGGGACAGGGTTCTCCTTACAGGCGACATATATACTTCAAGAGACCAGGCCCATATGGCGCTATTTAGACTGCTGGACGCAGGAGATCCGCTGCCGTTTGAAATAAAGGATGCCGTTATTTATTATGCAGGCCCTACGCCTGGAAAGAATGGAATGGCGGCCGGAGCTTGTGGACCGACTACATCCGGACGGATGGATAAGTTTACCCCGCGGCTGCTGGATTTGGGCCTGGCGGGCATGATTGGAAAAGGCGTCCGCAGCCAGGAAGTCATTGACGCAATTGTTAGGAACCAAGCTGTCTACCTCTGTGCAGTCGGAGGAGCAGGCGCTCTTATTGCAAAACATATTGTGACAATGGAGGAAATAGCTTTTCGAGAGTTGGGATGCGAATCAATTAAGCGCCTTAAAGTGGAGAAAATACCGCTGACGGTTGGAATAGATACGCTTGGAGAAGACATATTTAAAATGGGTATTCTCCAGTATGCAAATAAACGGTAGACCTAACTTGAACTGCTGCAGAGAGTAATTATTTACGGTTTTAGCTGTATAACATTGATGCCTTGCTTTATTGCATAATTAATCGTATGAAGAGTACCGCCTCCGGTCCCTCCGTACACGGCTATAAGTAAAGAAGAGTTATTTACCATATACATGTTTCTGAGCAGCATACAGTCAGATGTGTACTCATGCTGAAGTATGGTTTCTGTATCGCACTGATGGACGATATAGTTGTATCGGGCCTTTAAATTGGGACTCCAGGCTGAAGATTGGGTATCACACGGAATTGCCGCTTCCAGCGTTATACCTGGAAGATCATCACGTAGTGCGATAACCGCTTCTGCGAAATACATATCGCAGCCTTTGGCCATCCCGCAGATAAAGTGCCGTATTCCGGAATTGTATACGGCTTCAATTGTGTCTGAAATTCTGTTTTTAAGTGAAATACAGCGACTGTCATGTTCATTGTAACTCCAGGGTAGCTTTTCTGGCCTGGGCCCAGTAAAACAACATGACAAATTAACTGAAAAATGAGGTGCCATTGAATCAACTCCAATATTGATGAAGACAAATAAAAATATTTCTACTATTAATAATACAACAGTGTAATCTTACTGTCACTAAAAAACTATTGCAAATAATTGAACAAGGTACTATAATCATCACGTAATTTATAAAACTTGATATGGTCGTCTTCAGGGCAGGGTGAAATTCCCGATCGGCGGTATAGTCCGCGAGCGCTTCGGCGCAGGACTCTTTTGCGGAGTCAGGATTTGGTGAGATTCCAAGACCGACAGTTATAGTCTGGATGGGAGAAGATGTACACATGCGGAAGGTTTTCCTTCATGTTTTTGCGCGCATTTCCATGTAACGTCTTGAACGGCTAGGTCAAGGCGTTTTATTTTTGGAGGGATACAAAATGCTTGAAACGTTAAGGGAAAATCTCGAATTTGTAGGTGTAAGCCTCGCTGTATTTGCGGGATTAATACTTGTGGCGATTGCGGCTGAGAAATGGATCATAGGCGGTGTAAAAAAACAGCCGGCGGCAAAAAGCGTGGCATATATAGGGATGTTTGCAGCATTGGCCGGTATACTTATGACGTTGGAGATACCGCTTTTTTTTGCTCCGTCCTTTTATCAGCTTGATTTGAGCGAAATACCAGTTATGATATGTGCATTCAGCTTAGGACCTGTGTCAGGCGTAATCTGCGAACTTGTTAAAGTTATTGTCAAACTTCTCATTAAGGGAACTTCTACAGCATTTGTGGGAGACTTTGCTAACTTTGTGGTCGGGTGCTCTATGGTTTTGCCGGCTTCAATTATTTATCACAAGTTTAAAACAAAAAAAGGCGCTATAATAAGTCTTGCAATAGGGGGACTGGTGCTAACCGTTTTTGGAAGCCTGTTTAATGTTCTGTATCTCATTCCGGCTTTTGCAAAACTCTACGGAATACCTCTGGAGACGATTATAGGGATGGGAACAGAAGTTAACTCTTCAATAAACAGCGTGATGACTTTGGTGTTGTTCGCTGTTGTACCATTTAATTTAATAAAAGCGGTTGCAGTTTCTGCAGTTACAATGCTGCTCTACAAGAGAGTGAAGAAGATAATAAAGATTTCTTGAGCTATTGGTGAAATAGCCACAGTAAACATGACGCTGGCCCGCAGTATCGCGGGCCAGCGTCATGTTCATTTAACCTTTCGAGGAACATTGTTGCGGTGCATATTATTGCTGCTGTTGCTACCTTTATTTTTGTCAAGGTCATTTTTACTGTTGCCCATGTCAATTGAACCGTCATGGTCAGTTATTAACCCTTGGCCGTCGCCGGAATCTTCTACCTTGCCGCTGTCGTTATCAAGTTTGTCCTCAAGCTTATCCTTTTCATCCTCAATAACGCCGCCTGTGGTGTGATCATCTCTGTCCGCACCAGAATCCCTGCAGGCTGTAAGGGATAACGCGCAGACAAGAGCTAACGCGATATACATTACTTTTTTCATATTCCCTCCAAAAACCAGGGCAATGCCCCTTTTCTTTGTACTGTGCTATTATCTACAGGAAGGAACAATTTAATACATGAGAAATAACAATAAGACATCAAGGCTCAACGGCTTTTTGCCAAAATATGTGTTTAATTAAATGGTATATTCGCTATGTATAATGGCAGTAAGCATGAGCTGACCATTATAATTTTCAAAGACAAGCCTAAGTGTTGACCAGTCTTGGTTTTCGGATTCGGAAGAACCGGGATAACAAAGGTCAACAAACTGCGATCCTGGAAAAGCATCCATTATATTTTCCACAGAGTTGCCGCTTCTGACAATATAATTTATACCGACTAAAGGGGCTAAAGTGTAGTCGTAATTAAAGACATATCTGGAAAAATAATCTGAGACACTCATCTGCATAGGCTCTCCGTCGTCGTTAGTGAGCCCCCAAACATACTGCTCGCTGTTTTTGTCGAAATCGGCTACCTGATCTGCGGTAAACCATCTATTTGAAGATAAACTTACTGTTGCATATGGAGAGAAGACAATACCATAATCGGGATGCACAAAGTCAGATAATTTGTCATAATCGCCCGATTTTATAGTGCTTGCAACTTGAAAAGCCAGTTGAGCCAGAGAGTCGCTGCTAATAGTACCTGCTTCATTAACCATATATTTTGTGCTGCTACCGTTTGCACCAGTGCCGGTAATGAGCACAAAAATGAGTATTCCTATAGCGGCGCCGATAGCTGCGTTTAGTAAAGAGAGGAGTACTTTTTTCATAGTATTCACCTCCAGTTTACATCTTTTTCCCCATTTTAATACAAAAAATAAAAAATGGCAACAACAATAGGTTACACAACTTTTAAAGATTCAATATGGATTAACAAGTTCAAATATTATATTTATTTGTATTATTGTAAATAAAAGAAAAATATATTAAAATTATGAATAATAAATAAGATCATATTTATGAAAGGGTGTGGAAAAATGGGCGGGAGTGGAAATGTACAATACCATATCCAATGCAAAACTGGAGATGTAGGGCGATACTGTATTCTCCCAGGAGACCCTGGGAGATGTGCAAAAATAGCGGAATATTTGGAATCGCCTGAACTTATTTCACAAAACAGAGAATTTACCACTTACACAGGGCTATTGGAGAACGTCAGAGTTTCTGTGGTTTCCACGGGAATCGGAGGGCCGTCCGCATCGATTGCCATGGAGGAACTTGCAGCCATAGGAGCGGACACCTTTATACGTGTCGGCACATGCGGTGGGATAAATATGAAAGTCATGAGTGGAGACTGCGTAATTGCCACCGGCGCTGTACGTATGGAGGGTACAAGCCGTGAATATGCCCCCATAGAATTCCCAGCAGTGGCAGACTATGGGGTTATTTCGGCACTTGTAGAAGGGGCATCTGCGCTTGGCTATAGATGGCACGCAGGTGTTGTCCAGTGCAAAGATTCTTTCTATGGTCAACATTCTCCTGAACGTATGCCGGTGAGCTATGAGCTTTTGGAAAAATGGGAGGCGTGGAAAAGACTGGGCGTGCTTGCCAGCGAAATGGAATCTGCTGCATTGTATACTGTCGCATCAGCTTTGAATGTACGTTGCGGTACAGTTTTATCAGTTATCTGGAATCAGGAAAGAAAGGCCGCCGGATTATTTGAAGAGGACTGCCATGAGACTGCATCAGCGATAAAAACGGCCATTGAAGCGCTGCGCATTCTAATAAAACGCGATATTTAGGGTGATAAAATTGAGCAAGCTGATAGATAGGTATGATAAATTTATTCGGATTATAACAATTGCCCCTGTAATTGCGCTGGCGCTTCTTCTAGCGATATACTTTGCAGCTCCGGAAAACGGAGTAACAGGCGGGCAGCTTGCCTTATCAATATTCTTCTTGGTGGTACTTCCTGTGGCGGGGTATCCGTTGCAGCCCTTTATACCGGGGTTTAAAAATGGAGGTAGGGAAGCGCAGAGAAAGCTTGCCATAATTACAGCGCTAATAGGGTACATCTGCGGGATCATATACGCCGCTATTTGCTGTGTTCCGGATATACTGATGGCTATATATCTGACGTACCTTATATCTGGCATAGCTGTTGCACTGTTTAGCAAATTAACACATATAAAGGCAAGTGGGCATGCTTGCGGTGTAATGGGGCCTATAGCCGTGGCTGTATATTATATAAGCCCTTGGGCACTGCTTGGACTAGCCGTCTATGCACTGGCTTTTGTTTCCAGCGTGAGAATGAAAAGGCACACTGCTGTAGAACTCATTATTGGAAGCATAATACCTGTTGCGGCATTTGCCGTATCGTTGACAGCGGTTAATCTGCTTTAATGTAATGTACGGCGGGTAGCCGGTGCGATGGTAATATACGAGGGGCAAATGATGAAAAACAGTTTAAACCTGGTAACAAAAGGATGATTTCATTTCTGTTTTTTTAGTGTTTTGATTTACAAGCTGAAAAAGAAATGGTAAAATAAACATGTATATGACCTTAAATCTATTAAAAAGGTTATGATTTGACTAAAGGAGGCAGCGTTTATATGTGGAATGACATTCAGACAGGAAACTATGAGGGAATGATAGCTGAGACCGTTACTATCCGTGGGTATAATGGAGACAGTATTCACGCATATTATTCAAGACCTCTTGGCGAGGGCCCTTTCCCAGGGATAGTCCTTATTCCCCATATGCCGGGATGGGATGAGTTTTGCAGGGAGGCTGCAAGACGCTTTACACAGCATGGATATGCGGTAATGTGCCCTGACATATACTGCCGAGTAGGTCACGGTAAGCCCGAAGAGGTTTCTGCTAAAGCTCGCGAAGCAGGCGGAGTTCCTGATGAGAGCGTTATGGGTGATTGCGAGGGCGCCGCAGAATATTTAAAGGATCAGGCGTATTCCAACGGACGAGTAGGAGTTATCGGCATGTGCTCCGGTGGCCGTCACGCCTTTATGGCAGGGTGCAAATTGGATTCATTTGATGCCGCGATTGATTGTTGGGGCGGCGGAATATATGATGAAAAGACCGCTCTTGACGGCAAGAAATATGCGGCAATAGATTTTGCGAAGGATTTAAGCTGCCCACTGCTTGGAATTTTCGGAAATGACGACGCCCATCCTACGCCGGAGGAAGTAAATAATCTTGAAGAGGAGCTGAAAAAACTCGGCAAGGATTACGAGTTCCACAGGTATGACGGGGCGGGGCATGGAATTTGGTATTATCACAATGCCATGTACAGACAGCCGCAAGCTATGGATTCATGGGAAAAAGCTTTTGCATTTTTTGAAAAGTACTTGAAAGAGTAAAGGCTGGACACAAGTTCAGGAAGGGAGTTTCATGGGCGTTGAGGTAAAAAGGGCTTTTACTGTGATGGCAAAGCCCGTAGGCTCGATATGTAATATGCGCTGCAGTTACTGCTACTATCTGGGAACAGACAGCCTAAGCTTGACTCCGGAACGCAGGACCATGCCTCAAGATCTTCTGGAAAAGTTTATATGCCAATATATAGAGGACAGTACGGGACCTGTTGTGCCGTTTACATGGCACGGAGGCGAGCCTACTTTAGCTGGGATAGACTTTTTTAAACTAGTTATTCGGCTGCAGGAAAAGTATTTGCCAGATGGATGGGAGTGCTGGAACAATTTACAAACTAACGGGCTGCTGCTCAATGATGAGTGGTGTACATTCCTGGCAGAAAATCATTTTGATGTGGGACTAAGCATAGACGGTTCTAGGCTTGTCCACGATAAGTACAGATTTGATGCTGCCGGCAGAGGTACATATGACAGAGTTGCTGCTGCAGCAGATAGACTTTTGAAAAATGGTGTACGGCCGGATCTCTTGTGTACGGTAACCTCTGACGCAGCCGAAAGGCCGCTGGAAGTTTACCGCGGGCTTCGCGATCTGAATACAGGATGGATGCAGTTTATACCGATTGTCCGATGGAAAGATGATGGCACTGTAACAGAAGATTCTGTAACGCCGGAGAGATATGGCACGTTCCTGTGTGATGTTTTTGACCAGTGGCTCATGAATGACCTGGAACGTACACAAATTCAGCTTTTTGCAGAAACTATATCTGTTTTAAAAGGTGCTTCTCCGGGACTCTGCTGGATGGCTCCTGAGTGCGGCCGAGTACTTATAGTGGAGAAAGACGGTAGTGTGTACTCCTGTGACCATTTTGTTGATAAGGAACATCTGCTGGGAAATTTGTCATCAGATAGGCTGGGTGAACTTGTTAACCTTCCGGAACAGATAGAATTTGGGAAGAGTAAAAGAGAAAAGCTAACATCACAATGCCGCGAATGCAGATGGCTCCCTATGTGCGGAGGAGGCTGTCTTAAGGACAGATACTCGCTCTCGAAAGACGGAGAGCCGGGACAATATTATTTGTGTTCCGGCCTTGAGAAGTTTTTTTCTCACAGTGTACCAAAGCTTAGAAAGCTGCTGTCTTTACAAAGAAGTGGCAAAAAGTCCAAGGAAATTATGGAGGAATTCCGAGCTGAAGAACGGGCAAGGTGGGAAGGTGTTGGACGAAACGACCCATGCCCGTGCGGAAGTGGCAAGAAGGCGAAAAATTGCTGTTGGTACAAGAGACCATGAGGTGTTTGAGCATTATTGTATGAGTTCTTTCATATATGCGGAAAATAGTGGGAAAAGGCCTGGTTCCTATGAACAGGCCTTTTCTTGTCGTTTGAGGTCAGAATGAGTTTTTTAGGAAAAACTCCCGTGATATAAGTCGTTTTTACAATGGAATTCGATGAAATTAGTGACTGCATGTAAATACAGCATTGGACAAGTAGGGCCGTGATTTATGGCCCTACTTGTCCAATTTTTGCCCTAGAGTTTTACTCTGCAGGCGATTCGCCTGGATCGATAACCCGATTAGGATCAAAAGATATTAAGGTGCTTCCGTATTTAACAAATGTTATTGGCGGAGAATCAGGACGGAAAGGAGAGGGCCTATTTTGAACTTGAGCAGTTCCGTTTATAATACCCCTCATTATATACAGGCATTCGTCTAGAACTTCTACGGGCATACTCTTGTTAATGGTACTACTGCCGTAACCAATATGACTGTTAAAGTTCCTGTCAAACTCCTGCTGCCTGGCTTTTACTTTTAATAATCCGGCAAGAGCGGTGTTTATACTTGTTGCCCTTATCCCAAGATTTATATTACAGGCGTCTCCGGAGAAAAGGATCCTGCTGTATGGGTCTAAAAAAACAACTTCACCAGCTGTGTGCCCTGGAGTGTGGATTACTTCCACTTTCCTGCAGCCCAGGTCAAATACATGGCCATCTTCCATGGGGGGAGTCAGAGTAGGAGTCTCTTGGCGGGCTTTGTCGGCTGAATTGCGGCAAATCGGGGCAATAGGAGCGGTGGGGTACTACGATTTTACTACTACTGAGGAAAGAAAAATAAATGATGTAAATATCT
>CALXCS010000011.1 GCA_944386875.1 uncultured Oscillospiraceae bacterium
GGCAAGCCTGTGGTCAGTCTTTAATCTCCCGTACCAGCCGTTCAATATCGCCGCAGAGTTCCCCTGCTATCTCTTCTGTCTGCGCCTCTCCGCTTATAATCAGGGCTCTTCCATCCCTGCTGGGAGCAATTCTTGTTCTCCCTCTATCGGTTTCCATACTTAAGCCTCTGGCAAACTCTGCAGACATCTCCGCATGGCCAGCGGCCAGCATACGCATTGCTTTTGCCCTTGAGCATGCCACATCCACCTGCCTTCTCACCGTTGCAAAGCGCGGAACCTCATTACAAAGTTCCAGCAGCCTGATTTTTTCCTTCAGCAACACGCACGATATAATTACAGCCGCAAATATACCGTCGCGCATAAAAGCCTGTTTGCTGAGCAGCCGGTTAGCATCCGGATCCCTTGACACTCTGAGCACCTGAATACCATACTTCAGCGCCATCTGTTCCACCGCCGCAGGTGCATCGCATCCCGCTGCCAACTGCTTCTCACCCAGCCGCATGGCCGCGGCTGCAGTTACAGCCAGCGTCTTGTCCGGAGTAAGTTCTCTGCCCTCTTCGTCCCAAGCCTTAAGGTTCATGCCGCCTTGGCAAACTGAAAAAGCAGGCAGGCCGCTTCTCTTTTCTGTGACAAAAACGCCAATGGAATCCAGCGCCCTGCGCAATGTCCTGTTTTCAGCGCCGTTTCCCGTCACTGATATTCTCATATTGCCGTCAAACTTTTTAATACCATATTCCCTGATGGTTTCAGAAATATTTGCCAGGTATGCCCTGTCGGCTCCTGATATTCTGTACAATCCTCCCACGGAGAGGCCGTTTGTTCTCGGGTATTCGCCGGTTGCCGCCGACTCCAATTTCCTCAAAAGCTGTCCGTCAAGTTCAAGTCCGTCTTCTCCGAAAAAGCTCATTGCAATTCTGGTTCTGTCCTGACGTATAAAGACAGCGGAGTTGAGCGCAAACTCTTTTGACGCGCATGCCAGTTCAGCCTCAAAACTGCAGTCCAATTCGTAAAATTCTGCCCCTGCGCCTGTGACGCCACATCCTAGGGCTGCCGCCATGAGTCTGGCGGCCTCTCCGCCGCACCAGGAGGCCCCAGTTCTTCCCAAGCTGCCCAGTACACCTCCAAATGCCATAGCCAGCTCAGGTGTTATCGAAGATACAAATTCGCCCCGCAGTTCCCCAGATCCCAAATTTGGCTTTTCCCGCTGCACCTGACCGACAATACTGTTTTTAATAATGCTCCCATCAGGCACTATCCTGCCTGACCACACCCTTACCCCAGGTTCTACTAAGGTTCTACTGCCTATCTGGGCGTAATCTCCTATAACGCAGCCATCGCCAATCTCAGAGTACTCCCCAATAGCGGCTCCTCTGCCAATAACCGCATTTTTAATTGCCGTATTCTCAGAAATGACAGAGCCGTTTATGACGCTTCCAGTTATCTTTGCGCCGCGCATAACTGCGCTTCCTCCTGAAATTACAGTGTCAGGCCCCAGGATGGAGCCAGACGCTATTGAACAATCCGAACCTATATACACGGGCGGAACAAGTTTCACGCCTTTTGGAGCCTCCCCCTGAACCCAAACTCCGTCAGAACACTCTTCGGCATCTACTTTGAGTTCTGTCCTCCCTGCCGCTACATCCAGGCAGCACTGCCTGTAGGCCTCTGGAGATCCGATGTCACACCAGTACCCATCGGCGCTCACACCCCATAAGTTTTTTCCCTCCCGCAGCATTCTCGGAAACAGATCCTTGCCAAAATCATATTGTTTTCCCTCAGGTATCATTTCCACCGTCTCCGGCGAGAGTATATATATCCCCGTGTTAATGAGGTTTGTCATAACCATGTCCCAGCGCGGCTTCTCCACAAAATTCTTAATCCGGCCCTCCTTGTCTGTGACAACAAGCCCGTATTCAGTGGGCTCCGGATGCTCATAAAGCACCATGGTTGCATCAGCGCCGTGTTCCCTATGGAAATCCATACAAGCGGCCAAATTGAAGTCGCACACTGCATCGCCGGACATGACCAGTACATCCTCATCGCCAATAAAATCACGGCAGGCCCTTACGCCGCCGGCCGTCCCCATTGGCGTCTCTTCTATCCGGCTAACTATCTTCACCCCAAAGCTGCTTCCGTCTCCAAAATAGTCCTGTATTGTTTTGGGCAGATATTTTAAGGTGAAGCAGATATCGTCTATTCCGAACTTCTTCAAAAGCTCAACGGTATACGAAAGTACGGGCTTGCCAAGTAATTCGACCATTGGCTTTGGGCGTCCGCTGGTAACCGGTCTCAGTCTCGTACCTTCTCCGCCTGCCATTACTATCGCCTTCATCTTACATTTCCCCCTGTTTTTATCCTGTCCGCCTGCTAAAGCGGCTATCTTATTCTTTCCTAACCGATAAAAAATTATTTTATTAGTCCTAATTTCTGTTGTTAACAGCTAACAATTTTGCTATAATCTTATATAATCTTATTTATTAATCTGTTTTCAATTGGGGAGGGATTGCTACGAACAGGAAACTCAAGCATTTACTCGAGCCGAATACACGCCTTTTCTTTATCCTCCTCATACTGTTTTCAATTGTTACTTTCTTTCTTGGAGAATACTCTTGGCAGTTGGCTCTTGGAGAAGCCGTGGTCATTATTTTAGTGCTTCTGTATTCCCGCATTGTAGGCAGGAGGCGCAGTCGTGATGTGCTCAAATATATTGAGTCGGTCACTTCAAATATAGATTCAGCCACAAAAAATACACTTCAGAACTTTCCTCTGCCAATGGTCATATTCGGCCTGGAGGAAAATGAAATCATATACGCCAACGAGGGGTTCCTGGCCATAACAGGTGAGCGCGAACACGCTTTTACAATAAACATCTCCGAAATAATCCCAGGTTTTTCTGCCAGATGGTTAATGGAGGGCAAAAACGAATATCCGGATCTTGTTCCCCTTGGCGGCAGAAAATACAGGGTGTTCGGCAGTCTTGTCCGCGGCAGCAACGCACCTGGCGTAAAAAATTACGTTGCCACCACTTACTGGGTTGACGAAACTGACTACGCCCAGATAAAAGAGGAATTTTCAAATTCGCGGCTCATTTTCACCATCGTAATGATTGACAACTACGATGAATTTATAAATGGTCTGGCAGAAAAAGATAAATCTCTTATCGTCTCCAACATCGACGAGCGCGTCACAAATTGGAGCGGCAATCGCGGCGGCTATATAAACAGATATGACAGAGACAGATATATATTCATATTTGAAGAACGGTATCTGCAGGAATTTATCGACGATAAATTCTCTATCCTCGATACTGTCAGAGAACTCTCCACCCCTAAGGGAATGCATCCAACAATAAGCATAGGCATAGGCAAAGACGGCAAAAACATAAATGAAAGCTATCAATTTGCCTCTCTTGCTTTGGAGATGGCCCTCTCCCGCGGCGGAGACCAGGCGGTTATTAAGAACAGATACAATTTTGAGTTTTACGGAGGCAAGACATCCCAGACTGAAAAGCGGACCAAGGTCAAATCCCGCGTCATGGCCAGTTCCCTCTCTGAACTTATGCGGGACGCCTCTTCAATCTATATAATGGGCCATAAATATGCAGATCTTGACAGTGTCGGCGCTGCCATTGGATTGTGCTGCGCCGCCCGTTCACTTAAAAAGTCTGCAAATATCGTTATAGACATGGACTCTAACGTTTCAAAGCAGCTTATTGACAGGATGCTGACGTTGCCTGAATACCAGGATACTTTTATATCCCCCCAGGACGCCCTGTTGAACGCCAACGGCTCAACCCTTCTAATAGTTGTAGATACCAATAGGCCTGAACAGGTTGAGTCAGAGTCCCTGCTAATGAGCTGCAACAGGGTGGCAGTTATCGACCACCACCGGAGAGCGGCTACCTACATTCAAAATGCCGCTCTCTCCTTCCATGAACCGTATGCCTCTTCTGCCTGTGAGCTTGTCACTGAACTTTTACAGTATATGGTCGAGCAGTCAGATATACTGAGATATGAGGCAGAGGCTCTCATGTCCGGAATGATGATGGACACCAAGAATTTCACAATGAGAACCGGCGGCAGGACATTTGACGCAGCTGCATTTCTGCGCCGCGCCGGAGCCGATACGACGGAGGTAAAGCACCTTCTCCAGTCTGACCTGAGTTCCGCCATTGCCAGATATTCTATAGTTCAAAAGGCGAAAATATACAAAGCTGGCATTGCAATTGCCGCCCCTGATTACGCTGAGACAAGGGTGATAGCTGCTCAGGCCGCCGATGAGCTTCTGAATATATCGGGAATACAGGCGTCATTCGTAGTTTTCCCATTTCAAAACAGCATAAATATCTCTGCCAGGAGCCTGGGCGATATCAACGTGCAGTTTATCGTTGAAAAGCTGGGCGGAGGCGGAAACAAATCAACTGCCGGCGCACAGATATCCGGCAAAACTCAAAAAGAAGTTGTTCAGGACCTTTTAATTGCAATCGACAGTTATCTCGAAGATAACTCAATATCTGACGATTAGATGAAGAACCCTGTGAAAGGACGGTAAGAAATATGAAAGTAATTCTTCAGCAGGACGTGAGAGATCACGGAAAAAAGGGCCAAATGGTCGATGTATCTGACGGGTACGCACGCAATTTCCTGTTCCCCAGAAAGCTGGCAATACCTGCAACAGCAGACAACATAAACACAATGAAGCAGAAGGAAAAAGCCCGTCTTAAACAGATGGAGGAAGAGAAAGCCAACGCAATTGCAAACGCAGCCAAATTAGAGAGCTGTATAGTAAAGATCTCCGCTAAAGCTGGAGAAAACGGCAAGCTCTTTGGGTCAGTCACAGCTAAGGAGATATCGGACGCTCTGGAGGCTCAGTGCGGAATATCAATTGAAAAGAACCGGATTGTTATATCCGACCCGATAAAATCTTTCGGCACGTTTGAGGTCAAATGCAAGTTGGGTTATGAGGTAAGCGGAACTATCCATGTGATTATCGCAGAATCTAAGTGAACTTAAAAATGCTATTTTTCCTTTTCCGGAAAGGAGCGTTCCATTATGGATGAGCTCACTTCAAAGCAAATGCCTCACAGTATAGAGGCCGAACAGTCGGTATTGGGCTCAATGCTTATCGATTCCCGCTGCATAGCTGAAGTTGTAGGTACCTTGCGCCCTGACGATTTCTATATCGATTCAAACCGAAGTATTTTCGATACGATATACTCCATGTTCAACTACTCAATGACCATAGATCCTGTTACCGTCATTGAGCAGATGAAAATTGACGGCACATATAAAGATTCAATATCCGATTACCTTCTGAAGCTCATGGAGGTGACTCCTACTGCCGCCAATGTGATGGAATATGCCGCTATAGTTAAGGACAAATCTCTTCTCAGGTCTGTCGCAGATGCGGGCAGCGAGATAAACGCCTTGGCTATGGAGGGCGCCGGCACGGCCGGCGACATATTGGAAGCCGCAGAACAAAAAGTATACGCCATAAGGAAGGGCCGCTCTACAGGCGGCCTTGAGCCTGTTTCAAAGGTACTTGTCGACGTCTACACCCATCTCTCTGAGGCGTCGAAGAACGGCAACAGGATACCTGGCCTGTCTACGGGGCTCCACGATTTAGACAGCGCGATTTTGGGCCTTAATAATTCAGACCTTATCCTTATCGCTGCCCGTCCAGGCATGGGGAAAACAAGTATTGCCCTCAATCTTGCACTTCATGTGGCAAAAACTTCAGCGAAAACCGTTGTTGTTTTCTCTCTGGAAATGTCAAAGGAGCAGCTCTGTATGCGCCTTCTGTCAGGCGAGAGTTTTGTTGACAGTAAAAAGCTCCAGACCGGCAACCTGACCGAAGAGGACTGGCGCAGAATTGCAGCCGCTTCCGTATCCATAGGCGGTATGAACATGCTCATAGACGACAATCCCATGCTCAGCGTTGCCGATATGAACTCAGCATGCCGGCGTGTCAAGGATCTTGGCCTTGTAGTGATTGATTATCTGCAATTGATGCAGTCAGCAGGTATCGGAGGCCCCCGCAGCGGTGAAAACAGGACGCAGGTCGTCTCTGATATAAGCCGGATGCTGAAGATAATGGCAAAGGAGCTGAATGTACCTGTTGTCTGTCTTTCTCAGCTGTCAAGAGCAAATGAGTCCAGAAGCGATAAGCGCCCTATGCTTTCAGATTTACGTGAGTCCGGAGCTATCGAGCAGGACGCCGATATTGTTATTGGCTTGTATAGAGATGACTATTACAATAAGGAATCTGAAAATCCCAATATTGCTGAGTGCATAATTCTAAAAAACAGGCGTGGTGAAACCGGTACCGTCGAGCTGAGATGGCTTCCGGAATTTACTTCCTTTGCCTCTTTGGACAGACGTCACGAGGAATAGATGGATATTTTTCTGAAAAAAGTATTTGATTTTTGTCAAGAATATGATATGCTCCCTGCTGGCGGTAATGTTATTGCCTGTGTATCCGGAGGGGCAGACTCAATGTGTCTTCTCCATATATTGTCAAGGCTATCCACAAAATGTGGTTTTTCTCTATGTGCCGCTCATTTCAATCACAACATACGTGGTGCGGAATCTGACGCAGACGAGTCTTTTGTAAAGGATTACTGCAGGGAACTCGGCGTCAGGCTCTTTACCGGCTCAGAAAATATACCGGAAATAGCGCGCCGCGAAGGTATTGGCATTGAGGAAGCCGGCAGAAACATGAGATACGGTTTTTTTTACAGCTGCGCCGAAGAGCTTGGCGGGGCGAAAATTGCAACCGCACACAATGCCGATGATAATTTGGAGACAATTCTCCTGCGGATAGTGCGTGGCGCCGGCCTTCGCGGGCTGTGCGGCATCCCGCCCGTCCGCGGCAATATCATAAGGCCGGTGATGTGTCTTTCAAGGGCAGAAATTGAGGATTACAACAGCAGAAATTCTATTCCACACAGGGAAGACTCAACAAACTCTGACGATACCTATTCCAGAAATAATATACGTATTCACGTTATGCCGGTGCTGCGTGCAATGAATTCTGGCGTCAGCCAGTCTTCTGTGGAAATGGCCCGTCTTTTACAGATGGATGAAAGCTACCTGGAGTCTTTAGCTCAGGATTTTATTGCTAATCACATTGAAAATAATGTTGTCAGCGCCTCTTTGCTGCGCCGGCTACCCTACCCTGTCTCCTCCCGCGTTATCCGTTCAATATGCGGTTCAGGAATAAGCTCCGGCCATGTTTCCAGCGTTCTTAAGCTTGCTTCTTCAGCCAGCCCCTCTGCTTCTCTCTCCCTTCCAGGGATGGTTGTCCGCCGAGAATATGATAATATTCTCTTTGGTTCAAACCTTGAGGACAAGCAGATACCTGAGACCACCTTAAAGATCGGCAGCACGGTCGAAGTTCCAGGTACAGGTATGCTTATTCGGTGTGAAGAAGCAGAAATGTACGAGATTCACAAATCTTTTACTACTTTTCTGTTCAAATCTTCCGCCATCTGTGGTAATATACTAGTCAGGTCAAGAAGAACTGGGGACCGCATACGGTTAAACAGCAATTCTGGAAGCAAAAGTATAAAAAAACTCTTTATTGAAAAGAAAATACCTTTGTTAAAGCGTCTCTCTGTACCAGTAATTTGCGATAATCTTGGCCCAATAGCCATACCTGGGATAGGGTGCGACGTGCGCGTTATGCCGTCCCCCGGCGACAAGGTATTAAAAGTGATTGTTGAGGAGAAAAATGATTTATGTTAGAAAATGATATAGAGCGGATTTTTTTCTCTGCTGAACAGCTCCAGACGAGGGTCTGTGAACTTGGTGCTGAACTGACCCGTGATTTCTATGACAAGAATCCCCTTATTATAGGCGTTTTAAAAGGCTCCTTTGTTTTCATGGCCGACCTGATGCGCAGCATCAAAACTTATTGCGATATCGACTTCATGTCCGTGTCTTCTTATGGCAATGGTACTACTACCACTGGCGCCGTTAAAATTACAAAGGATTTGAGTTACGATGTGCAGGGCCGCAATATAATACTTATTGAGGATATCCTTGATTCGGGGATTACCCTTTCATATCTTAAAAATTACATCAGTGCGCGGGAGCCTGCATCCATCAGCATATGCGCTCTTTTAGATAAGCCTGCCAGAAGACGTTCACAGATAGTGCCCGACTATATAGGATTTATCTGTCCTGACGAGTTCATAGTTGGCTATGGTCTTGACTATGCTGAACGCTACCGCAATCTCCCATACATAGGCGTTCTCAAACCTGAGATTTATGCCTGAAGGATATCGGCGAAACAATATCCGCTAGAAAGAAGTGACAATATTTGAACAAAAAACCTAGCCGAAAACCGGATATCGGGTTTTATATATTTATTATTATTATTCTCGTAGCAACAATCTATCTGCTAAGCGCTCAGAACTCAACTTACAACAGTATCAATTATTCACAGATGCGCCAGCAGTTTGTGCAGGAAAACGTATCCTATTTTGCTATTGAAGATAACACCGTTTATATGACTCTCAGGGAACCATATAACGGCAGTACAGAAGTGGTACATGAATTATACGATGTAAGTATCTTCTATGCCGATATGAACGACCTGATTACCCAGCAGTGGCAGGACGGCATACTTGATTACACATATGTCCCTGCATGGGATGCCCCATGGTGGATTTCAATACTGCCTTATATAATTATAATGATCATCATGATCGTCGTCTGGTATGTGATGATGAACAAAGCCAGCAGCGGTGGCGCCAGCGGCGCCGGCAGGTTTGGCAGGGCACGTACGCACCTGGCCAGCGAAGATAAGCGTCGCGTCACCTTTAGAGACGTGGCCGGCGCTGATGAGGAGAAGGCCGAACTGGAGGAAATTGTCGACTTTCTGAAAGCTCCTCAGAAATATACGTCTCTGGGTGCCAGAATACCTAAGGGCGTCCTCCTTGTAGGCCCTCCGGGAACAGGTAAGACTCTCCTTGCCAGGGCTGTTGCCGGCGAAGCAAACGTACAGTTCCTATCAATTTCCGGTTCAGACTTTGTGGAATTATACGTGGGCGTCGGAGCGTCGCGTGTGCGCGATCTTTTTGAGCAGGCCAAGAAGCTGGCCCCCGCCATAATCTTCATTGATGAGATTGACGCTGTGGGCCGCCAAAGGGGCAGTGGTCTCGGAGGCGGTCACGATGAGCGTGAGCAGACTCTGAACCAGCTGCTTGTGGAGATGGATGGCTTTTCGGCAAATGTGGGCGTAATTGTTATGGCAGCAACTAACAGAGCCGATATTCTCGACTCCGCCCTTCTCCGTCCAGGCCGATTTGACAGGCAGATTTATGTGGGAATGCCTGATGTAAAAGGCCGTGAGGAAATCCTTAAAATACACGCCAGGGGCAAGTCTCTTGCGGACAATGTAGATCTTTCCAGCATCGCAAAAGGCACTCCGGGCTTCACTGGGGCAGACTTGGAAAACCTTATGAATGAGGCCGCTCTTTTGGCCGCCCGTCGGAATAAGCCCTTTATAACTATGGCAGAAGTGGACGACGCCATTCTCAAAGTCCAGATGGGCCCTGAGAAGAAGAGCCATGTTGTCTCCGAAAAAGAGCGGCGCCTAACCGCGTACCACGAGGCCGGCCACGCAATTGCTGGAAAATACCTTGAAAATGTCGATCCGGTCCACTATATAACTATAATTCCCAGAAAAGGCGCCGGCGGATTTACGCTTTTCCGCCCTGAAGAAGATCAGATATTTGCCTCCAAAGGCCGTATGTTTGAGCAAATAGTAATGGCGCTTGGTGGACGAACTGCTGAGAAGCTCTTTATGGATGATATATCCACCGGCGCATCTGGCGACATACAGCAGGCCACTTCTATCGCCAGAAACATGGTTACTGTGTACGGTATGTCCGATAGACTGGGTCCTATATCTTATGACTCCAGCGGGCACAGTATCTTTATCGGCCGCGATTTTGGCCAGACGAAGAGTTACTCAGAGGAAACTGCCGCTATTATTGACGAAGAAGTGAAGCGTATTTTTGATGAGGCAGCGGCAAAGTGTGAAGAGCTGTTGGATGAGCACAGAGATATGCTTATAAAAACGGCGGAGTATCTTCTGGAGCACGAGTCCATGACAGGTAGCGACTTTAACTACATGTGCGACCATGATGGTCAACTGCCTCCGGAAAATAATAGTGGCTCAATAGAAGGCTCAAATAACGCGTCTGATAGTTCCACTGATCCCATAATGGATGAGATCCGTGCCGATGCCCTTGAGGACGCGAAAAAGCGCGAGCTAGATGAGAAGATGGGAAACGTGCCAGTTGAAGACGGCTCATCTTCTAATGACAGCAGCGATGAACAGGAAAAACATGACGAATAATTACAAATACCGTTTAAAAAACGCTGGAAGCATATGCTTCCAGCGTTTTTTATCTTTTCTCTTTATCACCAGCATGTAAAAGCGCCGTCAATTACAAAATCCGAACCTGTCGTAAAGCTGCTGGCATCACTTGCCAGATAAACACATATTGCCTGCAGTTCTTCAGGTTTTCCCAATCTGCCCATTGGGGCCATTCTGTTCCACTCTTGTATAAGAGGTTTTAAGTTTGGAGAATTCAGCGTAAGGTCCGTGCCAATATAGCCAGGGCTTATGGAGTTGACTCTGACGCCCTTTTTTGCCCACTCTATTGCCATTGATTTTGTCAGCTGTATTACGCCGGCTTTCGATGCGTTATAAGCACACTGCGGCTGTGGTACGTTTACAATGTGGGCAGACATCGACGCTGTATTGATAATAGAGCCGTACCCCTGTTTGAGCATAACTTTTCCGGCTGCCTGAGCTGTCAGAAATACGCCGGTAAGGTTTACATTTATCACCTTGAACCACTGTTCATACGTCATTTCATCGGCAGGGGCATTTATGCATATTCCCGCATTGCACATTGCGATATCGAGTTTTCCGAACTTGTCAACTACTGTTTTTACCATCAGGTCAACCTGTTCTTTCGACGTGACGTCTGTCTCTACCGCTACAATGTTTCTGCCAGTCTCGCCGGAAATCTCTGCTGCCGTTTTCCTGGCCTCATCGATATCCATATCGACAATAGCCACATCTGCGCCCGCCTGTGCAAATGCCTGAGCAGCACTCTTCCCAATTCCTCTCGCTCCGCCTGTCACAAAGGCAGCTTTCCCGTCAAGGCGCATCTTTTCAATTATTCCCACTTTTCTCCCACCTTTTATTTAAACTTTTCCGTAGCCAGCTTCTCCACCGGAAGAAGCTCCTCGTATTCCTTCAGATACTTTCTGTAGCCCTCTACGTCCGACTCATCTGGTCTTATAACGCTGCTGGCTGCGCCGTTGAACACCCTCTTCTCCAAATAGTCCTCAAGGCTTTCGCCAGATTCGCGCCATATCAGATATGCCGCCAAAAGCGCCATGCCGTAAGGTCCGCCCTCGCCTGCCGTCTCAGTTACAGTGATAGGGACACCTACTGCGGCAGCCATGTATCTCTGAGCTACGCCTGGAGTCTTAAATAATCCGCCATGTCCTGTAAGCCTCTCAATTTTCACTTTTTCATCGGCTAAAATACGCATGCCGATGGTCATAGCTGCTATAACAGAGTATATCTGGGAACGCATAAAGTTGGCCAGTGTAAAAGCTCCGTCGGCTCTTCTCATAAGCATCGGGCGGCCGTCTGTAAGTCCTGTAACAGGCTCCCCTGAGAGATAGTTAAATATCTGCACATGGCCACAGTCCGGCTCGCCATTTAAGCTCTCATTAAAAAGGAAGGTGTACAGCCTGTCTTTTGGCACTTCTGCCCCCAGGCCGCTAAGCAGCTGTTCAAAAATGTCCACCCAGGCGTCAAGTTCTGAAGTCCCGTTATTGCAGTGTACCATTGCCACCGGCCAGCCGGTGGGAGTAGTTACTATATCAATATCCTTATATATACGGCTCAAACGGTTCTCCAAAACTATCATCGCGAATATCGAAGTTCCTGCCGACACATTTCCTGTACGGACTCTGACAGCATTTGTAGCCGTCATGCCTGTTCCTGCATCACCCTCAGGCGGCGCCATAGGTACTCCTGCCTCCAATTTGCCGCTGGGGTCTAAAAGCAGAGCCCCGTCTTTTGTGAGATATCCCGCCGGTTCTCCGGCCTTAAGAACTTCAGGGAGTATATCCCGTATATCCCAGCTGTAGCCCCTGTCTGCGATAAGGGCATCAAATTTATCCAGCATCCGGCTGTCAAATTCACCTGTTGACGAATCTATTGGGAACATGCCGGAGGCTTCACCTATACCAAGCACACGCCTGCCGCTGAGCAGCAGGTGTATGTATCCAGCAAGAGTGGTAATGTAGTCCACCTTTTCCACGTGGCTCTGCCCTTCAAGTATGGCCTCATAGAGCTGTGAAATGCTCCATCTGAGAGGTACATTAAAATCGAAAAGTTCAGTTAATTCTGCTGCAGCCCTTGTGGTGTTAGTATTTCTCCATGTGAGGAAAGGCGCCAGCTGTCTATTCTCAGAATCAAGCGCCAAATAACCGTGCATCATACCGGAGATGCCGACAGCGCCAATTTTTCTAAGCTCTACACCGTAATTTTCCCTGACGTCTGCGGCAAGATCGGCGTAACTTGCCTGAAGGCCCGCCACGGCGTCTTCCAGCTTATACGTCCACAGTCCGTTCTCGAAAGAATTCTCCCACTCATACACGCCATTAGCCAGTATGTTATGTTCCTTATCTATCAGCACTGACTTAATACGTGTAGAGCCAAGTTCAATTCCCAGAGCAGTTACTCCTCCGGCAATCGCCTCAATAATCTTATCACTCATTCTCTGCGACTCCTTCTGGCTCAGGCCGTTAAAACTTAAAAGCGACTTTTAAATCACCGTATTTTCCAGATGCACAGTCAAAAGCCTGTTCCCAGTCCTCTAGCTCAAAAATTTTTGTTACTACCCCATCAGTCTTAAGCCGTCCGGAGCTTATGTGCTCAATAACAAAGGGGTAGCAATAGGGCGACAGATGAGAGCCTAATACGTCAAGCTCTTTCCCATCGCCTATAACTGACCAGTCCAGTGTTGTTGATTCCCCGAATACTGAAAACTCCACAAATCTGCCCAGTTTGCGTATCATATCCATACCCTGGATAACAGATGATGGGTGTCCTGTGGCCTCTATGTATATGTCGCAGCCGTATCCCTCGGTCATGTCCATAACTTTGGCAACTGCGTCCTCTTTCGATGGATTGATTGCAACGTCCGCTCCAAACTCCAGAGCTTTGTCCAGACGGTTGTCGATTAAATCCAGAACTACCAGTTTTGCTGGATTTTTCATCCTTGCATATGTTACCATGCCAAGGCCAAGCGTCCCAGCACCGGATATAACGACAACATCTTCGTTTGTTATCTGCGCTCTGTCAACACAGTGTTTTGAGCAGGAATACGGCTCCACAAGCAGTGCCTCTTCCAGCGTCATACTGTCCGGAAGCTTATGGACAACAGCCGTCTTTGGGTACCTCACGTATTCTGCCATCCCGCCATTATTCTCTTTCTGAAATCCAAAAGTAGCGTGCGGCTGACACATCCAGTACCTGCCGGTCTTGCAAAAACGGCACTCTCCGCATGGAACAATCTGATCAGCAGTTATTCTCTCCCCTATGGAAAAGCCTTTTACATTTTCCCCCATATCTACTATCCTGCCGAAAAACTCGTGGCCAGGGATAAATGGCGGCCTGACCCAAGACGGATTCCCTTTGTCTCCCCAAAATCTTCCCGCTCCATGCATGCACTTTAAATCTCCGGCGCAGATTCCGCAGCCCTCAGTCTTGATGATAATATCATCAGGTCCGCACTCAGGAGTAGGATAGTCTTTCTCAAATTTATACTCTCCCTTTCCGTATGCCACAAGCGCCTTCATTGTTTTAGGTATGTTCAAAGCAGCACCCCCTCGCAATACATAAATGAGTCTTCATAAATGTTTTTTATAAAGTATTTCTCTATAATTATAGATACGGCGCAAAAAAAATACAATATTAATCTTGCTTAATTTCACTGTGTGAATTTGTAAGCCATAACCATTAAGCAATTTTACTTTTCTGGCTCAGAACTATATAATAGCAGCCTTTATTTTCAAGGCTTTTGGAGGATTTTATTAAAACACTGTAGCCTCTGTTGGGAGGTCATAATTTGCTAATATTCAAATTTTAATTTTCCAATTCCCTTTTAGTTGACTAATGTGGTTTTGTTCACTACGCGGCACAAAATAAGGCCCCATCCTTATCAGATGGAGCCCTATATAAATTCACCAGGTTTACTCTGTGGGCTGATGCATATTATCGTGCTTTTTTGTGAAGTGCACATGCTACGACTGCGCATATGATAATTCCAATGCCAAATGGAATGGCTAAAAGGAATGCAGAACTGGCGGGAGCACTGTAGCCTGAATGTGCAATACCACAAAGGATGCCGCGATAATTAAACGCCACAACGGCACACATAATGTCAGACAGCAGGATTGCACCAGCAATAAACAAATAACTCAGCTTTTTCATACGTTTTGCCTTCATTTCATTCCTCCCAATTTCAGTGCTCCTCTGTCACTCTTCAATCGCTCTTCTCAGTGCTTCCTGGTGACGGCATACCTGCTCTATGCTGTCAACTTCCATGGCGTCTCTCAGGTGCTCACCGCCTTCATACTCAGAGCTCAGATAACCTCTATATCCGGCTTTTTTGAAGGCCTCTACCACTTCCGGTATAGCAACTGCCGTCTCGGTATAATCCTCATACATATTGTAAAATTTAGCGTGAGTATGAAAAATATAGTCAATATTATCAATTATGTCCTGGGGATCTGACCAGGAGTAAGTAAAAGAATTACCTGCATATTCCATATCGGCAGGGCCGCCGCCTGCTGCCTGAATTGCATCCATCATTTCATTCATTCCGTTTGCAATTCTGTATTCCATATTTGCTTTTCCAAGGTTGAGGCCGTATTTAATCTTGACAAAGCCTCTCGCAACTCTCTTTGCGTACGCATCGTCGACAATTTTGATACATTCCTCTAAAGCCCCGTGCCTCCTTGCCTTGTCTCTCACTACATCCGGTATATTCTTGCAGAAAATACCCATATCGGGAATAAATCCAAAACATTTTGTCCCTGTGCGGCGGATCATGCTGAGATATCCCTCCGCCCATTCTGAATTCAGTGAAAACGGGGCGTGAACTTCCAGGCCAATCTTTACGCCAACTCTCTCTGCATACTCAAGGCTCCCCTCAATAACATCCATCGGAGTTGAGACAAGAGTGCGAATCACCGGAAATCCGAGCAAGGACGCCAGATGAAGGTCACTCTCCATCATCTTTATCTGTTCTTTTAATGTCAGCGTCCTGTTGTCAAAAATACGGTTTTCAAGAAACGCACCATAGCAAGACGGCTCTAAATTATATTTTTTCAGCCATTCAAACCATTGATGGCAGAATGTCCCATCCTCAATTGGCAGCGGAAACCTTTTTACCATCTGCTCTGCCAGCAGCTCAACTCCCGTTGCACCAGTCTTGGCTGTTTCTCTCAGGCAACCCTCCAGATCCAGCTTTTTATCGTAGTATTCATCCTGATAGCTGTACAGTGATACGCTTCTTTTTATGTCAAAGCCCATGTCAATTCTCCCTATATCTCAAAGTCAGTCTCACACACCGGCTCGAGCTGAAACGGCATGTAAGACGGAGCTATAATCTGAATTGCTTTTATATGGTGTCTCCCCTTTGAAAGTCCCCCTCGCCTCAGAACAGTTACCGCAGCATAGTCTCCAAACTCCCAGCGGTATTCCGGGTCAATCACAGTTCTTGCCTCCTCAAGTGTAAATGTCTCCCCGTTGACTGTAATACGAATATTTTCTCTTGGCTCGTCAACTCCATCCACATTTATCTTTATATCCCTGATAATAGAAAGCGTAAATCCCCTGTAATACTGTGCCTTAAACTCAAACTGATATCCGATAACACTGCCGTCTTCTTCTATGTTTTTAAATCCGTTCGGATTATAAATCTGTCTCCCTGCCACGTCTCACCTTCTCCTCTCTCTTCTTTTCTAAGCTAAGTGAATCTGTGTCTCTGCATTTTCCTCAGATATGGCAATTTAAACACATTTTGTACATTAATTAATAGTACAATGAATTTATCGGCAATACAATAATTTTTGCGTAAATTTGATGTCTCTCCACGTATATCAGGCCATTGAACACTCCGTGGAGGTAAGCCAGCAGATTGCCGTAGCTTTTAATTGGCGCCCTTAATTGTCAGCACCTAAATATATAGTTTTCGTGGCGATGTTATTTCGAAACGCAACATCATGTTCCACAAAAATCATCGTAGGGGCAAAAGCCTTTAGCAGATTCTCAACTTGTATACGGGAGTAAATATCTACATAATTCAAAGGCTCATCCCAAATATATAAATGCGCCCGCTCACATAAGCTCTTGGCAAGCAGTACTTTTTTCTTCTGTCCAGCAGAAAAATCCTCAATCTTCTTCTCAAATTGTATTCGTCCAAACCCCATCTTGCGCAGTATTGTCTTAAATAGACTTTCGTCTATATGGCTGTTCTCTGCAAAATCAGTCAACATACCGCTCAGGTCCGAAGTGTCCTGGGGTACATATGATAAAACGAGTCCGGAGCCCACTTTGATCGTGCCTCTATGTTCTATCTGTTGCCCCATCAACAATTTGAGCAGGCTTGTTTTTCCCGAGCCGTTTTTTCCATCCAGAGCAATGCGGTCACCACGCTTTATCTCAAATGAAACCGGCCGGCATGCCTCTTTACCTTCAAAAACCGGCGCAACATCGGAAAAAATAGTCAACGTGTCAGAAAAATATGTCAAAGGAAACAGTTTTAAGTCTTCAACTGTTTCCCGATTTTTAAGGAGGCCGGATTTTTCCTCTATCGCCCTCTGTTGCCTCACTTCAATAGCTTTTGACCGCTTCATCATCTTTGCAGATTTGTGTCCAATAAAGCCTTTGTCAACAGAACCGTTTCCAGTTTTGGATGCCTCAACACGTTCTGACCAGTCTGAAGTCCTTCTGACAGATTTTTTCATATTGTCTATTTCCCTTTTTAGCTTGGTGCTCTGCGCAAGTTCAAAATCCTGCTGACGCTGAAAATTCACCAGCCAAGTGGAAAAATTACCGCTTTGAACCTCTATGTTTGATCTGTTGATGGAAAGAATATGGTCAACGCATCCGTCCAGAACATTTCTATCATGCGATACAAGAATAAAGCCCTTCTTGCTTTTTAAATATCTGGACACAGTCTCTCTCGCCCTGGCATCAAGATGATTTGTCGGTTCATCTATAAGCAAAAAATGTCCGTCGTTTAAAAATAGCGCCGCAAGCAGGGCCTTCGTCTGCTCTCCGTTGGAAAGTGTGCAGAAGCACCTTTCCAGAACGTCCTCGCGGACTTCCATTCTAGACAATTCTTTTATCAGCTCCCACTCTTCTGCATTCGGGCATACCTCCAGCAGGATATCCTCTGTCGGCCTATTTTTATTTTCTATAGCATATGGGAAATAGTCAAACTCAACAGACGAGTATATCTCTCCCTGGTACTCGTATTTTCCCAGCAGCAAGTTAAGGAAAGTCGTCTTGCCTCTTCCGTTTCTGCCAATCAGTCCAAGTTTCCAATCAGTGTCAATCTGGAAGCTGACATTTTTAAAAACATCGTCATAGCTTGATGGATATGAAAAAGTAAGGTCTTCAACACGGATCATCGACATTGTGCATCTCCCTCTCTTTATGTGAGATTAAAAACAAGAGCTGCAAGAAAGTCAATTCTCGCAGCTCTCAACAGCATAATAGCATCATCCCACAGCGGTAGACGCAACTACAGTATTTCGAGTGAATAGACAAATAACTTTCTTGCAATACATACAATAGCGGCTCATTTCTCCGGAGCGCATTGTACATTTCAATTTATTTGCAAGAAAAGTTAATCATCTTTCCACCTCACCTTTCAAATATCCATATTAAAATATCACAAAGTAAATAAATAATCAAGCTTAGAATCAGTAATATTCCCCAGTATTTGCAGGAGTACAATGCATATTGAAGATTGGTAAAAAATCGTTTTCCTATCAGATTTCCGTGCTCAAATTCTTCTGACGCTGGCAATTTATCGCTCACTCAAACTCCACAGTAGCGGGCGGTTTACTGGTGATATCATACACGACACGGTTAATACCGGGCACCTCGTTGACTATTCTTGTAGACACTCTGTCCAGAACGTCATATGGGATACGTGCCCACTCAGCAGTCATAAAGTCATCGGTGACAACAGCCCTTAGGGCAAGGGCGTAGTCATACGTCCTTCCATCGCCCATGACTCCAACAGAGCGCATATTTGTAAGTACGGCAAAATATTGACTTAGTTTTACGTCTTCCCCTGCTTTTGCTATTTCCTCTCTGAAAATAGCGTCTGCTTCCCTGAGAGTATCGGCCTTTTCCTTAGTTATGTCGCCAAGTATCCTGATGGCCAGTCCCGGTCCGGGGAACGGCTGGCGGCTCACGAGATATTCCGGCAGTCCCAACTGGCGGCCAAGTTCTCTCACCTCATCTTTAAAAAGTAGCCGGAGCGGCTCTATTATCTCTTTAAAATCGACATAATCAGGCAATCCGCCCACAGTGTGGTGGCTCTTTATAACCGCCGCATTCCCTGCACCCGACTCAATGACATCGGGGTAAATAGTCCCTTGGGCCAAGTAATCCACGGCGCCTATCTTTTTTGACTCTTCCTCAAATACACGGATAAATTCTTCTCCGATAATCTTCCTTTTTCTCTCCGGCTCAGTTACACCAGCCAGCTTCAAAAGGAATCTTGTCTCGGCGTTTACTCTGACAAAATTAATATCCCACTTTTTAAAGGCGTTCTCCACTTCGTCGCCCTCATCTTTTCGCATAAGGCCGTGGTCCACAAAGACGCATGTAAGCTGTCTTCCAACTGTTTCTGCAATTAAGGCCGCTGCCACAGAAGAGTCAACGCCGCCTGACAGGCCCAGAAGCACTCTTCCGTTACCCACCTTTCGGCGTATATCTTCTACGGCAGTCTCCTTATAATTGCCCATAGTCCAGTCGCCGCTCACCTTACAGGCATTGTAGAGAAAGTTCCTTAAAATCTCTCTACCGTACTCAGTGTGGTTCACCTCAGGGTGGAACTGCACACCGTAAAAATTTCGGCGCTCATCAGCAATGGCGGCATTGGGGCACGCCTTCGACCTTGCCACCACTTTGAACCCGTCCGGTATTTTCTCCATATAGTCCCCATGGCTCATCCAGGTTATGCTCTCCTCAGGGATCCCCGAAAAGAGCGTGCAGCCAACGTCTGCACTCGTCTCAGTCTTTCCATACTCGCGGGCACTATCGCTGACGGCAGGCACTACGCTTCCGCCCAGCTCCTGTGCCATAAGCTGGCAGCCATAGCAGATTCCCAAAATAGGCACGCCAAGGCGGAAAATCTCAGAGTCTACCTTTGGTGACCCACTCTCATATACGCTGGAAGGCCCCCCTGTGAATATTATTCCGGAAGGCTCCATAGCCCTTATATCTCTCAACGGAGTAGTATACGGCACTACTTCGCAGTACACATTACATTCCCTTACTCTTCTGGCGATAAGCTGATTGTACTGTCCGCCGAAGTCAAGGACGATAATATTCTCTCTTTTCATTTTACACTCTATCCCTTAACATTTTGAATATCACGGTTTTCTTCGATTATATCAATGGCAATTTTGACGCGCTTGACGCAATGGTCCATGGCGCTTTTTTCAATATACCTGTGGGCGTCAGCTTCACTCATCTTATATTTCTCAATAAGAAGTAGCTTCGCCCTATTGATCAGACTAATTTCTTCCATTTTCTTTTCAAGAGTTTCGCTCTTTCTCTTCATAAGAAGCAGCTTATATCTTGTTGCCTCTAAAAATCCCAGGCACTGGAGCATATAGCTTTTATCCATGGGTTTAGATATTGTAAGTACCCCGCGTTCAACGGTCCTGTAATATACATGCTCATATTGTTCGGCTTTTACAAGGAGGATAATGCCTGTCATTTCATTTTGAGCGAGGTCCAGCGCCAACTGGATTCCAAAATCATCTTTGAGCGGCGTGTCAATAATGGCAATATCCAAAGGAGTATCAAGCATGGTTCTCCTTGCCTCACCGGCGCTTGAAGCTACTTTAACAGGGGAAAAACGCTCTGCTGGTAAAAAAGCTGTAAAACCTTGCGACGTCCTTTGTGAACACGTCACAAGCATTACGCTGGACCTGTCAATCTTAGGCGGCACTTTTCTTCCCCCTCTCCTGCTACAAAAGCATATGCAGTCAGACTATATCAGCCGTACATCCTGACATATGCCTCCGGCAGCAATTTTCTCACCCACTGGCTGCCCTTCATTATCTCAGATGCCTCTTTAAACGAGAGCGGAAGTGTCCTTAGCTCTCTTGTCACTTCACTGGGCGCGGTATATAGGTTCATATTTACTGGTTCGTCCGGTTCCAGCCCCCGCTCTATTCCGTCCATCCCCGCGTATATCAGCAGCGCATACGCCAGATACGGATTTGTCCCTGGGTCAGGGGATCTGAGTTCTATCCTCGTGTGTTCCCCTTGGGCTGCTGGAATACGTATCAGCTGAGATCTATTCTCCGGCGACCAGGTAATGTATTTCGGCGCGCGCATTTCGCCAAATCTCTGGTAGGAAGTCTCAGTGGGGTTTAAAAATGCTGTGATCTCTTTAATATGCTCCATGACTCCGGCCATAAAGCTGTATATCTTTTTCTCGCTTTCATCTCCGTCGATGGATATATTTATGTGCATCGCATTGCCGCTCTTGCCCTTAATAGGCTTAGGGTCAAAATTGGCATATAGTCCGTTTGCCTTTGCGATCGTTCGGACAACTGCTTTAAATGTCACGGCATTATCTGCTGCGGAAATTGCATCGCTATATCTGAAATCTATCTCATTCTGTCCGGGGCCTTCCTCGTGATGGGAGCTCTCCGGCTGTATCCCCATTTCAGAAAGAGTTATACATATCTCTCTGCGCACATTCTCTCCCTTATCCCCCGGCGCAATATCCAAATATCCCGCCTTGTCAAAAGGGATATCTGTGGGCTCGCCGCGTTCATCCGTCTCAAACAGATAAAATTCAAATTTGGAGCCGAAGCAGAACTTCAGTCCCCTGTCCAGTGCATATCCTACGGCTTTTTTTAGGATGTATCTGCTGTCTGTCTCCAGCGGCTTTCCGTCGGGATGACATATGTCGCAAAACATCCGCACAACACTGCCATTTATGGATCTCCAGGGCAAAGCCATAAGTGTGGACGGGTCAGGATGCAGGAACATATCTGAACGCACTTCACTGCCAAAACCGCGTATCGCCGATGCGTCAAATGATATTCCGTACTTAAAGGCGCGTTCCAGCTCATCCGGCATAATTGCAACATTCTTCTGCTGTCCGAAAATATCGCAAAATGCCAGCCTTATAAACTTAACATTTTCTTCTTGGATATACGACATAATGTCTTCGTATGAGTACATAAAGAAGCCCCTTCCAATGTAAAAAGAAGGCTCCTCCGAAGCCAGACGGTATTTCTCCGTCAAATCTCCATGGGAAGGCGCCTTCGCCCAACGTCTCTATATGTAATTATAATTTATGCTAAACGTCCTTGTCAATATTAATGGCAGCCCTGTACTTAGCAAGTAGCTGGGTTGCCTCCGCTCTATATTTGCAATTGACTCAAAATAATTATTCAAAAAAGCAGCGCCTGCGCTTGACAAATATATAGTAGCTGTTATAGAATATCAAAAGATTTACGGCAAAGGCGTCGCAGATTCGTCTGCGCCGTTTTTGCCGTTTTCCATTATTTAACACGTAATAAATTTTTGTTTGGAGGCTGCATAAATGAAAAACCAGTACCTACTTGGCGTACTTGAAACTGTCAAGCGCCGTAACCCCGCTGAGCCTGAATTTATCCAGGCTGTTACTGAGGTTCTTGAGAGTCTCGAGCCTGTTATTGACGCCCGTCCCGACCTTGTGGAGGCCAATGTTGTGGAGCGCATTGTTGAGCCGGAGCGCCAGATAATCTTCCGCGTGCCCTGGGTTGACGACAACGGTAAGATACAGGTAAACCGCGGTTTCCGCGTTCAGTTTAATTCCGCCATCGGCCCTTATAAGGGAGGCATCAGGCTCCATCCGTCAGTGTATCTTGGCATAATCAAGTTCCTTGGCTTTGAGCAGGTATTTAAAAACAGCCTTACAACTCTGCCTATGGGCGGCGCTAAAGGCGGTGCCGATTTTGACCCGAAGGGCAAATCAGATAATGAGATTATGCGCTTCTGCCAGAGCTTTATGACTGAGCTTTATCGTCATATTGGTCATGACGTCGACGTTCCCGCTGGAGACATCGGTGTTGGCGCCCGTGAGATTGGCTATATGTACGGCCAGTATAAGAAGATTACCGGCGAATCCGGTGGTATCCTCACCGGTAAGGGCCTCACATACGGCGGCTCTCTTGTACGTACAGAGGCCACAGGTTACGGCCTTTGCTACTTCACCGATGAGATGCTCCGCGCCAATGGCAAGAGCTTTGAAGGTCAGACAGTAGTTATCTCCGGCTCCGGCAACGTGGCAATATACGCCCTTCAGAAGGCAACCGAGCTTGGCGCCAAAGTCGTTGCAATGTCTGATTCCAATGGCTATGTCTATGATCCTAACGGTATGGACTTCACAGCTATCAAGCAGTTGAAGGAAGTAGAGCGCAAGAGAATCAAGGAGTATGTTGCCACCCATCCCGGCTCCACATACACCGAAGGCTGCTCCGGCATATGGGGTGTTAAATGCGACATCGCCCTCCCCTGCGCCACTCAGAACGAGATAGACAGGGAAAGCGCCGAGAAGCTGGCTGCCAACGGCTGCTACGCTGTGTCCGAGGGCGCCAATATGCCATCTACTCCTGAGGCAATTGAGGTCTATTTTGCAAATAACATGCTCTATGGACCTGCTAAAGCCGCAAACGCCGGCGGCGTCGCCACTTCCGGCCTTGAAATGAGCCAGAACTCCATGCGCTACAGTTGGACTTTCGAAGAGGTCGACGCTAAGCTGAAGGACATAATGAAGAGCATTTTTGCCGCCTGCGATCATGCCTCAAAAGAGTACGGCATGCCCGGCAACTATATGGCCGGTGCAAATATTGCCGGATTCCTGAAGGTAGCAGAAGCGATGAAGGCCCAGGGCTGTGTGTGATCCCACTTCATTAAAAACATAATAGCTAGTTAATTTTACGCGCCGCAAATTGGGTTAACCATTGTCAATCCCAATTTGCGGCGCGTCTTTTTTATACTTCCACGCCTGCATTTATTATGTGTACCATCCGTGCGAAGGAAAACGAGTAAGTATCCAGTGGCCTATATAAAGCGTCCTGCGTATGCGCCGCTACCAGTATTTCCGGCTGGCCAGTTAAAACCACAAGCGTGTGGTAATAGTCCCCTTTACCGTCTGCAAGCTGTATAATATCCCCCGGCTCTGCCGCGGCCAGTTCCATTTCAGCGGCTCTTGGACCTGAGCCCTTATTATTGACGAGGAAATTGTAGAGAAATTCAACTCCTGTCCAGGAGGCGGAGCGGTCGTTTGCCGTAATATAATACCATCCATCTATGGGAGAGTAATTCATGGTTCCAGCACCTGCCAAAATACATTGAGACGCAAAATTTGTGCAGTCTCCACCCAGATTGTTGAAATCATAAAATTCCGGATTCCTTGAATAGGCCCACCGGCGCGCATATTCCACTGCGGCGCACCTGTTATAGCTAATTTCCTTAAGCATAAATTCACCCCATATATGGTATGACTGGCAGCACGGAATCTTCACCAAATTTAAAAAGTACAATATAATATGTCAGTTGAACCGATGTGGAGGTAAATATATGCTCATACATATTGTAAAAAGCGGGGATACTCTCTGGTCAATTGCCAGACAGTACGGTGTATCTGTCAGCCGCATACAATCAGACAACGGTATCTCACCAGGGCAGGTTCTCGTAATAGGCCAGGCACTGATTATAACTCTGCCCTCACTTATCCACACTGTGCGGCGCAGCGATACTCTCTCCGCCATCGCCGCATCCTACGGTATCACGCTGCTTGAGCTAATACAGAATAACCCCGAACTTATTTTCAACAGCACCATATACCCAGGTCAGCAGCTCACTATAGCCTTTCGCTGCGGAAAAACACGTGAAATAACTATTAAAGGTTATGCTTATCCCCATATACAGCGTCAGACGCTCCTCCGTTCCCTTCCGTATTTAACCTATCTGGCCATATTCTCCTATGGTTTTAAAGAGAGCGGGCAGCTTACCGTACCTGACGACGCCTCGCTCATCTCTGCTGCCTATAAATATAGTGCGGCCCCCATACTTGTGCTGACAGGTATAGATAGCTCCGGTGCGTTCTCCACAGAACACATATCTAAATTTCTAAACGACACCGATTTACAGAATATCGTCCTTGATAATCTTATCTCAGTAATGCTGGAGAAGGGATATTTAGGATTGGATGTGGATTTCAAGTACATAAGCGGTCAGGACGCCCAGGCGTATCTCTCTTTTTTAGAGCTGGCCTCCGCAAAACTGGAACCTTTTGGTTTTACCATGAACGTAGATCTTGCTCCAAAGACGTATTCCTCTCAGCCCGGCCTTTTATATGAAGCCCATGATTATCCGGCAATCGGCGCAATCACTGACACCGTCCTGCTTATGACATATGAATGGGGCTATGCGTACGGTCCGCCAATGGCAGTAGCCCCTTTAAATCAGGTGCGTCAGGTTGTTGAATATGCTGTCTCGGAAATTCCCGAAAACAAGATCCTGATGGGCATACCAAATTACGGTTACGATTGGACCATGCCTTATGAGCAGGGTGTGTCCAGAGCTGAGAATCTGGGCAATCAAACTGCGGTGCTCAGGGCGGCCAAGTACGGAGCTCAGATTATGTTCGACGGGGCCACACAGTCGCCGCACTTTGAATACTACAGGGGTGGCCAGCGCCATATTGTCTGGTTTGAAGATGTTCGCAGCATCGCCTCAAAGCTGTCTCTTGCTGATGAGTACTCCCTGCTCGGCACTGGCTACTGGAATATAATGCGTCCGTTCAACCAAAACTGGGCGTACATATCAGCGAAATACAACATACGCAAAATAGTATAGTCATCAATATTTTGAGATACGAAAAAGGCTGCCAAATCAATCGGCAGCCTTTTTCCGTATCTCAAAAGTCAAAATATAATTAAAAACTGAGTCAAATTAATTCTGTCCGTTTCAGAAAGAAAAAACATGGTCCGCTCACCAACTATAAGCTTATTCTCTCTGCCGGCACCCATTCTTCACATAATCGCATCCATCACATTATAATATATGCCCTGGTCATCGTAGTCCGGAATGAGTCCCAGCCTCCATACGGAAACACCGGTAATTCCAAACATGCGCGCAAGGTTAACTTTTGCCTCAACGCTTCTCTGATCCTCATACCACAGGAAGATATGCTGGCCGCTCTCAGTAGTGTACGTTGCATACGGATTCCAGTATACGTCCGACCACCCCATCTGAGCAGTCGAGGTGAGACGCGAATATATGGTAGACATGGTCGGTCTCATAGGCGTGGCATTTGTCAGGAGCCCCTGGGCGTCAGTCTCCCATGCGAGGCTGGATATACTTATTGCCAGCGTCAGTTTCGACCTGTCGGCAACGCCTGTATTTTCATCGCAGGCGGCCCTCAGAGAATAATACACCGACTCAATTGGCGTCAATGCAGTATTTTTATAATAGCTGGAGTCTAAAAATCCAGTCAGGTCAGTGGCGGCATAGTCGTGGGCCATAAGTATGATCTTATCGGCCGCCTCCCCCAGGTCTCTGTAATTATAGCCGTCATAGTATATTCCATCTTCAGTTGCCGGCATCACCATGACATAGAGTGTCATATCCCTCGCCTTCAGCTCTGCGGACAGCTCCTGAATAAAAGCCGTAAAATCTTCTGACTGGGCGCTGCGCAGTCCCTCAAAGTCTATTGTCACGCCAGAATATGGTGAGTAACCCACTTCAGGATACGCTCTTGTGGCCTCCGCGATTATGGCATCAACCGCTTGAGACCTGGCCTGGGTATTTGACAACATCGGCGACAAATTCCCAGACGTGGTCATAAAAACTCCCAGTTTCAGCTCCACACCGGCATTTTTAAGCTCTGCCACAACAGACGAATAACCCGAGGGTATATAGTACTCATTGCCGCCAGAACTCGTAGTATTAAGATACGGGGCGGTTTCACCATCATATACCATGCGGCTCCAGCCCAAAGTCACAGCGTCGAACTCTTTCGCCAGTTCCAGCTGGCTAAATGAGGAGATTGCATAGAACGCATGGCTCCACTCGGTGGTGGATATATACCTTTCGTACACGCGCACCAGCATCGCCGCAGCCTGTTCGCGTATAGCTGTACGTTCAGGCTCAAAAGTGGTATCGGTCATACCGTTTGTCATACCGATATCATATGCAACAGCAATGTACCCCTTGTCCTTATTTACATCGCTAAAGGGCATGTCCCAGTCGTCAGCAGCCTGTGCTATCTGGCCAAACCCAAGGGCGTCTACAAGCATTACCGCCATTTCTCTCCTGGTTATCGGGTCATTCGGCCTGAAATTGCCGCCTGAAGTCACGGCGCCGTGTTCTGCGGCTGCATTTATGTATCCCCTTGCCCAATGGCCGGCAATATCATCAAATTTGTCCTGCCCGTCTATATTATCCCAGCCAAACATTCTCACCAGTACGGTTACGAACTCAGCGCGGCTCATCTCTCTGCCGCATCCGAAGACATTTCCATCCATTCCATCCATGAGGCCGTATTCGTATGCTGACACTATGGCGTCTCTAGCCCATCCGGATTCAGGAAGATCACTGTAGCTGGGTTCTGCAGCAAAAGCGGTTCCTATTCCAATAGTTCCCAGCAAAATGGCGCATACCAATATGCTCAAAAGCTTTTTCATTCCAGTTATCACTCCCATTTTTTATCATATTTGGAAAAGTAAATTATTCATTTTCTTACATTTTGTTTTTATTATAGCACACAAATTTTTCTCAGTCCATTCTCAATTCAGAGAAATATAAAAAATAGTACAAAAAATCATAATTTATATGTTGCATTTTTGGCAGAAAGTGATAGAGTATTTATTGCTCATTAACTTTAGAAGGTAGGGATCACATGGCAAAGTCACACGCAGAAGGGCGTACTGTCCAAACAGCCCTGGACAGTTTGCCCTATGGAGAGTTGGGAAGTGGAACTTCAGGGCGGATTAAACGGCCGCCATTACCAGCAGGAGTCACAAACAAAAAATTAATCAGAGACGTTGCCGTTATCGCTGCGCCAAGCCTTGTTGAGCTTATACTTACTCAGCTCACCAGTATGGCGGATCAGATAATGGTTGGGCGTCTCCCCGGTGAAGAAGGCGTCATGGCCTTGGCGGCTGTCGGCATATCCATGCAGCCAAAGTTCCTGCTCATGACGATGATTCAGGCAATGAATGTGGGCGCCACGGCCGTTATAGCCAGGTGCCGCGGACAAAACGACAGAGCCAGGGCAAACCTGGTGTTTAAGCACGCGCTGATACTCAATTTTATCATGTCTACACTCTTCATGATAATTGGCCTTGTTTCAGGCGAATGGCTTATCAGGTTCATGAGTTCCGAGGCCATCAGCGCTCAAACCATGCAGTTCGGCATTGATTATCTCAGGATACAGATGTACGGATTTATCCCATTGTGTATGGGCTTTACAGTCACAGCTGCCCTCAGGGGAATCGGCGACACAAAAACCCCGATGATCTACAATACGGTGGCAAATGTTGTAAACTTTATTTTTAACTATCTGATGATTTACGGCCACGGCGGATTCCCGCGCATGGGTGTTGCGGGCGCTTCATTGGCAACTATCATAGGCCAGACTGTGGCGTTCTTCATCGCCTTCGGCGTAGTCTTGGGTAAAAAGCATTACGTCTACCTGGACTTCAAAACGAAGTTCAAGTTTGACAAAAAGATAATGAGCAGTGTTGTCAGCGTGGGCATGCCCTCAATGATTGAGCAGCTCTTCATGCGCGCTGGTATCATTGTCTACAACAGGACCGTTGCCGGTCTTGGCGACACGATGTACGCTACGCACCATGTCTGTATCAACATCCAGTCTCTGAGCTTCATGATAGGCCAGGCAACAGCAAATGCCGCCACAACGCTTATGGGGCAAAGCCTTGGAAAGCGCAGGGAGGATATGGCAATTATCTATGTCAGCGTCTCACGGCGCTTGGGTGTTGCAATATCCCTTGTTGTCGCTCTCATCTTTGTATTCTTTGGGCGGTTTATTGTCTCGCTCTATAACAGTACTGAAGACGTTATAGTGATGGGCGGCCAGATCCTGATGCTGATCGCCGCTACGCAGCCATTCCAGGCTGATCAGTTTATCGTATCCGGCGGACTCCGCGGCGCAGGCGATACGCGCTTCACCGCCATTGTCACTTTCATCACTGTCATAGGTGTCAGAAGCGGGTTGGCTCTTCTCCTTGTAAATGCTCTTGACCTGGGCCTCTGGGGCGCGTGGATAGCTCTTGCTCTGGATCAGCTTATACGTTCCGCGCTGATGAGTTACCGCTATACCTCTGGCAAGTGGAAGGCCCGTGCACTGGCTTTGGAGACTGGCAGCACTGCCAACTTGAAGTCAAATATTGCAAAAGCAGAAGCTGAAGATGAAGTCGATGACGAGATCGACGCTGGACTATAATTGACTACATAGCTTTTCTCAGTGACCTGGATTTTAGGTTCAGGTCACTGAGTTGTTTTTCTGTTGCCTTCTGTACAATTTGAGGTCTTTATCGGCAATTGGTTTGTCGTTTCGCACAAATGGAGAATATTACTCCATGTTTAAGCTCTCTTTAGTTGACATTTGGTGCAGTAAAATATATAATTTCTGTGATTGAGACGGCAAAGGTGTCCAGTTCCAGTGCGGATGATGCTTTTGTTTTTTTTTACGTAAACAAATGGCGTTTTGCTTTTTGCGATCAGAATAAGGAGAGAAATATATGGTCAAAGTAAACGAAAATTTTCTCAAGCTTCCAGGCGGCTATCTCTTTCCGGAGATTGGTCGGCGCACGAAGGCTTTTGCTGCCCAGAATCCGCCTATGCCGCTTATACGCATGGGTATTGGGGACGTCACCCTGCCCCTTGCTCCGGTTGTCATTGAAGCCATGCACAAAGCAACTGAGGAGATGGGACATAAGGAAACTTTCCGCGGCTACTGTGAAGAGACTTGCGGAGCATATGATTTTATACGTTTTGCCATCAGAGATAACTACAAGGCAAGAGGAGTCGATATAGCCGACAATGAAATCTTTGTGTCTGACGGCGCTAAATCCGACTGCGGAAATATAGGCGACATATTTTCAGTTGACAACGTAGTTGCGGTCTGCGATCCAGTCTATCCTGTATATGTAGACACAAACGCCATGGCCGGACGCGCCGGCGACTATGACGGCGAAAAGTGGACAAACCTCGTGTATCTGCCCTGTACGGCTGATAACAGCTTCTTCCCCTCGCTTCCCCAGGACCGTGTACCGGATCTGATATACATCTGCTCACCCAATAACCCCACTGGGACTGCTGCCACTGCGGATCAGCTTAAAGTGTGGGTCGACTATGCAAACGAACACGGCAGCATTATCCTTTATGACAGCGCCTATGAGGCGTTTATCTCTGAGCCTGGTATTCCTCATAGCATATATGAGGTCCCCGGCGCCAAGACCTGCGCAATAGAGTTCCGCTCATTTTCAAAGACGGCAGGATTTACAGGCAATCGATGCGCTTATACGGTCATACCAAAAGCTCTTGAGCGCGGCGGCGCATCCCTCAATGCCCTCTGGAACAGGCGTCAGGGCACGAAATTCAACGGCGTACCCTATGTGATCCAGCGTGCCGCTGAGGCAACCTTCTCCCCTGAGGGGCAGGCTCAAATAAAAGAATCCATTGCATACTATCTTAATAATGCAAAAGTGATACGCGAAGGGCTGCAGGCAGCTGGGCTGACTGTATACGGAGGAATCAACGCCCCATATATATGGTGCCGTACTCCTGACAACATGCCCTCATGGGACTTCTTCGATCTGCTGCTGCATAAGGCCTGTGTTGTTACAACACCTGGCGCCGGCTTCGGTCCCTCTGGCGAAGGTTATATCCGTCTTACCGCTTTTGGCAGCGCTGATGCTACAGAGGAAGCTGTGGAGAGGATAGCCAGTATTCTCCATTGAGATATATTTTGCGGATAAACCATAACTTTCGGAGGAGAATAAATGCAGAACGCTTATCTTATACTGGAAAACGGAAAGACATATGAGGGTATCTCTTTCGGTGCATCCGGCACAAGTGTCGGTGAGCTGGTCTTTACTACCGGCATGACCGGATGCGCAGAGAGTCTTACAGACCCCAGCTACTACGGTCAGCTGGTCATATTTACATTCCCTCAATTTGGAAATTATGGTATTGCCGACGCGGACATGGAAAGTTCAGGAATCCATGTCCGCGGAGCTATAGTCAGGGAATACTGTGAAAAGCCATCCAATTTCCGCTGCGATGAGAGCGTAGATGCTTTCTTAAAGCGATTTGGAATAATAGGTATTTCCGGAATAGATACCAGGGAACTCACTCAGATGATCAGAGACGGCGGAGTAATGAACGCCGTAATAACAACCGAGGGCCCAAACTATCCGGTTGAAGAACTTCAGCGGTTTAAAATAACTGACGCTGTGAAAAACACAAGCACAAAAGACCGCTTTATTGTTGAGGCAGAGGGGATCGAACGGTTCCGCGTAGCCTTTGTCGACTACGGCGCCAAAAGGAGTATGATTAGTAATCTTACACGCCGTGGCTGCCGTGTCGAAGTATTTCCATACAGCGCCACTGCTCAGGAAATTTTAGACACTTGTCCTGACGGGATCATGCTTTCAAACGGAGCCGGTGATCCTGCTGACAACCAAGGCTGCATTGAAGAAATAAAAAAGCTCTTTGGCAAAGTCCCCTTGTTCGGCATCTGCCTCGGCCACCAGATGATGGCCATTGCCGCCGGCGCTACCACATCCAAAATGAAGTTTGGCCATCGTGGCGCCAACCAGCCTGTAAAAGATCTTGAGACAGGGCGCGTATATATCACATGCCAAAACCATGGATATGCCGTAGACGCTGGGAGTCTAAAGCCTATCGGTGCAAAGCTGAGATATGTAAACGTCAATGACGGCACTTGTGAGGGCGTTGACTACCCGGGATTGCGCGCCTTTTCCATGCAGTTCCACCCCGAGGCCCATGGAGGCCCCAGGGATTGCGAAGATGCTTTCAGCAGATTTATTGAGATGATGGAGGTTAAATAATATGCCTTTAGATAGGACTATAAAAAAGGTACTTGTTATCGGCTCAGGCCCCATCGTCATTGGTCAGGCAGCCGAGTTTGACTATGCCGGCACCCAGGCCTGCCGCATTTTAAAGAGTGAAGGCGTAAAATCGGTACTTGTAAACTCCAACCCTGCCACTGTCATGACTGACGGCGACATGGCTGACGCCGTGTATCTTGAACCGTTAAATACAGAAACCGTAAAGAGAATAATCTTGAAAGAGCGGCCGGACTGCCTGCTGGCAGGTCTTGGCGGCCAAACCGGCCTCACAATTGCGATGCAGCTTGCCCATGAGGGTTTCCTGGAAGCCCATGGTGTGCGGCTCATCGGCACAAACGCAGACGCCATTGACAAAGCCGAAGACAGGGAGCTTTTCAAAGAGGCAATGGCGCGCATTGGTCAGCCTACCGTTCCCTCTGAAACCACCAACGACGTGGACGGAGCGCTGGAGATAGCCGATAAAATCGGTTACCCTGTCATAGTCCGTCCCGCCTTCACGCTTGGCGGCGGAGGCGGCGGTGTCGCATACTCTCCCGAACAGCTTCGGGAAGTTGCTTTTAACGGCCTTGAGGCATCTCCGATTACGCAAATACTCGTTGAGCGGTATATCGCCGGTTGGAAAGAAATCGAATTCGAGGTCATGCGCGACCACGCTGGCAACGTAATTACAGTCTGCTCAATGGAAAACTTTGACCCCGTGGGCATACACACCGGAGACTCAATCGTAGTCGCTCCCGCTCTGACTCTTGCGGACAAGGAGTATCAGATGCTTCGGACAGCCGCCCTGGATATAATTACTGAGATGGGAATAGAAGGCGGCTGCAACTGCCAGTTTGCTTTAAATCCAGACAGCTTTGAATATTCTGTCATTGAGGTAAACCCCCGCGTATCCCGTTCTTCGGCTTTGGCATCCAAGGCAACCGGTTATCCAATAGCCAAGGTGGCAGTTAAAATAGCTCTTGGCTACACCTTGGATGAGATAAAAAATGATATTACCGGCAAGACTTTTGCCTGTTTTGAACCGACTCTTGACTATGTTGTGGTCAAATTCCCCAAGTGGCCCTTTGATAAGTTCCATGGGGCGCAAAGGCGTCTGGGAACGCAGATGAAGGCCACCGGAGAGGTAATGGCCATCGGCCATACTTTTGAGGCCGCCTTAATGAAGGCAATCCGTGGT
>CALXCS010000012.1 GCA_944386875.1 uncultured Oscillospiraceae bacterium
TTGGAGATTGCATAAGCCAACGGCCGGAAACCGCCTCGCTATAGGTCTTGCCAGAACTGCGGCTGCTGGCTGCCACCTCGGAAAGCTCAAACCAGGGGTGCTGATCAATCAGTGTGACGAACCGCTGACCAACCATGCCTGTAGCTCCAATAACTCCCACTTTATATTTCTTCATGGTCTGCCTCCGTTACTATCATATTCTGCCGAAAGAAAAAGTTTCCAGCAAAAAAATATTTTAAATGAAAAAGATGATATAGCCAAATGATGAATTTTGTAATATAATGTTACCGATTTACTGCTGCAAAAAGCAGGATGTGCCTGTGCGGCGTTTATTCGGTAACACTTTTTTGCATGTTATCACACTCTTTTTTTACTGTCAATGAAAGTTTGCGTCTTACCTTATAATTTGCAATCTACTCCCTTTGAAAGGAACTAATGATGAAGAAAATCTGGAAAAAATGCTTGATGTTATCTCTGCCGGTATTAATGCTCGCTGGAATGTTCCAAGCAGTACCGCCTGCCCAGGCGTACACGGCTCCAGTGAGTACAGTTAGGGTTGCACTCTACAATGACACAGAGACTTACGAGTCAGCGAATCTTCAAAACGTATCCGGAGCAGGATATGGATATGAGTTTGGATATTATACCTCTGATAGACAGTTTGTATCCTTGGGAGCGACTGTCACAAGTACAAACCAGATTACAATGATGCTTGATAGGAATATGGTGTATAATTCATCATCAAATAGCTATTCTGCGGGCACAGACGGCAGCATAGTAGTAGGATGCTACCATATACGGCTGGATTCATCTTATCCTGACTATCCCAGCGCAAGGGCAGCGGCGGACTCCTTTTCTAGTGTCAACGCTTTTGTGCGGTATGAAGACGGAAGCTTTTATGTCTGTGTCGGCGATTATACGTCATCTGCCGAAGCTACGGCTGCTGCGGCTGGTTTGGGGATTGCCCAGACGTATACTATTGACAGCGGCTCTTCTTATACTGTTACCGTAGTCGCCTCACGAACAGATACCATCCTTTTTGAGTTTGACTGCGGTACTGCATACAGCCTTGCTGTCAGGCCAATTTCTACAGGCGGTAAAACGCAGACTTGGTTTAAAAAACTTACCTACTATGGCGATTTTGTATACTGGCGCAACACAGGCGGAAATCTTCGTGTGATAAACTACGTAAATATTGAAGATTATGTAAAGGGAGTTATTCCTTATGAGATGAGCCCTTCTTGGCCTATTGAAGCTCAAAAAGCCGGCGCTATAACAGCAAGGACGTATGTCATGGCAAATCTTAATAAACACAATTCTCTCGGTTTTGATGTGTGCAATACTATCGATTGCCAAGTCTACTACGGAACAAATGGGGCGACGTCAACTTCAGATTCTGCTGTCGAAGAAACTGCCGGCCAATATCTTGTTTGTCAGGGGTCTCTCTGTGAAACATACTATTACTCCAGCAACGGCGGTGCCACAGAGAATAGCGAGAATGTGTGGACTTATGCTATACCGTATTTAAGGGGAGTTGTGGATCCATATGAAGCGGCTGTTGCCGACAGTATCTCCAGCTATTATTGGACTGTGAAGTATACGGGAAGTGAACTGGCTTCAAAGCTGAAGTCAAGGGGATACAATTGTTCTACTATAGTAAGTTTTGAAGTAGTTGAATTTACAGAAATGGGAAATGTGTATAGTATACGTTTTACTGACAGTAATGGCCGAACATTTACATTTTCAAAAGAGAGTGCGAGAACAGTACTGGGACTCAGATCCCAGAGGTACACAGTAAATGGGCAGCAGGTGACTACGGGGAGCGGCAGCGTGTACGTCAATTCATCCGCAGGTGAATTAGGTACTGATCTTAACGGAGCATATGCAGTCGGCTCCGGCGGAATTGGACAATTACCCAGTGGTGATGTGTATGCTATAACTGGCACGGGCACAGTGGAAAAAGTAGATACTACAACCTCCACGAGTACGGGCAGCGCCTCTGGTACCAGCGATACGTTTGTCATTACCGGAAGTGGATACGGACACAATGTGGGAATGAGCCAATGGGGTGCGTATTCGATGGCCAAATACTATGATAAAACATGCGCTGATATTCTCACATTCTATTATACCGGAGCGGAAGTTGTCACATCAAATTAGCTTTACCAATTCATTAAAAATAGAGGCCTTTATGAAAACGACAGATTTTTACTATGATCTTCCAAAAGAACTTATTGCGCAGACACCGCTGGACAGGAGGGACGGCTCGAGGCTTATGCTTCTTGACAAGCAGACAGGTGCAATTAAACACAGACATTTTTACGAGTTGCCAGACCTTTTAACTGCCGATGACTGCCTTGTATTAAATGATTCAAGGGTTATGCCGGCGAGGCTTTTTGGGAATCGCCATACAGGTGGAGCTGTCGAAGTTCTGTTACTTACTGATAAGGGCGATGGAGTTTGGGAGTGCCTCACACGTCCTGGCAGGAAAACAAGAAAAGGCACCGAGCTTTTTTTTGGCGATGGAGAACTAAAGGCTGTTGTTGTGGATGAAGCTCCCGGAGGCAATAAGCTGATTAAATTTGAATATGACGGTATTTTCATTGAGATACTGGAAAAATTAGGACGCATGCCTCTTCCGCCGTATATCCATGAAGAACTAGAAGATTCTGAGCGGTATCAGACTGTTTATTCCAGAGAACTCGGTTCTGCGGCTGCTCCAACTGCAGGGCTGCATTTCACGCCAGAACTTTTAGAGAGTATCAAATCAAAGGGTGTGGAACTTGCGTATATTACGCTCCATGTAGGACTGGGTACTTTTCGACCAGTAAAAGAAGAAAATATTGAAGACCATGATATGCACTCCGAATTTTGCATTGTATCTCCACAGGCTGCGGATATTGTAAATAGAACTAAAGATAGAGGAGGCAGAGTAATCTCTGTTGGAACAACGTCCTGCCGCACAATTGAGTCCTTTGCGGATGAAAGCGGCCATTTGACGGCGCAATCCGGTTGGACAGATATATTTATATATCCAGGGTATAAGTTTAAATGTATGGACGCGCTTATAACTAATTTCCACCTCCCGGAGAGCACATTGCTAATGCTTGTATCTGCATTGGCTGGGAGGGAGCATATATTAGATGCGTACAATGAAGCTGTAAAGGAAAAATACAGGTTTTTCAGCTTCGGCGACGCGATGTTTATAAACTAAGCAAAAAGTAACGTCAGGGTTTAAAAGCAGATGAACACGCACCGTGCTTCAAGCTCCATAAGTGAAAAGAGATAAACAATAACAATTATTTACACATGCTTTGAAAAAGGAGTAGCTCGGTTTTACCTTGACAGCTGACAAAATATAAGATATATTTGTATTGTAAACCGTTGATGCGGGAATAAAGCTTGTTGTGCACTTACAGAGAGCCTGGGATGCTGTGATCCAGGCAGGACGCAGGCAGGCAAATGGGCCGCGGAGGGCGCGTGGAACGGCTTTTGCCTAGTATATTGCGACGCTTTGGCATGCGTTAGTTGCCGGGGATATGATGTATCCTGTTTAAGAGCACGATTTTTCGTGAATCAAGGTGGCACCGCGGGTTATGCCCGTCCTTGACAGTCAGTCAGGGACGGGCTTTTATTTTATCTGCCTGTCCTTTGATAAGTAATATTGAAAGGGTTGGTTTTAACATGTCAAAAGGGAGATTTGGCATTTACGGAGGTCAGTATGTCCCAGAGGCTCTTATGAATGCTCTTGATGAGCTGGAAGAAGCCTATGATAGATATAAAAATGATACGGAATTTAATGCTGAACTAAATAATTTGTTAAATGAGTACGCCGGTAGACCGTCGCGACTCTATTATGCAAAACGCATGACTGAGGACCTTGGCGGGGCAAAGATATATTTGAAACGGGAAGACCTGAACCATACTGGTGCACATAAGATCAACAACGTACTGGGACAGGCTCTTCTGGCACAGAGGATGGGCAAAACGCGGCTTATTGCAGAGACAGGCGCCGGACAGCATGGAGTTGCAACAGCTACTGTTGCAGCTTTACTTGGAATGGAATGCGACGTTTATATGGGCAGGGAGGACACAGAGAGACAGGCGCTTAATGTATACAAGATGCGTTTGCTGGGGGCAAGGGTGCATCCTGTTACGTCTGGTACTGCAACACTGAAAGACGCCGTCAATGAGACAATGCGCGAGTGGGCAACGAGGCTGTCTGATACACACTATTGCCTTGGTTCTTGTATGGGGCCGCATCCTTTCCCGACTATCGTACGCGATTTTCAATCTGTAATATCCAGGGAAATAAAGGAACAGATGCTTGCACGTGAGGGCAGACTTCCCGATGTGGTCGTCGCTTGCGTAGGTGGTGGCTCAAACGCTATTGGAGCTTTTTATAACTTTATCAATGATCCTTCTGTCAGATTAATAGGCTGTGAGGCTGCAGGGCGAGGAATAGATACATTTGAAACTGCAGCGACGATATCTGTGGGTAAACTTGGAATTTTCCATGGAATGAAATCTTTCTTCTGCCAGGATAAATACGGGCAAATCGCACCTGTTTATTCCATATCTGCAGGTTTGGACTATCCGGGAATTGGCCCTGAACATGCCTGGCTTTATGAGACAGGAAGAGCTGAGTATGTGCCTGTGACCGACAATGAAGCTGTAGAGGCTTTTGAATATTTAAGCCGCATAGAAGGCATTATTCCTGCAATTGAGTCTGCGCATGCTGTTGCCCATGCTATAAAAATTGCACCTGCGATGGAAAAAGACAAAATAATGGTCATAAATATATCCGGCCGTGGAGATAAGGACTGTGTATCTATTGCCAGATATAGAGGGGAGGAAATTTCAGAATGAGTGCAATATCCAACGTATTTACTGGTAAAAAGGCATTTATCCCTTTCATTACTTGTGGATATCCGAATATTGAGATAACCGAAAAGGTCATTCTGGCCTTCGATAATGCCGGTGCTGATATAATAGAACTTGGTATACCTTTTTCGGATACAACAGCTGAAGATGTCCTGATTCAGGAGGTGAATAATTCTGCCCTTTCATCTGGTGTAACAACAGATGATGTACTGCATCTAATTAAAAAAATAAGCCGGTCAATAGCAGCTCCTATCGTACTTTCAACCTATGCAAATGTTGTATTTTCTTATGGGATCGACAGATTTGTTTCCAAGGCGGCTGAATATGGAGCCAAAGGATTGGTTTTATCTGATGTGCCATATGAGGAGTCGGAGGAGTTTAGAAAGCCCTGTGATAGATATGGCATAGATTTAATATCAAAGGCTGTACCTTTCTTAGAACGTCCGTTTTCTGAAATAGCAGCTGCTTCAGAGGGATTTACATATTGTTCTCCCGCTGGAGAAGATGCGGAGGCTGCTGGAAAAGCAACAAGCATTTCCGAGATGATAAGACTAATAAAGGAAAAGAATAAGAATATATGCTGCGCTGTTGACCTCAATGTACGAAATATTGATGAAGCACGCAGTGCGGCTTCTATATCTGATGGGGTGATTGTCAGCTGCGCCTTTGAGCAGGTCTTGAGGCTATATGGCGCCTCAAGCGTTGAGAAGATAGCAGCACTGGCAGAAAATATGAGGAAAGTGATATGATTGTAATCTAAGCTAATAAAAGGGGAACAGGAACTTCTGTTCCCCTTTACTCTTTTGCAAAAGAAAAATCCGCTATTTTCGTGTGAAAATAGCGGATTTTTGGTGCGAGTATAATTATAGGACTTGAAAAAATCCAGTCATACCAATGGTTTTAACACATTGTCCTTTTTTAATGCATCAAACTGCGCTCTGATCTCCTCATTAGCAACAGCATTCATTCCATCTGGGAGCAAGTACAGGTCTTCTTCTTGAACCGCTATTGTTGCGATATC
>CALXCS010000013.1 GCA_944386875.1 uncultured Oscillospiraceae bacterium
CGGTGATTGGAGTTCAGCCGCGTGCCCGTCCGAGCCGGTTTCAGGCTCCGTATCTGGGCCGCCGCCTGATTCGCCGCCCGTGCCGGTTTCAGGCTCCGTATCTGTGCCGCTGCCTGATTCGCCGTCCGTGCCGGTTTCAGGCTCCGTATCTGGGCCGCCGCCTGATTCGCCACCCGTGCCGGTTTCAGGCTCCGTATCTGTGCCGCCATCCGTACTGGGTTCTGTACTTGGCTCCGGTGTTCCGCCTGAACTGCTAGAACCTGTTGAACTGCCAGAACTACTTGAGCCGCCCCCATCATTCCCCCAGGAAGACCTTCCGGCATATACGCCGCTTGTAGAATAGATCTGCCTGGTAGACGGATTTCTCGTCAAGATGTTCAGGTTGCTCAGCTCAATATCTTCATCAAATGGGTTCAAATATTCATTCACCATGTCAAGCCATTCATCAATATAAATAGTGACATAGGATGAGCCGTAAACGCTGTCTCCATAGTTTGCAGGGAGGGTGTGAAAGGTAATATTCTCAGTGTCCATCTTCAGCAGCTCTTTTGCAAACCAGATTATCTCTCCATATGACAAATCCGTTTCAACGTCGCTGAGAAATATATCAGCCAAAGTTGTAATCGGCACAGCGTCAACATTCGATAGCAGCTGTTCCGCCACCGTCATCAGAAAATCCTGCTGTGTTCCAATCCTTCCAATGTCGGCGTTTGCATAGCCAGAACGGAAGCGCATGATTTTCATGGCATCCTCACCTGTCAGGTGCGTCATACCCTCATCGAAGTCAATATACAGATTTTGCGCTGGGTCGTTATAGTGCATATTCTGTGGGACATAATAGTCGACTCCGCCAATAGCGTCGATCAGCTTTATAAAAGCGTCAAGGTCTATTATCCCGTAAAAGTCCACTTCATATCCCACAATGTCCGCTATGCCGCTGACAAGCCCGTCAATACCGCCATAAGCATACAGGGAGTTGACCTTTTTGACGCTCCAGGAAACATTGACCAGTGTGTCCCTGGGGATGCTGACAACATTTAAGGTGTAATCCGCCGTGTCAAAAGTGGCAAGCATTATTGTATCGGTATTTCCATTACCGTCATCCATACCGACTGCCAGGAAAGTATATTTCTGACCTGTTCGCTCATCGCCTGTATTCTGATTGTCATCAGGCAAGTCCTTATCAACATTCAGCTCTCCGCCAGAACCGTCGTTTTTCTGAGTAACCACGGCAGGCGGCTTTACTGCCGTAAACCAATATGCAACAGCAGCCAAAGACAGCGCGAGGATAGCAGCTAGTATTATTATGAGTACTCTCAGGGTTTTGCTCTTTTTTCCTGTTTTCTTTTTTCTCACTGCACTGGACTCGGCATATGTACTGTGCCTGCCGACAGCACCGTGAGTATGTCTCGAATGACTGTTGCTTCCAAAAAGCTTCATTTAATCCTTATCCTTTTTTATATCTCTAATCCATTCAAGTGCTTTCACCGTATTGACATGCGGGGTGATACCCTCACGCTTCATCTCATCAAGGCTCATTGAAAAGCCAAGCTCAAGCGCATTGTCAATATCCGTATATGAAATCTCCCGCAGCTTTTCAACACCTGGGAAGTTCCGAGTAGGCTCAATATAGTCAGCCAGATATATAATCTTTTCCAAAAGCGTCATACCGGCTCTGCCAGTTGTATGCCAACGAATAGCGTCGCAGATATCCTCTTCGCATCCAAACTCATACCGCGCAATTGCAGCGCCTGTAATCGAGTGCAAAAGCTTAGTATCTTTCCCTTCAACATTATCAGGAATAATACCATACTTTTTGCATAACCGCAACTGAACTTCTAAATTCTCTTTTTTTGTAACATCATGTAATATTGCCGCCTCGCCTGCCCTGTCTGGGTCTTCTCTCCATCTACGCGCCAAAAATCTTGCCTCTATTTCACATCCCTGTACATGCGGTATGCGGGATGGCTTAAGCATCGCATACGCTCTGTCCCGAAGCCACTGGAAATCCGGTCTGGCACTATAGAGCCTATGCCTTATGATTTCCCCGTAAGCCGATTCTTCCAGATACTCCCTGCCGCGTCTTAGTTTCAAAAGCCCTCTCAAGTCGGTGGAGGATATCTCGACTGCATTATTAGGAATAACCTGTACTTTCGCGCCGTATTTTCGTGTCAGCTCGCCTGCAAACCAGACTAGCTTCTCATATTCTCCATCTCCGCGGGAGAATACAGCAAGCGTTGCCTTATCCATAATCACTCGGAAGTCTCTCCAGGCTTCGAAGCTTAAAAGCATGTCTGTACCCATCAGCAAGTACAAATCGGCATCCGGATATTTCTCAGCAACTTCCAGCACCGTGTCGACAGTATAGCTTCTTCCTCCACGTATAATCTCAATATCCGATACAATGGCTTTTTTAACGCCGGCCATTTCAAGCCTTGCCAATTCAAAACGTATTTCGGCGCTTGGCACATCATTAGGCAGCTTTTTATGCGGTGGCTGAGCTGCTGGAATTATAAGCAGTTTATCAAGTCCGAGTTTCTTTATTGCAGCGGATGCCGCAGTAGAATGTCCTTTGTGAGGGGGATCAAAAGTCCCACCATAAATTCCTAGTTTCATAATCTCACTTGCTCTTCAGGTTTATTCTTTTCTCTATAGGCAGATCTGGGTTCTCCTTATACAAAACAAATTTAGAGCCAATGGCCTGTACAGATTCCGCACCTGTAGCGCCTGATAATTCCTCACAGGCTTCCCTGGCAGACAAAAGAGAATTCTCCAATACTCTTCCTTTTATCAGTTCTCGCGTTCTCAGGGCGTTCAACGTCTCAGAAATAACATTTTCTGTAATCCCGCCCTTGCCAACTATAATAACTGGGTCAAGAGACGATGCTATAGATTTAAGTACTGCTCGCTCTTTACTTGTCATCTATTTTACTCCTTTGTTTTACTTTTCTCCATATACTTATAAAGTTTTTCTGACAATTCTTTAAACGCCTTTCCGCGATGGGAAATGCTGTTCTTCTCATCGTCAGATAGGCATGCTATGGAATGGCTGTACCCATTTGGGATAAATATGGGGTCATAGCCGAACCCTCCGTCCCCTTCAGGTTCCATGCCTATTCTTCCTTCAATAATGCCGTCAGCGTATATCTCGTCTCCATTTGGAAAAACGCACACTACAGAGCAAACGAACCTGGCACCTCTGTCGTCTGAACCGGCGACATTATCTATGATCATCCCGTTTTTTATCTCGTATGACAAATCCCGTCCGCCATATCTCGCCGAATATATCCCCGGTCCGCCGTCCATTGCATTAACCTCAAGTCCGGAGTCATCCGCTACTGACGGAAGCCCTGTGGCCTCCATGGCCGCCATCGCTTTTATACGTGCATTTTCCTGAAATGTAGTTCCGTCCTCTTGGGCGTCTATGTTGCACCCTGCCTCGCTCTGCGAAATTATCTCAATGTCAGATCCCGCAAGTATCTCACGTATCTCTCTGAGTTTATCTTTGTTGTTAGAAGCCAGAACAAGTTTCATGACAGCAATGCCTCCGTAAACTCATCTCTGTCAAATGGTATAAGGTCGTCAGCCTGCTCGCCGACTCCCACATATTTTACGGGTACGCCCAACTTGGACGAAATGGCAAAAACAATGCCGCCTTTTGCCGTTCCGTCCAGCTTAGTCAGGACTATACCTGTAAGGCCAGCAAACCTTTTAAATTCCTCAGCCTGCATGAGGCCATTCTGTCCCGTGGTAGCGTCCAGTACAAGAAGCGTCTCTCTTGAAGCATCAGGGAGTTCCCTGTCAATTACGCGGCTTATCTTGTTAAGCTCATTCATAAGGTTAGATTTGTTGTGGAGCCTTCCCGCAGTATCTACAATTATAACGTCGCTGCCTCTGGCCTTTGCAGCAGCAATGCTGTCAAATACAACTGCCGCAGGGTCAGATCCCTCCTCATGTCTGACAAAATCAGCGCCTGCCCTACCAGCCCAAACCGAAAGCTGTTCGGCAGCAGCAGCTCTGAAAGTATCCCCTGCAGCAAGCAGGACCTTTTTTCCCTGTCTGCCAAGTTCCATTGCCAGCTTGCCTATTGTCGTAGTCTTACCAACTCCATTAACGCCTACAATCAATATTATAGACGGTTTAGTCTTAAGATCCAGTCCGTTATTTTCCTCAAGCATATCTACAAGGATCTCTTTCAGGACGCCTCGCACTTCTTCAGAGCCTCTAAGCCCTCTGCGCTTAACCTCGTCGCGCAGCCTGTCCACCGCCTCCATAGACGCCTCTCCGCCAACGTCAGACAATATGAGCAGTTCTTCAAGCTCATCAAAAAATTCCTCATTTTCACCAGTAAATGAGGCGATTACTCCGTTGAGCTTATTAGTCATACTCTGTTTTGTCTTGGAAAGTCCGTTCTTTATTTTATCAAAAAAACCCATTTTATCTACTCCGTTTATCAATAGTTTTTTCCGCTTCATCAAGATCCATTTTCAGAACTTTTGAGACTCCCTGCTCCTGCATCGTTACACCATAGAGGACGTCGGCTTCTTCCATAGTTCCGCGCCTATGGGTAATTATCAGAAATTGGGTTTTGTCGGAAAGACGCCGCACATATTTTGACACTCTTATAACATTGGCCTCATCAAGAGCGGCCTCAATCTCATCCATAACCACGAATGGCGTAGGCCGGATTTTAAGTATCGCAAAATATAATGCTATTGCTACAAACGCTTTTTCTCCCCCTGAGAGCAGCGTAATGGTCTTTAGCGTCTTGCCAGGCGGCTGAACTTTTATCTCTATGCCGCATCCAAGCACGTCTTCCGGATCTTCTAATTCCAACGACGCTCTTCCGCCTCCAAAGAGCTCCAGAAAAGTGTTCTTAAAGCTCTCATTTATACGCTGGAATTCCTGCTGGAATATCCCCTTCATCTCACTGGTTATATCACCAATTATATCCAAAAGTTCGCGTCGCGAATTCTCTATATCATCTCTCTGGCCTGTCAGATACTCGTATCGGGAGTTCACCCTTTCAAACTCTTCAATCGCGCCTAAATTAGGGGTGCCTAAAGAGCTCATTTTTCGGCGCAGCTCCCCTGTACGGTGTTTCGCCTCAGTCACATCCTCAAGGGGTATTCTCTGCTCCATAGCGGCAGAGCGGGAAAGTTCATAGTTATCCCACAGCTTGTCTATTATTTGCTTTTCTTCCATCTGCGCCGCCTGTATACGCTGCTCTAAACGCCCTACCTCTCGTTCAAGAGACAATAATTCCCTGTTCTTCTCCTGGGTATCTTTGTCCATCTTTGTTCTGTCGCCCTCCAGAGAAAGTCTCTCATTTGACAGATCAGATATTCTCTTCCTGTATCCGGCAGCGACATTTCTCAGTTCATCGGCAGACTTGTCTTTCTTTTCTATCGCCGCCGTCATTTCTCCGCAGCTAATATTA
>CALXCS010000014.1 GCA_944386875.1 uncultured Oscillospiraceae bacterium
GGTCGGCAGACCGTTTCACCGCGCCTTGAGGCGCGGCCAATATTATCCCCTTATAGGGGGAGAGCAGGCCACCCGTTTTACGGGTGGTCCTGACTGTAGAGAGTGGCTGTAGTTGAATAAAATACCATAAATTTGGAAAAGATCATCTATATTTGCGGATTAGCCGCCATAGAAAGGATGATCTTGAATGCGGCGAAGTTTAGTAATATTCCCTGTCGTAATTGCTTTGCTGACATGCACTTTGCAAAATGTGTACGGGGAATGGAATGACTGTGCTGATATTTATGTTGATGGGGATTTGGTAGATACAGGAGGGCTTCCGTATATAGAGGATGGGACTACTTATGTTCCGCTGCGCCAGGTGTGTGAAAAACTGGGAGCAGAAGTCTCATGGTCTGCGGAAAACAGAGAGGCGTTAGTCACTGATAATGGTCTGAGTATTACAGTGGGTGAGGGAGACAGGTATGTTGTGGCAAACGGACGGTATTTGTATGCTGAAGACGGATGCCGCCTGAAGGAGGGCAACCTTATGGTACCTGTGAGAACAATTGCCAGAGCTTTTGGGGCGGAAATCAGCTGGAATAAGACAACGGGAGACGTCATCATTATTAATAGTGGGAAGCCGATAACATCTGGTGATAGTTTTTACTCTGAAGAAGATGTACTGTGGCTTTCCAGGCTCATATATGCCGAGGCCGGAGGTGAGAGCCTGGAAGGAAAAATAGCTGTGGGGAATGTGGTGATGAATCGTGTGGCTGACGACTCGTTTCCCGATAGTGTAAAGGATGTCATATTTGACAGACGGTACGGGGTCCAATTTACACCGGCATATTCTGGAGGTATATATAATGAGCCTTCGGAGGAGTGTATTGCAGCTGCAAAAATGGTGCTGGAAGGGACGGAAATTGCGGGAGAATGTCTTTACTTTACCTCTGCTTGGGCAGCGCCTGGTTCTTGGGCGGCAAAGAACAGGGAATTTTATGGGCAAATAGGTAATCAGATGTTTTTCATATAAGGGACTAAAATACCGGAAGAGATTTCTTCCGGTATTTTGCTATTATTTTTTTACATATAATATACGGCAGATTTGTGTACAGCCGATAGAATAATATGTTATAATAAAAAACAGGTAAATAAAGTTAGAAAATTACTGTAGAGGTGGTGGAATGGTTATGGAATATATTTGGATAGCTGCCCTTGTCGTCTTTATAATTGCCGAGGCGGCGACTGTCAACTTGGTATCGATATGGTTTGCCATTGGAAGCCTTGCTGCACTTATTGCGGCTTTTGCCGGAGGGCCGGTGTGGCTGCAAATAGTTCTCTTTGCCGCTGTAAGTGGTCTTATACTTGTATTTCTGCGTCCGGTTGTCAAGAAATATCTCAATGTCAAGTGGAAACCGACAAATGCAGACAGGGTTATAGGACAGATGTGTACGGTTACTGAGCGTATCGACAATGTTGCAGGGACAGGAGAGGTGTTTGTAGACGGGAAAGCATGGTCTGCCCGTTCAGCCGACGGGGAGCCAGTTGATAAGGGAGAGAAGGTTATACCTTTATCAATTGAGGGCGTTAAATTGATTGTTGAAAGGTCAAAGGTAAATATATAAAATAAAAATTGATGAGGAGGATAATTTATGGGACCAATGGAAATAGCGCTTATAGTTATTGGGATTATCGCTGTAATTGTTGTTATCAGGAATATACGGGTGGTACAGCAGGCAAAAGCGTATGTCGTTGAGAGACTGGGAGCTTATAAAACCACATGGGGAGTCGGGTTGCACTTTAAAGTGCCGTTTATTGAGCGCGTAGCTAAAGTTGTTTCCTTAAAGGAACAGGTTGCGGATTTCCAGCCACAGCCTGTTATAACAAAAGATAATGTAACTATGCAGATAGACACAGTTGTGTATTTTGAAATTACGGACCCAAAACTATACACATACGGTATAGAAAATCCAATGACAGCTATTGAGAATCTTTCTGCAACAACGCTCAGAAATATAATCGGTGAGCTGGAACTGGATCAGACTCTTACGAGCCGAGATATAATAAATAGCAAAATGCGCTCCATACTTGATGAAGCGACTGATCCATGGGGTATAAAAGTAAATCGAGTCGAATTAAAGAATATACTTCCTCCAAAAGAGATCCAGAATGCCATGGAGAAGCAGATGAAGGCTGAACGCGAGCGGCGCGAGGCAATACTGCGTGCTGAAGGCGAGAAGAAGTCAGCAATACTGATTGCTGAAGGTGAAAAGGAGTCCGCAATACTTCGCGGCGAGGCAAAGAAACAGGCGGCGATTTTGGAAGCGGAGGGCCATGCCGAGGCTATTTTAAAGGTACAGGAGGCTACAGCAGAAGGTATACGCCGGATCAATGAGGCGGCGCCGTCTGACGCTGTGATACGCATAAAGGCTTTGGAAGCCTTTGCGGCAGCAGCTGATGGAAAAGCTACGAAAATTATTATTCCATCAGAGATCCAGGGACTTGCCGGACTTGCAGAAGGGATAGTTCAGGCTGTAAAAAACCCCGTGGATAACCAGGAAATCGCACAGTGAAGAATGAACAGATATAAAAATCGTCTGGGTTTAACCCAGACGATTTTTATATCTGTTCAGATTGATATGGTATTTACATCGCTTTTTCCAGACATATATTGAGCCTCCCTGCTATGACAGGTGAACAATATAATCTGTCGGTTTTTGGATAACTCATATAAAAGATCAAGGGCATTTTTACAGCGAGTGTCATCGAAATTAATGAGAGCGTCGTCAAGAATAATGGGGCACGGATCGTCGCCGTCTAAAATCAACTGGCACATTGCAAGGCGCAGAGAGAAGTAGGCTTCATCTGCCGTGCCATCTGATAAAGATAATACGTTTCTGACCACGGGTGACGCTGCCTCTTTCGCATCAGCATCAAATCCCTTATCGAATACCAGCTTTTCATATCTTCCATCAGTTATGGCGTGCATGACATCTCCAGCCTTTTTGCTGATCAGTGGGGAGAAGCGTGTCTGTAGTTCACTGTTAGCCTCTGACAGAACTTGTACGGCAAGGCCAAGGGCCTCGTATTGGCGTGTCTCCTCCGCAATTTTTTCCTGGAGTGACTGTATTTCGCCTTCGATTACCGCAGGATCTCCAAGAGTGCGCTGTGCGCCGGTGGCTAAATCATACGCTCTTGTGGCGTCGGTAAGCTGTGCCCGCGTCCTTGAGAGGGCAGCCAAAGTGTCCTGTCGGTTGCGAATAGGGACGGGAAGATAAGACTCGTCTACTTCCTGGGAATCGTCATATTCTTCCGACAGTGTTTCGTATATGTTTTGCGCAGACA
>CALXCS010000015.1 GCA_944386875.1 uncultured Oscillospiraceae bacterium
AACGAAAAGTACAAATAAAGGGCCTTCTGCAAAATAGGCCCTGACAAAAAATGCGGCAGGACAGCCTTTTTAAGGTTGCCCTGCCGCAGCTCTTGAATGAACAGTAGCTGGGATTTTATTCTTTAAAATGGACGTGGTTATTTATATGATCCTGACAAAAACAGTGATAGCCTTCACATCTTGAGCAGTAGCGGAATTCAAGGTCGGGATATTCAGCGTCTGTCCTGCCGCAAACCTCACACTTATGTCTGTATTTAGGTGCAGACTGGTCAGGGGTCTGTGAAGTTGAATATTTCTTGGCGGCTTTTCTGAAGTTGATAACATTGGGAGAACGGTGAGGACGGCGATGAAAAATATAGGAGAAGAGGTCATGCCCGCAGAAGAGAAGAAACGTGAGGATTGCAACGGCAGGTTCCAGATTCAATGGGAAATGAGAGAATCCGGCGAATATATCATACAGGAACATGGCAGCGTCAATATAGGCAAGCCATTTGATTTTTATTGGAATTATCAGCATTAAGAGTACGCGCTGCTCCGGCCAAAGCGCCGCAAATGCGAAGAACATTGACATGTTGATATAATAAGAAGTGATACCTATATAGGGACTTGGATAGCCGCAGAAATGCACAACAAAACCGAATATGATATTCAGAATCATACCACTAAAATAATATATTGTGAATCTGCCCTTACCCCATTGCCTTTCAAGTGAAGAACCTATAAAATAGTAAAAGTAAAGAGAAATTGCAAACATAAGCGGACTGGAGCTGCTGGGAATAAAAATAAACGACACTAGCCGCCACACCTGTCCGCTAAATATAAGTTCAGGGGAGAAAAGAAGATACCGCAATAGCATTCCAGTCCTGTCCATCAAATATAGAAGATAGACAACAATATTGCCGCCAACTATATACAGCATCAGATTGTTTATGCCAAATCCTGGATGCTTATAACAGAATCGGGAAACAGCACGGTCCAGCACTTTCAAAAGTATCCCTCCAAAAAAATATGTGATATTATAATACCTCGGCGACTGAAAAAAGTCCATAAATTAACTGTGAATATTTTAATATATAAAATAGTGCTTTTCGTTTACGTCATAATGTGCTAAAATAATCCCAATTGTACTCTATACATTTTAATGTATTATTAAAAACTTTTTTGCCTTTGGAGGTATCGCTATGGCTGAAAGGCTTTTTACATCTGAATCTGTAACGGAAGGGCATCCTGATAAAGTCTGCGACCAGATATCTGATGCCGTTCTTGACTATATTATATCTCAGGACAAACACGCACGAGTTGCCTGTGAGACAGTTTGTACTACCGGCATGGTACTCGTTATGGGCGAGATAAGCACATCATGCTATGCGGATATCCCCACGATTGCCAGGGAGACTATAAAGCGGATAGGCTATAATAAGCCAGAGTTTGGCTTTGATGGCAGTTCTTGTGCGGTTATCACTTCAATAGATGAGCAGAGCCCGGACATAGCTATGGGGGTCGAGAGCGCCTTTGACGATAATAACGATGAGGGTGCCGGCGATCAGGGCATGATGTTTGGGTATGCCTGCGACGATACTCCGGAGCTGATGCCAGCGCCTATTTCCCTTGCCCACGCTTTAAGCAGACGTTTGGCTCAAGTCAGGAAAAACGAGGAGCTTCCGTTTCTGAGGCCCGATGGGAAGACACAGGTAACTGTCAGATATAATGGCGATGGACAGGTGGTGTCCTGTCCTGCAATAGTTGTATCTGCTCAACATTCACCAGATATAAAAATAGACGTTTTGCGCGAGGCGATTATTGAAACAGTAATAAAACCGGTGATCCCTGCTGAATATATCGGCAGCGAAACGAAATTTTATGTTAACCCAACCGGCAGATTTGTTATCGGAGGCCCAGTTGGAGACTCAGGACTCACCGGAAGAAAAATAATTGTTGATACTTACGGCGGTATTGGCGGACACGGAGGCGGGTGCTTCTCCGGAAAGGATCCCAGCAAGGTGGATCGCTCTGCGGCTTATATGGCGAGGTATATTGCTAAAAACGTCGTTGCCGCAGGACTTGCCCGCAGGTGCCAGATAGAATTGGCTTATGCAATAGGCGTCGCACATCCTGTTTCTGTTTTAGCGGATACAATGGGCACAGGCGTTCTACCTGATGACAGGTTGTCAGAGATAATCTGCGAGAATTTTGACATGCGTCCATCAGCTATAATATCCAAATTAGGACTGCTTCAACCGATATATCTTCAAGTTGCCGCATATGGGCATTTTGGCAGACCGGATTTAGATTTGCCCTGGGAACGTCTTGATATGGTTGAAAGACTTAAAGAGTATGTGTAAGAATCGGATAGAGTACTTATGAATGATTTTAAAAGAGAAAAACACACGAAAAGGAGCCAGGGAAAACGCGGCGATGGCGGTGGAAAATATTTTGAAAGAGAGCCTGCTCGTCTCAGCGCTGCCTCTGGTGAGTATATCGAGGGCAGAAATGCAGTTATCGAAGCTCTTAGAGCAGGGAGACCAATTAATAAGCTGTATATTGCCAAAGGTGAAAGCGACGGTTCAATCAGACTGATTATTTCTATGGCCCGAGAAGCAGGCGCTGCGGTTGTGGAGACAGACAGACGCCGGCTGGATGCGATGAGCGAGACCCATTCACATCAGGGCGTTATTGCAGATGTGGCCGTAAAGGAGTACTCATCGATCAGTGATATACTGGAGATTGCCAGCCAGCGCAATGAACCACCATTTATAATAATTTGTGATGAGATATCTGATCCACATAATCTTGGAGCTATTATAAGGACAGCAGAGGCCGTGGGGGCGCATGGCATTATTGTACCCAAACGCAGGAGTGCGGGCCTTTCTGCAGTTATATCAAAAACATCTGCTGGAGCTGTGGAGTACATGTCAGTTGCCCGTGTGGCGAACCTTCCTTCGGCGATAAAAGAGCTGCAGGAACTTGGCGTGTGGGTATATGGTACTTCGGCGGAGGGCACGACAGACATATGGAACACGGACTTGCGGGGCCCAATAGCTATAGTTATCGGGTCTGAAGGCGAGGGTATGCGTCGCCTGGTGGAAGAGAGCTGTGACTTCTGCGTCTCAATTCCAATGAAAGGGCGTGTATCCTCATTAAATGCATCTGCCTCAGCGGCAGTGATAATGTATGAGGTATTCAGACAGCGGTCTGGACAATAGAAAAGTTTACCGGGGAGGTAGACTCAATGGCAGAAAATAAACGTAATAATGACGAGCAGTATAGCCTTGAGGAGATACTGAACGAAAATTTTGACTCTGACGAAACTTTTTCTTTAGAGTCAATTTTGGCGGAATTCAAAAGCCAAGCGTATATGGACGGCGATAAGAGGACTCCAAGTGAACTCTTACAAAAACGGACGGATGATATAATCAACGAAATCCGGAAAGAAGTTGGGACGTTATCCGCAAATGAGCAGCACCAGACTGAGCCTGCGGAAAAGTATGCCGATGGCAATGTGGCGGCTGATCATACCGGTACGGAACAGAAAAAAGCGCCCAATGCTATTAAAAGAGACAGTGCAGCCAGACCTGAATATACAGATAGTATCAAATCTGATGAATTGCCAGACATTCACAGGATTCAGGAAAAAAACTCAAGTGAAATACCTGGCAAAAAAGATTATGAAGGGTATGGCGGAGAAGATTCCGCCAACATTCAGGATAAATCCGACTTATTTTCTGAGAAGAGGATAGAACTGAAGGGGGATACTGCACCTGCCGGTAAGCCCGCACATATTCAAGATGCTGTAAAGCAAAATGGCAAGGACGGTGAGCCTGTAACTGACTCTATTTCAGATGACGATCTGAGATTTTTTGAGGACTTTGAATTTTCTGATGGTGATACGAAAAGATTTGAGCCTATTGTTGAAGATAAAATCAGGCAGAGTGAAGAGATTGAAGAGCGTGAAGATGGCGGCGGAGTCTTTAGCAGGCTGTTTGGACACAGAAGCAGAGAATACGACGACCACGATGATGACGGCGGGGAATTATTACCGAGTGAAGACGATATAGACGAAGCCAAAGAACCGCAGGATATGCGGTCAGAGGCGGCACGCTTCGCGGCGAAAATTAGGCCATTAAGGATAAGTGCGCTGTCTGCTGCTGTTTTGTGTATACTCATGCTTATTATATCCCAGCTTTTTGCTTCTGGCAAAAGTCTGCCTTTTGGAATAGGGACAAATGCAGGAGTAACTACAGGCATATTGCTCATTATGCAGATGCTTACCATGATAGCTGGCATAGATGTATTGATAAGTGGTGTTGACGACATCGTCAAGGGGCGGCCTGGGACAGAGAGCCTGGTGCTATTATCAAATCTGATATCTGTAATTGACGGCTTTGTTATGCTAATATCCGCGGATTTCAGCAATGGTTTGCCGTTTTCACTGATATCATCCTGGTCGCTGTTTTTTGCGATATGGGCGAGAAAATCGTACTATATGGCGATGTGTGACTCAATAAAGTCATCACAGGCGTCGGCATCACCATATGGAGTCATATCTGAGGACAAAAGTATACAGGATAGGGCTGTATTGAAAAAAATACAAGGTGCCACAAAGGGGTTTTATAGCAGGCTTATAGAGGCGGATTTTTGCGAAACTGTTTATAACCGTGCCGCGCCTCTCTTTATAGTTGTTTCAGTCATTTTTGGATTGCTTACGTCCGTTGTAAGAGGGAGGAGCGCAGACGTGGCGCATACTATGTCTGTTATGACGACTGTTTCAGCTGCTTTTCCTGCCGCAATGGCGTTCGCGCTGCCGTTTAGATATGCTTCAGTACGTGCAAAACGCAGCGGAAGCGCTATAGCCGGTTGGGGTGGTGCCAGCGACATTTACTACGCGGACGGTGCTCTGCTGACTGATGATGATATTTTCCCAGTGGGGTCTGTCTCCATGAGCGGACTTAAACTTTTTGAAGGCGTATCTCAGAGAAAGGCCATAGTTTATACTTCCAGCCTTATCATTGCATCCGGATCAGGGCTGACGCGGGTATTTCAGGAATTGCTTAAGAGCCAGGGATACGCAGCAAGGCAGACAAATGATTTTGCCTGCTATGACGGTGGAGGCCTTGGCGCCGTTATCGACGGGGAAAGAGTATTGATAGGCACAGGAGCCTTTATGAATTTGATGGGTATTCGTGTCCCTGACAGCTTAAACGACAAGAACAGTGTGTTTACCGCTATAAACGGTGAGCTGGCTGCAGTATTTACAATTAATTATGTCCCTGCAAACTCAGTAAGATCTGCACTTATTGCTCTTTTAAACACAAAAACTAATATTTTATTTGCCGTTCGAGATTTTAACGTAACACCCAACGCTATCCAGCAGAAATTTAAAGTCTCAATGGAAGGCGTTGAATTTGTACCAGTCGAAACAGTGTACAGGCTATCTGATGCTGCGGCTCCAAAGGATGCAGGAGCTTCGGCAATATTGTGCAGAGGAGGTCTTGCGCCTTTTGCCGAAGTAATAACGCGAGGAAGACTTCTTAAAATAGCTACGGAGCTTAATACATTGATTTCTGTCGCGGGATCCGCAGTTGGATTGCTTATAATGCTGTTTTTGTGTTGGAATGCCTCTTTTACCTCTGCATCAGTTATGAATGTCTTTCTATATATGATGGTGATCGAATTCTGTGTACTCCTGTCGTCACAGATTGTCAGAAAAAGGCTGTAACAGAAAAAACTCGTATTTTGCACAAAACGCTGGAAATAAATATTGTATTCCACAGCAATCTGTTATATAATATGTTGGTGTGTCAGGCTGTTTTATCTGAACAATTTATTTGAGAAAGGGAAATAAACTTATGGGCTACGCCGCTGAAAATATTCGCAACATTGCATTGCTGGGACACGGTGGCAACGGAAAGACTTCCCTTGCCGAGAGTATGCTTTATGTAGCAGGAGCTACTGACAGGCTTGGAAGTGTCATTGACGGAAACACTGTGTCTGACTATGATGAGCAGGAGATTCGACGCAAAATCAGTATCTCAGCTTCTACTATGTATGCTGAGTATAAAAAGCATAAAATAAATATTATTGATACGCCGGGTTATTTTGACTTTGTTGGTGAAGTCTATGAGGCGCTGCGCGTTGCTGACATAGGAGTAATTGTCGTCTCTGCTAAAGAGATGATGAATGTTGGCGCTGAAAAGGCTTGGAAGTATCTGACCCAGAGGAATTTGCCTAGGGCATTTTATATTTCAAAGACAGATGAGGAGCATGCCAACTTCAACAAGACATACCTTGGACTCCGTGAGAAATTCGGAAAATCTGTCTGCGCTCTCACAGAGCCAATAATTGAGAATGACAAGGTTGTCGGACTTGTAGAAGTTATTAATAAAAAGGCCTACAAGTTTGGAAATGGAAAGCCGACAGAAGTTCCGATACCGGATGATATTGCCGATAGGGTGGAGACGCAGTACAATGACCTTATGGAGAGTGCAGCCGGTACAAGTGAAGAGCTTATGGAGAAGTACTTTGATGAAGGTGCTATTTCAGCTCAAGAGATAAGTTCTGCCCTCAGTATTGGTATTTCCACCGGAGAGATATGCCCTGTCTTCTTTGGGAGCGCTGCTTCAAATCTTGGAACAGAGGCTTTTATGGATGCGATAATAAGCATGTTCCCGGCTCCTATGGAGCAGGGAGAGCCTGTTGATCCTAACGGTCCACCGAAAGCTATAATTTATAAGACTATCTCTGACCAGTTCGGAAAGTACAGCCAGTTTAAAGTGATATCTGGGAAGGTAACCTCAGATATGACACTTGTAAACGCACGTACAGGAGCCCAGGAGAAACTTGGCCACATTTATCAGATGCAGGGTAAAAAGACTGTTGAGGTTAAAGAAATAGGCCCAGGAGACCTGGGAGCGGTTTCAAAGCTGTCCTCCACTTCTACTGGCGATACGCTGTGCGATGCCAAGAATGTAGAAGCAGCACCAGGAATTGATTTCGAACCGACATGTTATTCAAGAGCGATCTCTCCGAAAGCTAAAGGACAAGAAGACAAAGTTGCCCAGGGCCTTACAAGAATTCGTGAGGAAGACCGTACTCTTGATGTTAGAAATGATAAAGAGAACCATCAGATGGTAATCTCCGGTATGGGAGATATGCAGCTTGATGTTGTCTGTGCAAAATTGAAGAGCCGTTTTGGCGTAGATGTGGAATTGTCCCCTGCAAAAGTTCCTTATAGAGAGAAGATCCGCAAAAAGATTGAGGCGCATGGCCGCCACAAGAAGCAGTCCGGAGGCCACGGCCAGTTCGGTGATGTTTGGATCCGCTTTGAGCCTCAGGATGAGAGCGAAGATCTTATTTTTGCTGAGGAAGTATTTGGAGGAAGCGTACCTAAGAATTTCTTCCCCGCGGTTGAAAAGGGACTGCGTGACTGCACGGCTAAGGGCGTGCTTGCCGGATATCCCATGGTTTATTTGAAGGCAACTTTGTATGATGGCTCATACCATCCAGTAGATTCATCTGAAATGGCCTTTAAGACTGCTGCAGGATTAGCTTATAAGGAACTTGTAAATGCCAGCCCCTGCATTTTGGAACCGATTGGCCTTCTGAAGGTTACAATTCCTGATGCAAATATGGGTGACATAATGTCAGACCTTTCAAAACGCCGCGGCAATCCTATGGGTATGAGCGTTGACCGCGATGGAAATCAGGTTGTTGAAGCCGAGGTACCGATGGCTGAGATGGGCACATATGCCATTGACCTCAGGTCAATGACTCAGGGCCGCGGATCATTTACTTTTGAATTCGTCAGGTACGACGAGGCTCCGGCAACTGTTCAGCAGAAGATAATCGAAGAGTCCAAGAACGATACAGATTCAGAGTAATTAATATTCTAAAAGTCCGGCACAAATGTGCCGGACTTTTTTTGTTATAAATTCCACCAAATTGCGTCATTATTAGTGTGAGGGTGGTGATAATCCGTGGACGATGACAAGATAATTGAGTTGTTTTGGGCAAGAGACGAGCGTGCGGTGGAACTTACTGAGAAAAAGTATGGGAAATATTGCTTCACGATTGCCAATAACATATTGTCAGACAGGCTTGATTCCGATGAATGTGTTAATGATACGCTGGAAAGGGCTTGGCTTGCAATACCGCTGAACAAACCAAAAAATCTTAAAGTATTTCTTGCGAAGATCACAAGAAATCTATCTATTGATAGACTGAGGCGCAAGGAGAGCATAGGACGCGGCAGGGGAGTCGTGAACGACGTATTGGATGAGTTAATTGAATGTCTGCCAGCAGAAAATGTGGATGAGGTGATTAATTTAAAGGAGCTGGAAGCTACTATTGACTCTTTTTTGAGTACTATATCATCAAGAGATAGGAAAGTGTTTTTAAGAAGATATTTTTTCGCTCAAGACATAGCTGAGATTGCAGAGATGTTTAATTTAAAGGAGAGCCATGTTCTGGTTATACTCTCAAGGGTGAGTAGAAAAATGAAAATCCACCTTGAAAAGGAGGGGTATGCAATATGAATGTTATGGATCTTTTCGCTGCAATTGGCGGAGTCAGTGATAAATATGTTGATGAGAGCGACAGGACTCATAAAAGAGCAATTTGGCCAGCGGTGCTGGGAGTTGCTGCATGCTTGGCAATGGTTATAGGAGCCATGGAATTTTTTAACGATAGAGACAATACGAAATGGCCCTTAAAAGAGGTTCATATTGAACAGTCTGAACAGCAGGACAATGGGGGAGAGATTGCTGTTTTGCCGGATTGGGAGGAATTAGATATAAATCAGAAATACCCATATATTTTGGTAGATAGGGTTGAATTTACATCGCGGGATAATATATCTCCCAATTACATTCAGGATATGCTGTTTTCCGGAGTTGAAGCCAGTGGCATTGATATGCTGTCAGGGGTAACGCATAAAACAACTACAGATATATATGAAATTCAGGGAATCTCACAAGATTGTGCGGTTGCTGTTGCATTTCCTGAGGTTAGTGATGAATTTTACGTATATATCAATTCTGAGTATAGTCCTGATACGCTTGAGCAGTTTGTCAACGACCTGAATTTGAGGGAAAACATGTTATTTGGTTCTGCATGGTACAGCTATGAAAAAGAATCTGGTGAATATGCGACAGTAGAGTTCACAGGACTTGAGGATTATGTTGTATGGGATATGCTGCTTGACGATCTCACGGCCAAAAATGTTGATAATTATGATTCAATGAACTTTTTTAATAAAATGAGTATAAGTGTGTTTGTACCAGTGCTTGGATACGAAAATATCAGTCTGAGTGTTACGGAGGATGGATATATTACTACGAATATTCTAGATATAGGAAAGGCTTTCTATATAGGTGAGAATAAAACAGATATGTTTGTCGAGTACGTTTTAAATAACTGCCAGGGGTATGAGATTATCTATATTCAAGATGATGAAGGTATACCTGAATGAGAAATAGAGCTTAAAGAATGGCCTCTGAGATATTATCTCAGAGGCCATTAAAGATATAATTACTTCCACTTATTAATTTGAAATTCTCAGCTGACGATTTCGCTCTTCAGCAAGGCTGACAATTCGCTCTGCCTTATTAACGGCAGAATCAAAATTGCCGATATTAACATCAGTAACAAGTGAATCAATAAGGTTGTCGATTTGACGCTCAAGGGGGATAACGGCTGCGCTGGATTTTACCTGACTGCCGTGGATCACGTCATAGGCGCGTTCAACCTTCCTTCTTATACTTTTATCCGATATTTTGTCAACAGCACCTTTAAGCTTAGCGGAACAAGTTTTTACATACACCAGTTCTGACTGATGCCGCTGTTCAGCTTCTGCTGTACTCTCGTTGGCTATCATATTTGATATGAGTATGATGGCATAGATTCCTGCAAGAATCAGCTGTACAACCAGCGCGGCCTTATAAGAATCAGGACTAAACAGAATAAAAATCAGTCCTACAACAAACTCTACAAGGAAATAGGCAGATGAGACAGAGTAGAGGGCAAACCCGAAAACAGCCCTGCTGGCACTCTTTTTAATAAGAAACGGCGTAAGAAGCATAAGAAGGTATGCCAGATGGATAAAAGCGTAAGATATCCACACTGATGCCGGATGAGATGATCCGCCCAAGACAAAAAATACTACATTGAAAATTACCAGAAATACTAAATCAAGAAGTATCCAAAGCACATTTTTTTTAGTCATGGCCGACCTCACATTCTGCCGAGTATTTCGGCCTTTTTCGCATCGTATTCGCTTTGCTCTATAAGTCCGTTGTCAAGCATCTGCTTCAGCTTACCTAAGACTGCTACCGGATCCTCCCTAGACGCCTCAGGTGCTGCTGACTGTGTCTCTTCATGTTTCTGTGTAAACCTGCCGGAAGGCTGTGGAGTTACCTGCTGCTGGACCTGCTGCTGCGGCTGACTGTTTATAGGAGCAAACATCTGCTGGGCCATATTAGTAAAAGCGCCTCCTGCGGCGACTCCCATGCCAAGACCAGCACCTGCTGCGGCAATCCCACCGGCCGGATTGGCAGCGAGAGTACCCAAAATATTAGCTGCCTGCAGCCGCGCCCAATCGTCGCCAAGTACGCCAAAGACGGCTTTGTCGCCTTGAGCCAGCTTGACTTTGGAAACTGAGGCTATCTGAGACTCATCAATAGCATCATATTTTGATGTGTCTATGTCGAGAGCGGCAACAGTGAATTTAACACAGCGAAGGCCATAGTCATCAAGAATTTCGTTCATCATAGGCTCTATAGTATCAGAAAATTCATCGAGTCTGGAGTCCAGACCGATAAGCTCAGTGTCCATCTGATTGACGGCTCTTGCGATGACTGACTTAATTTTGCTCTGGAACTCCATAATAAAATATTTGTTGAGCTCCTCTTGCGTCTGATATGGTATATTATTTCCAATCAGTTTTTCCAAGAACTTAACAGGATTGCTGATCTCAACCTTATATGCGCCGCGCGCCCTGAGATCAGTTCGAATACCCCACATTTTATCTCGGACTTGAATAGGGGAGTCTGTACCCCAGCGTATCTCAACACTGTGAGCCTTACGTACAAAATAGACAACGCAGTTAAAGGTGCTGATGCCGCCTGTAAACGCATTTCTAAGCCTGCTTATAAAAGGATAATTTTCTGTAGACAGTCTATACGTTCCATTGTCAAAAGTTTGCTCTACCGTGCCGCCTTTTATAAAGATTGCCTCTTCGCCAGGCATTACAATCAGCGTAGAATTTGTGTTAAAGTCTTCCTCCGGCTGACGCCAAATAAGTAGATCCCCGGGACCGGAATTCTTAATTACATCTGCCCAATGTTTCTTGCCGCCTGTAAAGGCCACTTCGTTAGGGTTTTTATTGAAAAGACTCATTTTTCTTTTATCCCCCGTTATAAAATAATAAGGATGGAGTTTATTTGTCTTAAACTCGCAATTAAAGCGTAATATCTTCTTCTTATCAGGGCGTATGTTTCCGCCGTAATAAGAGTACTACTGTTCCTCTATTATAATTGTTACTTATTTATATTGCAACAAACCTCCGGAACTTACCAAGAAAAAATTTAACTAAAACCTGCTTTCAATAAAAGTTTTGGTTACCATATTTATAACGAATCGTTTGCCGTATTCTCTAATTCTGAAATGGATATAATTGCATCTTCCTCAGAAAGATATCTGCTTGTGGTATCGGTACTGTGGCGTATATGTCTCTGAGCGCTTGCAAGCTCAATGTCCTGACCATGTGTGCCGATTCCAACAAGGCCAGTGTGAGATATATTGCCGTGTATAACGCTGGGTACAAGTATATATCCGTTATCAAAGGATTCGTCCCAAGTGAAACGGTTTTCTTTACGCCACGTGTGTAAATCTGATTTTGTATATCCCTGTTTAAGCCCAGGAATAGCAAGCTTCTTTTCGGTGGCAATCTCGTCGGCAATATCGAAGTTCCGTGCGCGTTTTTTATATATGTCAGTAAAGTTAATACCCTCTGCGTGGACTTCAGGGTTCTTTTGCAAATCCCTCAAGACGTGCCGGTCAACGATTTCAGCTAAATCAACTTTCGCGACACTAACAGACGAAAAATCCGCATATCCATTTTTATATGTAATCCCATCAAATTTCAAACCGTATTCACGTTCAAGCTTTTCTTTGACCTCGCCATAGGACATCCTCTCCGGATTGTGCTTTTCCGGTACAGCGGTATCGTCAGGGTAGAAGGTATCTTCCAACCATACGCCAGTTTGCCCTCCGGTTTCTTTTGGCGTAAGCCTTTGCCTGTACAGGTCATCATACATTTGACCTAATATAAGAGATATTTCCTCTGACGGGGATACCTCGTTGGCACATTCGGTATCTTCAGGGAATTCATCAATGGAATCACTCATATCATCTTCTGCCGGCATTTCAGAGTAGTCGTCAAAATTTTCTTCTGGGACGTCGTGGGAATAATCGTTTAGATTCTCCTCTGAAAATTCGTTAATGTAATAATCATTTTCGAGAGAATCATCAACAGAAGTGCCAAACTCAACTTCCTGGGAAAAATCGCTGAGGACGTCTTCCTCTGAGAGTTCCTCGAAAGCGAGATTAAGGCCGTTCTCATATGGGAGCTGCTCAGCAGATATGTCCGGTCCGACAGCCTTTCTGAGATCTTCTGCTGAAACATCAAAATTATTCTCCCTGTGGAGATCGACGGCAAAGGTATCAATTCCGACTTTTTCGGGCAATTCATCCGGAATAGCTTCGTCAAGCTCATAAGCCGGAGCATCATAAGTGGCGTCAAAGTCCTCTTCAAAGAACTGCTGAGGAGAGAAGCCAAGGCTTTCTGAATCAGCTTCGGAAAACTGAGCATCGGATTGATCACTGCAATTTAAGTCTAACGAGTGGCTATTATCGTCATCGACGGAAATATCTACGGAACCGTCGCAACCAAAACTGGCCATAGAGACACCTCCGCATAATTAAAGCTCCGTAAGCTTAGCGTTTTTTAAAATCTCAAAATTTTCACGGGAGGGCAAGATGAAATTGCTGATACTACCGTTACCTTTATCAATGGAAATCCCCATATTTCCATATTTAACTTGACCTTTTTTACCAGCGTATACAATCCAAGCGTTATCCGACTCATAAATCTTTGTGAGTTCAGAGTTGCCTTTTTTACTGAAATACCCCTTTGCGATTTCTATCGCATCGTTAAAATCTATCATTTTTTCGCTCCTTTACAGCAGTCAAGTATTCTGTTGGTTGGCATAAGATGGTCTGTGCGGCAGAAGGACACAGAGCCTGTTCGAGCTTTGCTGAAATACCAGCTTACGTCATCAGAA
>CALXCS010000016.1 GCA_944386875.1 uncultured Oscillospiraceae bacterium
GATATACTGCAGGATATTTTAACGGAAGCTGTCCATGGGCTTCCGTCTTTTTCTTATCCGGCGGGGCTCTGCGCCCGCCTGATAGCAAAAAGGGGTTCACAATAACATGGAAACTAAGACGCACAGAAGGCTTTTGATAACCATCACCATATCCATGCTTACAGCCGTGGGCGTAGTCATCTCCCCCATACTGAGAGTTGAGGGCATGTGCCCCATGGCCCACTTTATAAATATCGTATGCTCGGTATTCCTGGGGCCCTGGTACTCGCTGCTGTGCGCCGCTCTCATTGGGATAATCAGGATGGTCACAATGGGCATACCTCCCCTGGCACTGACAGGCGCAGTATTCGGCGCGTTCCTCTCGGGCGTCCTCTACAGGGCCTCAAAGGGCAAACTTATCTTCGCGGTATTGGGCGAGGTAATCGGCACCGGAATTGTAGGCGCCATAGTCTCCTATCCTGTTATGACCTTTATCTGGGGCTACGAGGGGCTCACCTGGGTGTACTATATACCGTCCTTCATCTGCGGCACACTTATCGGCGGCAGCATAGCCTATGTATTTTTGAGGAAGCTCACCGCCAACGGATCTCTGACGCGTATACAGGCAATGCTGTCCTCAAAAAGCTACGGCGCCGATAAGGGCGGTGTCTTCTCCGGCGCGCTGACCATAGCCGCCTCTGGCGTCATATTCTTTGTGGCAGCAGAGATACTTTCCGACATATTCAAGTCAGGCTCCCCTGTCTGGACGTATATATCGAGAGGGGCCCTTATACTATTTGGGCTGGCCGCAGTGATATACCTTATTTTTAAAAAGGTTTGGAGGGCAAGAGCTAAATGATAGAGGAAATTTTCAGCAAAGTCCGGGGCCGCTCCCCCCTTATCCACTGTATAACAAACCCCATATCCATAAACCAGTGCGCCAACGCCATACTCTCCTGCGGAGGTAGGCCCATTATGGCAGAACACCCTGGAGAGGTGGAGGAGATAACGGCCACCGCCGGAGCTCTGCTTTTAAACCTGGGGAACATAACAGATGCGCGGATGGAGTCAATGCCCATAGCGGCCGCCGCCGCCGAAAAAGCGGGTATCCCCTGGGTGCTGGACGCCGTAGGCGCCGCCTGCTCCAGTCTGCGCCGGCGTTTTATCGCCTCTCTGCTTAATTCCGGCGTACCCTCCCTTATAAAAGGGAACTACTCGGAGATTATGGCCCTGTGGCAGCCCGATTACAGTTCCTCCGGCGTGGACGCCGATGGCTCATTGAAAACCGAGTTCATGGTAAAAATCGCCGCAGGTCTTGCCAGCAGAATGGGGACGATGGTTCTGGCCAGCGGCGCTGCCGATATTGTCACCGACGGCAGCAAAACCCTGCTTATAAAAAACGGCACCCCTCAGCTTGGCTCCGTCACAGGTACCGGCTGTTTGCTGGGAGCTCTGTGCGCCTGCGCTCTCTCCGTAGAGCAGGATATCAGCGCCCCAGCGGCGGCGGCGGCCCTGCTGGGCATAAGCGGAGAGGCCGCCGCTACTGATCTGGGCCCCGGCAGCTTTATGACTGGGCTCATGGACGCAATATACGCCGTGTCGCGAGGCGGCGGCGACAGTCATCTCAAAATTCAGGAGGCATAGGCATGGAACTGGACACCAGATTATACTTTGTAACCGACAGCACCGGTTTTGAAGAGGAAGAATTTTTAAGCCGCGTGGAGTCCGCCTTAAAGGGCGGCGTGACGCTGCTGCAGCTTCGTGAGAAGGAGCGCACCACCAGGGAGTATCTTAATCTGGCCAGGCGCGTCCACGCCATATCAGAGCGCTACGGCGTGCCGCTGCTTATTGACGACAGGGTGGACGTGGCTCTTGCCATGGACGCCGAGGGCGTCCACCTTGGGCAAAGCGACATGCCCATCGATATCGCCCGCCATCTTATGGGCGATGGAAAGATAATCGGCGCCACGGCCAAGACTGTCCCCCAGGCCATTGAGGCATACTCCCAGGGGGCTGATTATCTGGGCGTGGGGGCAATATTCCCCACCACCACAAAGGTGAAGACAGTGCTCACCTCTGTAGATACTCTCAGGGACATATGCAATAGCGTGCCCATCCCCGCCAACGCCATAGGCGGACTTAACAAGGACAATATCGGCGTACTTCGCGGCGTACCCATAGCCGGCATATGCGTGGTCTCGGCCATAATGAAAGCCCATGACCCTGCCGCGGCGGCAAGAGAACTGCGTGAGGCCATGTCCCGCCAGGGCATCTGGAAGGATAGATAACATAAAGCATTGGAAATCACCCCTTTACGGGGATTTCAAGCGGCGGACTGGGGGCACCACTCTCCGCCGCTATATAAAAATAATGCTGAAAAGGAGAGATAATATGAGAACAGCATTATCAATCGCTGGATCCGATTCCAGCGGAGGCGCCGGAATTCAGGCAGATATAAAGACAATGACAATGAATGGCGTTTTCGCCATGAGCGCCGTCACCGCGCTCACTGCCCAGAACACAACCGGCGTCAGAGGTATATTGGATTCAACACCAGAATTTTTAAGGCAGCAGTTGGACGCTGTGTTTGAGGATATATTCCCCGACGCGGTGAAAATAGGCATGGTCTCCTCGCCGGAGCTGGCTCAGGTCATTGCCGAGAGGCTCCGGCATTACGGGGCGAAAAATATAGTGGTGGATCCTGTGATGGTAGCCACCAGCGGCTCCGCCCTTGCAAAGAGCGGAGCTATAGAAGTGTTGGCAAGGGAGGTTTTCCCCATATCGGCTGTTGTAACTCCCAATGTGCCGGAGGCCCAAGCCCTGTCCGGCATGGAGATAACTTCAAGACAGGACATGGAGGACGCCGCCAGACGCATCGGTGAAGAGTACGGCTGCTCAGTGCTTTTAAAAGGCGGCCACAGCGTAAACGACGCCGACGACCTGCTCTATTCAAATGGAGGTATCACCTGGTTTCACGGCCGGCGCATAGACAATCCCAACACCCACGGCACAGGCTGCACCCTGTCCAGCGCCATCGCAGCGAATCTGGCAAAAGGCTTCGACCTGCCGGAGTCTGTAAAAAGGGCCAAAGAATATATCTCCGGAGCTTTAGCGGCGATGCTGGATCTGGGAACAGGTTCCGGCCCAATGGATCACGCCTTCAATCTTTCGGGCTATTTTGCCCAGGGAACTGATATCTGAACTGAAAGGGGACACTGAAATGAGAGAATACGCCACACAGATGGAAGCCGCCCGTCGGGGCATTATAACTCCCGAGATGGAGGCAGTAGCAAAGAAAGAGTACCGCACACCTCAGGAAATACGCGACCTTGTATCCCGGGGCCATGTGGCCATATGCGCTAACCGCCTCCACACCTGCATAGATCCCAACGGCGTGGGCTCAATGCTGCGCACAAAGATAAACGTGAACCTGGGAGTATCCCGGGACTGTAAGGACTACGACATAGAGATGCAAAAGGTTATGGCGGCAGTCAATATGGGAGCCGAGGCCATCATGGACCTCTCCTCCCATGGCGACACCCAGCCCTTCAGGAGAAAGCTCACCAGCGAGTGCCCCGCCATGATCGGCACCGTACCGGTGTACGACAGCGTCATACACTATAGGCGGGACCTGGCGGAGCTGACGGCCAAGGATTTCATCGACGTTATCCGCCTTCACGCCCAGGACGGAGTGGACTTTGTCACCCTCCACTGCGGTATAACCCGGAAGACCATAGAACAGATAAAAAAGCACAAGCGGAAAATGAACATCGTCTCAAGAGGCGGTTCCCTGGTATTTGCCTGGATGAGCATGACAGGCGAGGAAAACCCGTTCTACGAGTATTTCGACGAGATACTGGATATCTGCAGGGAGTATGACGTCACCATATCCTTAGGCGACGCCTGCCGCCCAGGGTGCCTGGCCGACGCCTCCGATGTGTGCCAGATAGAGGAGCTGGTGAGGCTGGGTGAGCTTACGCGCCGTGCCTGGGAGCGGGACGTACAGGTTATGGTGGAAGGCCCCGGCCACATGCCCATGGACCAGATAGCCGCCAATATGAAGCTGCAGCAGACAATATGTATGGGAGCCCCCTTCTATGTTCTGGGCCCTATCGTTACCGACATTGCCCCCGGCTATGACCATATAACCTCGGCAATAGGCGGTGCAATAGCCGCGGCCTCAGGAGCCGCTTTCCTCTGCTATGTTACGCCTGCAGAGCATCTGGCTCTGCCCAATGTGGAGGACGTAAAACAGGGGATTATCGCCTCAAGAATCGCCGCCCACGCCGCTGATATTGCCAAAGGCGTGCCTCACGCCAGGGACCTGGATGACGCCATGGCCGACGCCAGGCGCACCTTCGACTGGGATAGCCAGTGGAAGTGCTCCATCGATCCCGAAACAGCAAAGGCCATAAGGGACAGCCGCGCCCCTGAGCAGGAGGACAGCTGCTCCATGTGCGGCAAGTTCTGCGCAGTGCGCAGCATGAATAAGGCCCTTAACGGCGAATATATAGATATTCTCTGAGATATACCGGGCAGGGCTTAATAAAATGCTTTCGAACTTCTGAAAACAGCTTGACAAAAAGTCCGTTCTCCCATAATATTATTCTGGTGGTATTTGATTAAATACCACCAGAAACTACATATTTTTTATACATGTGAGGTTATCGCTATGCAGGCATTGCAGGATCTTTTCGGCAACGTGCTGGATCTTCAGTGGCAGCAGGTAGTGATGTGGGTCATTGGGGGCCTTCTGATCTTCCTGGCCATCAAAAAGGAGATGGAGCCGTCTCTGCTCCTTCCCATCGGCTTCGGCACAATTCTCGTAAACCTTCCAAACTCCGGCGCAGTCACACAAATTGTGGACTCTATCGCAGAGATAGGCCCCCTGAATGTGCTCTTTGACGCCGGTGTTGCCAATGAGCTGTTCCCGTTGCTGCTCTTTGTGGGTATCGGAGCTATGATCGACTTCAAGCCGCTGCTCTCCAACCCCAAGCTGATGATATTCGGCGCGGCTGCTCAGTTCGGTATTTTCTTCACGCTGTGTCTCGCCTTCGCCATAGGCTTTGACGTGCTGGACGCCGCGTCCATCGCCATTATCGGCGCTGCCGACGGCCCCACATCCATCTTCGTGGCTACATCTTTTAACTCCAAGTATCTGGGCGCTATTATCGTAGTGGCCTACTCCTACATGGCCCTGGTGCCCATCATTCAGCCGCCGGTTGTAAAGCTGGTCACCACCAGGAAAGAGCGCCTTATCCGTATGCCATATGCGGAGAAGAACGTCTCCAAGATCACTCTGATCCTGTTCCCCATAGTCATCACCGCCATAGCCGGTCTTGTGGCGCCCAAGAGCGTGGCTCTTGTGGGCTTCCTTATGTTCGGAAACCTGCTTCGCGTCTGCGGCGTGCTGGATAGCCTCTCTGAGACTGCTCAGAAAGTCCTGGCTAACCTTATCACCCTGTTTTTGGGCCTCACCGTGGCCTCCCAGATGCAGGCAGAGAGCTTCCTTACCCTTGAGACTCTCATGATCCTGGGCCTGGGCCTTATGGCTTTCATATTCGACACTATAGGCGGCGTATTTGTTGCCAAGATATACAACATCTTCAGCAAGACAAAAATCAACCCCATGATTGGCGCCTGCGGCATCTCCGCTTTCCCGATGTCAGCCCGTGTAATCAACAAGATGGGGCTTGAGGAGGACAACCAAAACTTCCTTCTCATGCACGCAGTGGGAGTCAACGTCTCCGGACAGATCGCATCCGTTATAGCCGGCGGTCTTGTTATGACTCTCTTCAGCACATATCTGGGCTGAGTTTTAAGCGAAAGGAGCTATCGATATGTTGTTTTTGACTAAGGCCGCTCAGGCGGTTGCAGAAAATGCGGATAAAATCCCCTTCTTTGAAGTCCTGGAGAAATCCCTTTTAGGCTGGCTGGGTATTTTCATCGTCACAATTGTCATAATCCTGGTGGTAGCCATAATGAACAAGGCCACCTCCGGCAAAAATTGAGATATAATCTGAGAATCTCTGGAGCGGCCCGGCAGTTAGTCGGGCCGCTTTTATCTCTTTTCCCTGTCAAATGCTGTCGTTTATCGCCGTATTTTTATTCTTTGTTTTCAATTTGGAAACATATAAATAGTATTATAGACCTATCAAACCGAAAGGAAGCCTTCTCATGCCTCGGAACCTCTCAACTCCGCCGCGGCGGCGCAGCAGCCGCCGTCCGCGCAGGCTGGCCCTGCCCCTTTTGGGGGCGGCGATGCTTTTCCTCATTATTTTATTACGCCCCTGGACCTGGTTAGGCTCAGGCTCCCACGGTAATCCCGCAGCGGATCAGGAGGCCCCTGACTTTGTAACTGTAGACCTGCTGCCGGTAAACGAATACTCCCGCCCCGGCACCCCTCTGGAGGAAGTTAACGGGGTCGTTGTCCACTATGTGGGAAACCCCGGCACCACGGCCCAGCAGAACAGGAGCTACTTTGCCTCTCTGGCCCAAACCGGCGAGACCTCCGCCAGCAGCCACTACATAATAGGCATGGACGGCGCCGTCATACAGTGCGTCCCGTTAACGGAGATAGCCTACTGCACAGGTGAGCGGAACGCCGACACCATTTCAATAGAGTGCTGCCATCCTGACGACACTGGCAAGTTCACCCAGGAGACGCTGGACAGTCTCAGCACTCTGCTCAGCTATCTAATAGACCTGTACGGATTGGATAAGGAGGATATAATCCGCCACTACGATGTAACCGGCAAGGAGTGCCCCCGCTATTTTGTACAGCATCCTGATGAATGGGAATCTTTCAGGGAATCCCTTTTCCAGTAGGCCGGCATAAAATCGCGTCTGAGCTGCAGAGAGCCGACGGCTCTTCCGCGGCTTCAGGCGCTTTTCACTTTTTGCATATAAATATTTGCATTTGCGCCTATATAATGGTACTATTAAATTTAAACGCGCCGCTGTTCTATCGGCGGCTAAACCAAAATAATGAGGCGGTATTTGAGATGGACAGACAGAACCTCGGCATGCTGACCGACTTTTACGAGATCACCATGGCAAACGGATACTTCAAAAGCGGTCTGTGCGATAAAATCACGTATTTTGACGTATTTTTCCGCACAGTACCCGATGGCGGCGGTTTTGCCATAGCCGCCGGTCTGGAACAAGTTGTAAAGTATATAAAAGAGCTGCACTTTACTAAAGAGGATATAGACTACCTGCGTGGTAAGGGCCTTTTTGACCAGGAATTTCTAAATTACCTTGCCGATTTCCGCTTTACAGGCGACATATACGCCGTGCCGGAGGGCACGCCCGTCTTTCCCCACGAGCCCATCCTCACCGTTCGGGCGCCGGCAATCCAGGCCCAGATTATTGAGACATACATATTGCTGTGCATAAACCATCAGTCCCTTATAGCCACCAAGGCCAACAGGATCGTCCGCTCTGCCCAGGGCAGAGTCGTCCTTGAATTTGGAGCCCGGCGGGCCCAGGGCGCAGACGGCGCCGTAATCGGCGCCAGAGCCGCATATATCGGCGGCTGCGCCGGCACCTCCTGCGTGTTGTGCGACCAGCTCTTCGGCGTACCTGCCGGCGGCACCATGGCCCACTCCTGGGTCCAGATGTTCGACAGCGAATACGAGGCCTTTAAAACATACTGCCAGATATACCCCCACGGGGCCATACTCCTTGTGGACACGTACAACACCCTGAAAAGCGGCGTGCCCAACGCCATACAAGTCTTCAAAGAAGTGCTGCTGCCCCAGGGGATCAACGATTTTGCCATACGCCTTGACTCCGGCGACATCTCGTATCTCTCAAAAAAAGCCCGCCGGATGCTTGACGACGCCGGTCTCCAGTGCTGCAAGATTGTAGCCTCCAACTCTTTAGACGAGTACCTCATCCGCGACCTTATGATGCAGGGCGCCCAGATAGATACTTTCGGTGTGGGCGAGCGCCTTATCACCGCCGCCAGTACGCCGGTGTTTGGCGGCGTCTATAAGCTGGCCGCCGTAGAGGACAATAGCGGGAATATAATCCCCAAAATCAAGATAAGCGAGAACACCGCAAAAATAACAAATCCCCACTTTAAAAAGCTCTACCGCTACTACGATAACGAGAGCGGCAAGGCTCTGGCCGATGAGCTGTGCGTCTGGGATGAGACTGTGGATACCTCCGCCCCCCGTACCATATTTGATCCCGAGGCGATTTGGAAGACAAAAACACTCACCAATTTCACCGCCCGCGAGCTGCAGATCCCCATTTTTAAAAACGGCCAGTGCGTCTATTCCCTTCCGGCTCTTAAGGACATACAGTCCTACTGCGCCCAGCAGATTGAGACGCTCTGGGACGAGGTGAAGCGTTTTGAAAATCCCCACACCTATTATGTGGATCTGTCAAAACGCCTATGGGATGTAAAAAATAAACTGCTTGCCGAGGCAAAAGGAGTTAACTGATTTGCGGGAGCAACAGGGCGGAGCCCTGCAACCTTTTGGGGTTCCACCCCAAACCCCTGGGTCGCCCGCGAGGCGCAAAGCGCCTCTGGCTCACGTCCTCCCGCACCAGGGCAAGCTCAGGGCTCACAGGTTCGCCCTTCACGCCCGTGGCGCCGCGTCTCTCCCCAACGGGCGACAGCCCGTCGGGGACCCCATAGACCCGCTGCGCTGGGCTTCGGTTTGTTTTGCCAAGCCTTAGGGCTTTGCCAGGCTGGGGTGTTTCCAAAGAGGGGCTACGTCCCTCTTTGGTCGGTGGGGGTGCAGGGGGGAATCGAAACCCCCCTGCCGTTTCTT
>CALXCS010000017.1 GCA_944386875.1 uncultured Oscillospiraceae bacterium
GGGTAGTGGGTACAGCCCATAATCAGGGTGTCTACGTCCGCCGCCACTATTGGCGCCAGATACTCCCTGGCCACTGTCTCCAGAGCCAGATCCCCGTCGTTAATCCGGCCCTCTTCCACCATGGGTACAAAAAGTGGGCACGCGCTTTTGATAATAAACGCCTGCGGCATAAGCTCCCTTATGCGCCTGTCATAGGCGCCGCTGCCGATGGACGCCTTAGTTCCGATAAGTCCGATCCTGCCGCTTTTCGTAAGCCTCACCGCCGCCCTGGCCGTGGGGTCCAGAACCCCGCTGACAGGCAGGTTGTACTCGCCGGCTATCTCGTCAAGGCCGTTGGTGCTGACTGTGCCGCATGCGGCGACTATGGCCTTTATATCGAAGCTCCTGAGGAAGGCTATGTCCTGCCGGGCGTACTTCATTATCGTCTCTCTTGACCGTCCGCCATATGGTACCCGGCCAGTATCGCCCAGATATATTATATCCTCTCCTGGCAAAACCTCCATCAGCTTCTTCACAGCCGTAAGCCCGCCAAGTCCCGAGTCAAATACGCCTATGGGCCTTGAATCCATATAAACCAGCCTCTTTCTTCTAAGAATATGGCTCTCCATATGATATTCGATATTGACAAATAAAACAAGAGTAAAATGTAGAATTTCTCGCCGTCATTTGCTATACTGTATTAAGGAGGGGTATTGTCTCTTCTCCCACACTTTGAATATTGGTTAAGGAGGCTTTCTCATGATACATTTTGACCTTACCAATAAGGAGTTCCGCAGGCTCCTGGACATGGTGTACATTGGAAATTGGATATTAAACTCCACCAGGGGCGAGGACCGCTTCACCGACTACGACGACGTGGAGAGCCTTATCTTCGCCCAGTGCCTGCAAAAGGATGGTATGGAGTCGCTCTACAGCATCAGAAACGGGGTAGTTTCCCCGTCATACGCTTTTAGAGACGGCGGCATACACGAGGCCATAATGGACTACGAGGACAACGTGTTTTTTGAGATCCTGGCGGAGGAACTGGCAAGGCGGGATATGGATTTCACTCCCATAGACAGTTCTAACTACGCCGAGCTGTCCAGCCGGATAGATGAATATATCGCGGAGTTTGAGGAGAACGGCGTAGATAACATAACATTGGACAAGTGATAGGGCAGGCCACGCAGGTCTGCCGGAAATCAGCGGAGTTTTATGAAAATTTTTAACGACAACAGCCTTTTCTCCAACATCATTTTCATCATTGCCCTGGTACTTGCTTTTAACATACCGCTGGCGGGGCCGATAATCGGCCTTTTTATGATTTTGAAGAAGGCGGGCGTATTTAAAAAACGCGCCACAAAAAAGAATATAGGTTCCGCCTCCCAGCGGAACACCAGGTTTGAAAAGTACAAGATAATGACCGACGGCCGGGACAGCGAGTACATCGAGTACCTGGCTTCGGCAGTGGGGGTATCCTACGAGTCCGCCCTTAGGGATCTGCAGCAGATGGTGGCGGAGGGCCAGTTTGGCCCCAACGCGTACATCAACTATGTGGATAAGACCCTGGTGCTCACCGCAAAAGCCGGAGAGGCAAAGGCCAGCGCCGGCAAGCGGGCGTCCTCCAAAAATGAGAAGGCGCCCTCCAACCAGCAGCCCTATGATGCCATACGGAAGGTTTTGCTTATCGCCGGTATTGCCCTGGTGGCAATAGGCGCCCTGAGGCTGACGGAGCCTGTGGAGTGGCTCATATGGCTGGGTATTGATTCATACACCATTCAGGAGATGGTCCCAGGCACGCTGATGGTTGCCGGCGGCGCTCTGTCATTGGCCTTCCGTGGGATTCTGAAAAAGCGTTCAAACCGCTTCAAAGTGTACGAAGCCGCATGTTCCGGCAGGGACTATATCTCCATAAAGGAGCTGGCCTCGAAGACCGGCGTATCCGAGAAAAAGGCCAGGCGTGACATTGAAGCCATGCTGGACAAAGAGCTTTTGGGCTCCACGGCGTATATCGACCAGGGCGAGGGGCTGCTGATATTAAATCCCCAGGCCAAACCCCAGAGGGAGGAGCAGAAGGCCCCTGAGCCTGAAAACGACGGAGAGGACAGGTACAAGGCCATTCTCCGGCAGATACGGGAGCTCAACGACGCTATCGCCGACGAGGTGGTTTCGGATAAGATTGATCAGATGGAATCGCTTACCGCCAAGATATTCCAGGCCGTCCAGGATAACCCCGACAAGCTGCCCCAGATAAAGAGCTTTATGAGCTACTACCTGCCTACAACTTTGAAGATGCTGGGTTCCTACGCGGATTTTGAGGCCTCCGGAGCTGACGGCGAGAATGTCCGCAAAGCCAAAGCGGAGATAGAGAATATACTGGACACTCTTGTGGACGGTTTTAAAAAGCAGCTGGACAAACTGTACGCCTCGGACGTTATCGACATCTCCTCTGACATAGACGTCCTGGAGACAATGCTCCGCAGGGATGGGCTTACAGGGGACGGCAGCAGTTTTGGCCGTGCCGCCAAGAAAAAGTGACCTCATAAAAATATCAGGACAGGAGTTGAGGACTATGTATAATCTTAAAGACACATATACTCTGCCCAACGGGCGCGCTATACCATGTATAGGCTTCGGCACATGGCAGGCACCTGACGGCGAGACTGCCGAAAACGCCGTGGCATCCGCCCTGGAAGCCGGTTACCGGCATATCGACACCGCCGCTGCCTACAAAAACGAGAAAAGCGTGGGTAACGCAATACGCCGTTCTGGCATCAATCGCTCTGAGATATTTGTAACCAGCAAGGTCTGGAACCAGGACAGGGGCTATGGCCGCACCCTGGCGGCCTTTGAGCGCACCATGGAGCAGCTGGGCCTTGAGTATCTCGATCTGTATCTTATCCACTGGCCGGCGTCCCCCTCCAGGTACTCCGACTGGAGGGAACTGAATCTGGGCACTTGGATGGCCATGTGCGAGCTCTATAAGGCCGGCAAGGTGAAGGCGATAGGCGTTTCAAACTTCAAGCCCAGTCATTTGGAGGCGCTTATGAATTCCAGCATAGCGCCTATGGTAAACCAGATAGAATTCCACCCTGGCTTTATGCAGACCGAAACTGTGGATTTCTGCCGCGATAACGGCATCATTGTGGAGGCCTGGAGCCCGCTGGGGACAGGCAAGCTGCTGGCTGACCCCTCCCTTAATGAAGTCGCCGGCAGGTACGGCGTCTCCGCCGCGCAGCTGTGCATACGCTGGTGTATCCAGCATCAGGTGCTGCCGCTGCCAAAATCCGTGACTCCCTCCAGGATACGGGAGAATATTGACGTCTTCGGCTTCGATATATCCCAGGAGGACATGTCCCTCATCGACGCCCTCCCCTATATCGGCGGCTCAGGGCTTGACCCTGACAAGATAGATTTTTGATTCTCTGAGGGCGGATCGGCCGCCATGTGCGGCAGTTAGATTAAAAGCCTGAGATGTAAGTCCCGTATTATATACTGTCGAAAAAGTGGCCGAAGCCACTTTTTCGGCCTGAG
>CALXCS010000018.1 GCA_944386875.1 uncultured Oscillospiraceae bacterium
CATGAGCGTCTGTGACGGCAGAGCCCTCTGGCAAAGAAACGAAATCGCCTAAAACAATTACAGGATCATCTTTAGGCAAGGTGACGGCCGATTCATTGCCGGAGCGCTTTATGGATACACTGCTTCCGCCTCCAATTTGAAGTTCAGTATCATCGGAGAACATGGATATTGATCCGCCGGACTCCATATCAGGCATTGAGACTGTGTATTCTTTACCCAGAGACAAGGTAACAGGTAAGCTATCTTCAAAAGTTGCCTTTATTATGCCGCCTGACGGGACGGTGAACTGCTCCCCGTCGATTATAGGCGTTCCGTCTTCAGGCGGGATAAGTTCAAGTTTTATGCTGCCGGTCTGCTGGCTGGAAGTGAGTATGCTGATTGAGCCGTCGGAGGAATACATGATATTATCCCCCAGAATTTTGGGGATGCCATCTTCAATGACCACAGTGCCTGAAGAGAGAAGCACCTGGCTGGAGTTATCGGAGTATGCCGCCGCTGATCCGGCGGGAAGGCCGGTTAGCTGGGCGTCGGAAGTCATGTACACTGCGTCAAATGACAGTGAATTCGGCGGCGTGATGCTCAGCTGCACAGCGTCAGAATTGTCAAGGCAGTATATACAAGACATGCCAGCATTCAAAGTGAGCATCACGCCGTCAGTTCCGATGTCTATGCCACCGGAACTGATAAACTTTCCCCCGCATGGAAGGAAGACAGTAGAGCCGTCCAGCATTTTAAGACTGCTGGCTGACGGAAGTGTACAGGAATCTGCATCAGATTTGAGCTCACTGATATACTCGGGAAACAAGGAGACAGAAGATATCCCTGAGGGTATCTTTACCAGGGAGTTGTGAACATAACTGCCGCCGGAAATGGCTATGGCCCCGGACTGACAGAAACACGGTGCAGGGGAACCCTGGGGATACGAGATAACAAGACCTCCTATTTCCACTGCGCCTGAGGGAACCGACAATCCGTTAACGGCAATATCGTTGCTGCCGACGTTTTTCAAAAGCCCGTTATTTTCAATAGAAAGGGAATTGCCTGAATTACCGCGCAGATCCAGTGACAGTGTGGAGTTTCGCGGTACAGTTAAAGTTCCACGGAGATTGGCGCCTTCAAATACAGTTAAAGAAGTATTACCGGTGATATGGGAACCGGCGGATAGTATAGGTTCACCGTCTGCAAATTCAAAGGCAATAGAGCCGAGGCTGTTGCCGACGAAAAGAATGCCGCCCAGTTTTGCCGATTCAGGGAACTGAATATTTTCGCTTGCGAGAATAATTGGAGAACCGGAAATACCGTCTGACTCCTCAGTTGAAAACGTGTAGCTGCCGGAGCTATGTCCAATCGGCGATACGTCTGAAGAGCGGGCATCTACGATACCGCCTGATATTCTTATAGTACCTTCAGCCGAGGACAGGGGACTTCCAATGGCCGGCATTGTCAGCCCAGATGCGTTGACCAGGCCGCCTGTTATGGAAATATCTGTAGAGCCTATACCGCCTTCGCCTTCAACAGTGACAAAACCTCCGGAAATAAAAACGGAAACGCATTCAGACACACCCTTCAGTGGGCTATTTCCTCCGCCGATGGCAAGATACTTGCTATTGATGTTTATATTACCTCCCAATATGTCCAAAGAGCCGCCAACTTCTCCTGACTGAGGACCATTTCTACCGCTTCCTCCTACTCCGGCGCCGTTGACAGATGATATGTCAAGACGGCCGCAGCTGCCGGTACAGATATGGTCAGGAGAGCTTTCCTGGCAGCTGATAATAAGGGAGGCATCGCTGGGCAAATCAATACCGGCTGGGAGATTGCCGGCTGATAACGTGTTGAGGCTGTTTGAGCTGAGGGCAATCCGGACGGTAGCTCCCGCGGCGACGGCTATGGGGGAGATGCTTGATGTTTTTATATCCACTCCGTCGAGAATAAGGGTAGCTCCGTTGTTTATAAGTATCGACTGCTCCGTTTGTGAGACAGTACTCACGGTAATCTCACCGGATTCAATCGTAAGCAGATTTGAATCTTTATCAAAAATGTAATTTCCGCTGCCTGATAAAATAAAATCGCCCACAGTTTGCTTATTATAAGCGGCAAACGTGGGCAGAGCGACAGACAGCAAAAGGGACAATACTAGACAAAATACTACATAATTCTTTTTCATATTCATATTGGGTACCTCATTATATATTTTTTAACCCACCGCTGGGGATGAATACTGCAAAACAATAAAAGAGGCAACGCTGAAAGAATGGATAAATGGCAATTAAACGGCAAATTGTTAAAAAGAAATAAATCACACAAAATTTTAACAATATAATATCATATTTTTGTTTAAATAGCAAAGAAAAAAGTTGAAAAAAGTCAAAATTTATTTTAAGAACGAAACGGACAATTTGATTAATAATATAATGGACGCAAAAACAGAAATTTTATTGCATTAAGAATTGAAAATTGAACTTTTTTTATTTTACAAAATGGGTTAAAATGTTAAAATAATAAGTCAAAGTGACTAAATTTAATTGAAAAGAACGGATAGCCTTAACATTATCCTTGCACCTTGCTTAAAATGTGATATACAAGAAAAAAGATAGAAAACATACTTTTAAAATTTAGTGTTCGAGCTGGATTGCGATTTAAGCTTCTGCTGACGTACTGAGTTTGTAAATATGGGTATAACCCATTATTATGAAGCTAAATTTGAAGGAGGTATTTTTTATGTACGACGGAAATCCAAATGTGGACGAAAATGGCTATATTTATGCAAAGTGGAAGATAGCGCCCAATACATACATCATAGGGTATCATGGGACGATGTATGCTTATCTGTTTATTGGAACTGAAAAAGCGTTGCTTATAGATACTTTCTATGGATATGGTGATTTAAGAAAGTTTGTTGAAGATCTGGCTGGAATGCCTGTGATGGTTGCCAATACTCACGGACACTTTGACCATACTGGCGGAAATGCTTTTTGGGAACACGTGTATATCAGCGCCGAAGGCCAGAAGGATATGAAAAATACATTCGGCGAAGAGCACCAGAAGAGATTTGAGGCGATGCCGCATCCGGACTATACTGCCACAACCATTGGCGACGGCTATATATTTGACCTTGGCGGCAGGACCGTTGAGGTTATTGACATACCGTGCCATCACGCTGGGAGCGTAGCTTTCCTTGACAGCCAGACAGGCTTTTTATGTACAGGCGACGAGCTTGAGCCAGGTCAGGTGCTTCTTGGCGCCGGCGGACCGGACAAGATAGCGCGCCATAAGGCGAACATGGAAAAGCTCTATAAGAGAATAGATGAGATCAAGTTTGTCTGCCCTGCCCATAACGGAAGCCCCTGTGATCCGGAACTGATATCTGATTATATTGAGCTTGATACCCGCATTTTGAATGGTACAGCACAGATTATGCCCAACACGGCGGGATTCGGATATGGACCAAAGGCTAGAAAATTCCACCCTGATGATCCAGATCAGGTTCGCGCCCAGTACGGCGGAGCTTCAATTTGCTACGTGCCTTGGGAGAAGTAATTTTGCCGGCAGTCCCCGCTGCACAACCTTGCGGGGACTGCTTGACTTAAAGACTTTTAAGTGCATAAATACTTTAATGTCATGTACAGAATAAAGAATAATCTACGATTATACGTTGCAGCGTGTGATTTAACTTAAATAAGATTTTATTAGGCGGAGCGCCGCCTGATAATACTATAGGGCAGGTGAGCGCGATGACTGACTTTACAGCTGTAAAGCAAACGGGCGATAAGCCAAGGAACATTAAGAGTAACAATCAAAAATTGGTGCTGACACTTCTCAGGCAGAGCGGAGTTATGTCTTTAAGCGAGATAGCGGAGAAGGTAAAACTCAGCAAAACGACAGTTGCTAAGATAGTAAGTACACTTGTGGAAAAAGGGTATGCTATCTCAGTAGGCAAAGGATCTTCTACTGAAGAAGGCGGAAAACGTCCAGAACTTTTTACCTTTAATGTGACCTGCGCCTATACTATTGCTCTGCAAAACCGTCACGGCAACATGCGCGGAGTCCTTATGGACTTGGCTTCCCACGTGATTTTGGAGAATCGGTGCAGCTGTCCTTCTGATATCGGATATGAAGATTATGTTTCCGCATCCGCCGGCCTTGTAAAGGAACTTCTGGCTGAAAGCGGTATACCACCGGAAAAAGTTTGTGGAATTGTGTTGGGGTGCGATGGAATTGTTGATCCGGTCCGCGGAATTTTAAGATTCTCAATACACCGTAAATGGAACAACAATATGCCGATTGCCGCGGATCTGAAGAGTCAATTGGACCTGGATATACCAATATTTGTAGATAACTCCTGCCGGTTTTACGGGTACGCAGAGCTTGAAAAAAAGGAGACTTATGCGTCCGGCAGCGCAATAACAATCTTCACGTCCTATTCTACTGGAGGTTGCATACTTTTTAAAGGCCAGATGCTGCACGGAGAAAACGGATTCATGGGTGAGTACGGCCATATAATCGTGGAGCCCGACTCAAAGATAAGATGCTCCTGCGGAGGATATGGATGCTTTGAGACTGTCGTCTCTCCCGACGCCCTTATCAATGCAGCGTATGAGGAGTATAAAGAACACCCCGAATCGTCTATCTATGAGAAGGCCAAAGAAGAAAAACTTGAATATACTGATATATTCAAGGCGGCAAACCAGGGAGACGCATTTTCCTGTGCACTGATGGACAGAATCGCCAGGTATTTTGCAATTCTTATTCACAATATTACCCTTCTTCACGATCCGCAGAACGTCATCATTGAGGGAGTGTACACCGAGGCGGGAGAGTACTTCCTCTCGTCTATACGACGAGCTTTGAACGATATGCCGTTTTATAAGATAAAGAGGAATTTGAACATCACATTTTCCACATTAGATCCTGAAAACGCATTTTTGTCTGGTGCGTCCAGGTACGCTGCGGATACCTATTTTGACAACGAAGAATTGTACATTTGAGTATCAAACTAAAAATACCGCCGCAAGGCTATTTTGAAGTGGCCCCCATATGTTATCCAGTATATTATACTGGATAACATATGGGGGGCTTTATTCTGCCAAAAGGAATACCAAACAAACGCTACACACCAGAATTCAAGAAGATAGTGATAGAAAC
>CALXCS010000019.1 GCA_944386875.1 uncultured Oscillospiraceae bacterium
AAATTAGGTACTCTGCCCGCCGTATCTCCGTACTGCCGGCACAATACACCGCAAAGCTATCCACAGGACCGTCTCCGCTGTCCCAGGCAGACCTGACAAACAGCTCCTCTACCCCATCGCCATCCGCGTCGTAAAGGCTGTACATTGGCTCGCTTTCAGGTTTTGCGAGACTCTGAAGCTCATTAAGCACCTCTTCGAAGCTTTTATAGATCCTATCTTCGCCGGCAGTCTCCTCCGAGAAATCTGGCACAGTCACAGATGACAAAATTTCCCAATCCACCGAATCGGCTATCTCTTCCAATTTGCTGTCTGTTATTCCAGAGCTGTAGCCGCTCATTATATTCATGGTTATGAAGGCGTTGCTGCACTGGGTTATAATAAGGCTTTTTGTCCCGCTTAACGCCTTCAGAAGTCGGTCTCCGTTTTCGGTCGTATACACCCACTGGCTGTAGCCGTCAACATCGCCTATGTTGAGGTAGACCTCGGTAAAACTACCTTGGACAAATCTGGAGAGCTGATAGCCTATCTCCCCGTCCGGCGTAAAATAGTCCCCATCCAAAGAAAAGCTGCCGTCTTCATACATGTATCCGCTGCACCTTGAATTGTTCGCGTCTGTGAACTCTCCCCCCAGATGTGCTGCCAATTGTTCATATGTAAGTATTTCATTTTTCGTATGGATTTTCAGCCCATACCTGTCCGCTATCTCCTGGAGCTTGTCTGCCATCTCCTGAGTATACACATTATACAAGCTGTATTTTGCATCCACTCCGGTAGGTCCATTTCCAATAGACGCAATTATGTCGCCGTCTGCGTCGTATTTGTCCACGAAATCTTTCCACTCCGCGATAGCCTTGGACTCTGGGCTGTCCGCAAATCCCTGGAGCGATATAAACTCCTCTTGCTGCTGTATATTCTGATGTTTATCCTGATTTGTATCTGGCAAAGCCGTCTCCTGTGGGCCATTTTCAATGACAAGGCTCCGTAGCCCAAAAAAGTCTCCGGAATATGCAGTTATGCACAGGGCGGCAAGAGCGCATACAACAGCAGCTACCAAGAGTATTTTCCTGTATCTTATTCTCTTTCTCATATGCCGTATCGCCTCAAAATCAACTGCAGCCGGCGAATGAACTTGAGAGAAAGTCACTTTATAGAATTCCTTAAAGTCCATAGCCATCCTCCTCAACAAGCTGGGATCTGAGCATATTTCTGGCCCTTGCGAGCCTGGTGGTGACCGCAGACTCTTTTATATCCAGCACGTCAGAGATTTCCCTTGCAGTCAGCTCTTCATAATAGAAGAGATAGAGAACTGTCCTATATTTTTCCGGCAGGGACATAACAACAGAAAAAAGGGCATATTCCTCTTCCCTTCTGAATGGGACCGCTATGTCCTGTATCTCCAAAGGCGCATGCCGCCGCCCGCGGCTCCGCACCTGACTCTTACAGGCATTGAGCGTAACTCTTATAAGCCAGAACTTGACCTGATTATTTCCCTTCAACCGTCCGCCTTTTATATAGAGCTTTATAAGTACTTCTTGAACTATATCTTCTGCATCCTGTGTACAGCCAAAAAAGTTAAGAGCTATCCTGTATATCATGTCTTTGTATAGATCAGCATACCTGCAAAACTCCATCTCGTCCACTGCGTCACCACCCCTGCGTTTTGAAAGCCTTCACTTTTAAAACGCATCTCGTTGGCATTTTGTCACAAAATTTTTCATAAAAATCAAAAATATCCTCATTCTCATATTTCCCCTTCATTTTAATCCATAGGGCATATATCCCATATCATAAAAGCCGCAAACATATCCGACTCAGCCGTTAATTCTCATAATAGTTTAAAAGCACGGATCACACAGGATCCGTGCTTTTAAACTCGCCGCTCTCCGGCCTCTCGATGCTCTTTATGTTCTTCTCCACCTTGCTGCGCGGATTCATAACCTCACGTCCGCATCCCAGGCAGCGGAGTTTAAAATCAGCGCCTACACGGAGTATGAGCCACCGCTTTTCTCCGCATGGGTGGGGCTTTTTCATTGTAACTACGTCGCCTACGCGCACATCCACATCTCACTCCCCCTTTATATTCTCCCAGTATTTCTTCGCAGCTTGTTCTGTCTTATTATCTCCGTATTCGTAATATTTCGTACCTGACAGATTATCTGGAAGGTACTGTTGACGCACCCAGTGCCCTGGGAAATCATGGGGATATTTGTATCCCTGCTCACGTTCAAATCCCGTGCCGTCAGCATGCACATTCTGCAGTTCCCTGGGTATCGGCCCTGCCTTTCCCTTTGCCACATCGGACATGGCGGCATCAATCGCCGCTACAACAGAATTCGATTTTGGCGCAGTGGCAAGGAGTATAACCGCCTGGGCAAGCGGCAGCCTGGCCTCCGGCAGCCCCAGCTGCAGCGCACTGTCTACGCACGCTTTGACTATGGACACCGCCTGCGGATAGGCCATACCTATATCTTCAGAGGCAGAACACAGTATACGCCTGCACGCGCCCGGCAGATCCCCTGCCGTCAGCAATCTTGCAAGATAGTGAAGTGCGGCGTCTGTGTCGGAACCACGCAGGGATTTCATTAGTGCAGAAACCGCATCAAAATGCTGGTCGCCCTCCCTGTCATAGTGGAGAGCACTTTTTTGAGATACAGTCTCCGCGTCCTCCAAAGTTATAAGCATGCGTCCATCGGGTCTCCTGGATGATGAGTAAAGCAGTTCCACAGCATTTATCGCCTTTCTCACGTCTCCTCCGGAGCTTGAAGCAATATGTTCCAGCACTCCGTGCTCTATCTGAGCTTCCCCCATCCGCTCCGCAGCTATACCGGAGGCACGTTTTACTGCTTTTAAAACGTCTTGGCTCGTCAGCTCCTTAAACTCGAAGACAGTTGACCTGGAGAGGACTGCATTATACACATAAAAATACGGATTTTCCGTAGTAGATGCTATAAGCGTTATCTTACCGTTTTCTATAAATTCCAAAAGCGATTGCTGTTGTTTTTTATTAAAATATTGTATTTCGTCAAGATACAGGAGTACGCCGTTAGGAACAAGGAACGTGTCAAGCTCCGCAATAATATCTTTGATATCCGAAAGAGAGGCTGTTGTTGCATTCAATCGCCGCAGCTGCCTGTTCGTCTCCCTGGCTATGATATTTGCAACTGTTGTCTTCCCGCTGCCTGACGGCCCGTAGAATATCATATTTGGGATATTTCCGCTGTCAATTATTCTCCGTAAGAGTCCGTCACGGCCCAAAATATGTTCCTGTCCATATACTTCATCCAGCGTCTGCGGCCGTATCTCATCTGCAAGAGGTTTGTACATAGCGGACCCCCTAAAAATATTTTCTTTATTATATTCTCCTGCGGTGTTATAATCAACGGAGAATTACAATGTAAGGCTGTGGAAAAATGATAGACAGAGAAGTATCAGATATTATCATAAAAAAGTTGGAGCAGGAATATCCGCTGGCAGAGTGTACCCTCGACTACGAAGACGCCTACCATCTTCTCGTCTCAGTACGTCTTGCCGCACAGTGCACAGACGAACGGGTAAATAAAGTCACTCCCGCACTTTTTGCTAAATACCCCACCGCCCAGGCTATGGCGCAGGCTCCAATAGAAGACGTGGAAAATTACATTCGTTCCTGCGGGTTCTATCACGGGAAAGCCAGAGACATTGTCAACTCAGCTATACTTATAACCACAAAGTTTCATGGCCGTGTACCAGACAATATGGACGACCTTTTGACGCTCCCTGGTGTCGGCCGCAAAAGCGCAAACCTTATTTTGGGCGACGTATACAATGTTCCCGGCTCTGTCGTAGTGGATACGC
>CALXCS010000020.1 GCA_944386875.1 uncultured Oscillospiraceae bacterium
AAACATTACCGTTATCTTTCAATGATTTCACTAACAAAATAAAAGATTTTATTAACTTTACATACATTTAACATATTCGTGCTTTTCCATTTTACCTACACTATTTATCATGAGACCCGTTGATGAGAGATTTTAAAACCCAACAATAAGAAAAGGAGAATTTGAAATGAAAAAAACTCTCAGCTTGATTCTCGTAGCGGCAATGCTTCTGTTTGCGCTTGTAGGCTGCAGCAGCACCGACGAGGGCAATAACGATGCCAACAACGAGAACGAAAACACCGAAAACAATGAAACCAACAACGAAACCCCAGAGACTCCTGACAACAGCGAAGAGCCTGAAGCTGCCGGTATGACTGGCGACATCACCGTCTGCACCCGCGAAGACGGTTCTGGCACTCGCAGTGCTTTCATCGAGCTTATGGGTATTGAGACTGACGAGGACGGTGACCGCACCATCAATACCGCTGAGACTACCAACTCCACCGGTGTTATGATGACAACTGTTGCCGGCAATGTCCAGGCAATCGGATACATTTCATTAGGTTCCCTTGACGATTCTGTTAAAGCTGTTTCTGTCAACGGCGTTGAGCCCACTGTTGAAAATATCCTCGCTGGAGATTACGTTGTCTCCCGTCCTTTCAACATTGCAACACTTGAAGAAGTAAGCGATACCACTCAGGACTTCATTAACTACATACTCAGCACTGAGGGTCAGGCTATAATTGAGGAAGAGGGCTACATTCCTCTCCAGGAGACCACCCCTTATGAGGATAACTCTGTTGCCGGTGATATTACCGTTGGCGGCTCCTCCTCTGTCTCCCCTGTTATGGAACTTCTCATAGAGGCTTATAATGAAATTAACCCTGATGTCAACATCACTCTGCAGACTCAGGATTCCAGCACCGGTATGAGCAACGCAGCTTCCGGAGTTTATGATATCGGCATGGCTTCCAGAGAAGTCAAAGATGAAGAGATTGCCCAGGGTCTTGTCCCCACAACAATAGCAACTGACGGCATCGCCGTTGTCGTTAACAACGATAATCCCACTTCCGATCTTACTGCTGAGCAGATCTGCTCCATCTACATCGGCGAAATCACCACATGGGACGAGTTGAACTAAGCAAATCCAGAGCATCCTATCAAAGGGGCGGGCGCTGATCGCCCGTCCCTTTTTCTGAGTGTTTTCTTCATTTTCACGGCTGCTTCACTTTAAATGGGAGGTAAAATAGATATGAGTTCAAGCGCTGTTAAAGAAAGAATAATGCGCATTGTTTTCCTCATAGTCGCCTGTGTCTCAATCCTCGCTGTTGCCCTGATATGCTTGTTTCTCTTCAGAAGCGGTTTCGCAGCTATGGGTCAAATCGGCGTTTTAGATTTTCTGTTTGGTGAGAGTTGGCGGCCAGGAAGCAATGAGTACGGCATATTCCCTATGATACTTGGAAGTATCTACGTTACAGCCGGCGCTATCGTATTCGGTGTTCCTCTGGGGCTGATGACCGCTATATTTATGGCTCGTTTCTGCCCTGATAAACTTCACCGTAAATTAAAGCCTGCCATCGACCTTCTGGCGGGAATACCTTCGATTGTCTATGGCTTCTTTGGGCTGATGTCCATAGTCCCGCTGATGCAGGATATCTTCGGCGGCTCGGGAAAGAGCATGCTGACCGCTTCGATTTTGCTTGGTATAATGATATTGCCAACGATAGTCAGTGTTTCTGAGTCCAATATACGTGCAGTACCTGAGTCTTATTATGAAGGTGCCCTGGCTCTCGGGGCAACTCATGAGAGAGCCGTATTTTGCGCCGTAGTTCCAGCCGCAAAAAGCGGAATTCTTGCTGCAATTGTCCTGGGTATCGGCCGTGCTATTGGCGAAACCATGGCTGTTATTATGGTCGCCGGCAATCAAACCGCCATGCCGTCCAGTATATTAAACGGCGTTAGGACGATGACTGCAAATATAGTCCTGGAAATGGGTTACGCCACGGGGCTTCACCGTGAAGCCTTGTTTGCAACGGGTATGGTCCTCTTCGTATTTATCCTGATAATCAACCTGGCTCTCTCATGTGTCAGGAGAAAGGGGAAAAAGAAATGAAAGGTCTTGCTAAATATAAGGGGCATGCCGGTTCCCTTATTCTCCGTATCTTAGTGATTCTCTGCACCCTGATATCTATAGCTGTGCTGGCCTGGCTGCTCATATTCATTCTCTACAAAGGACTTCCGAATTTTAATCTTGGCCTTTTTGAGTGGAAATACACATCAAAAAACAACTCCATGATGCCCGCCATAATCAACACAGTAACTATTACGGTGTGCGCGCTTCTTGTTTCCATCCCCCTCGGAGTCGGATCCGCAATTTACCTTACAGAATATTCAAAACGCGGCAGCAAACTTGTTAAAGTAATCCGTATGACCACCGAGACGCTCTCTGGTATTCCCTCAATAGTCTACGGCCTGTTTGGATTCCTCATGTTTAATGAAACCCTTGGCCTTGGATATTCTCTGCTCTCAGGTATACTGACTGTAGCTCTGATGGTCCAGCCAACCATTATGCGCACTTCTGAAGAGGCCATATTATCCGTCCCAGATCTCTACAGAGAAGGAAGTTTTGGACTCGGTGCCGGACGGCTTCGTACTGTATTCCGCATCGTCCTCCCTTCCGCCATGCCAGGCATAGCCGCCGGCGTAGTATTGGCGACAGGCCGTATTGTAGGTGAAACCGCCGCTCTGATATTTACCTCCGGCACTTCTTCCAATATGGCTGGACTTATGGAGTCAGGGCGTACCTTGGCCGTACACATGTACACACTCTGGAACGAAGGGCTGGACATGGAGCCCGCATATGCCACCGGCGTTGTGCTGCTGGTGCTTGTCGTTTTAATAAACGCCGCATCCAGTGCCCTGGCAAAGCGGCTTGCTGTTAAGAAATGAGGTAATCATATGGCTAAAGATAAGTTTACTATTGAACATTTAAATGTGTACTACAGTGACTTTCACGCAATCAAAGATGTTACTCTTCATCTTCCTGAGCACGAGATATCTGCTTTCATAGGCCCGTCTGGCTGTGGAAAGTCTACGCTTTTGAAAACTCTTAACCGAATGAACGATCTGGTCGAGGGATGCCATATAGATGGGCTTTGTGCACTCGATGGTGAAGACATATACGGCAATATGGACGTGAACATGCTGCGCAAACGTGTCGGCATGGTTTTCCAGAAGCCCAATCCATTTCCCATGAGTATTTATGACAATATCGCCTTCGGTCCCAGAACCCATGGCATACGCAGCAAGGCAAAGCTCAACGATATTGTTGAAAACTCACTTCGCGCCGCCGCTATATGGGATGAGGTTAAAGACAGACTCAATGAAAATGCTCTTGGCATGTCCGGCGGCCAGCAGCAGCGTCTTTGCATTGCCCGCGCCCTGGCCGTTGAGCCGGAAGTGTTGCTTATGGATGAGCCAACTTCTGCTCTGGACCCAATCTCAACCTCTAAAATAGAAGATCTTGCCCTTGAACTCAAATCGAAGTATACTATCGTTATAGTTACTCATAACATGCAGCAGGCCGTGCGTATATCTGATAAAACGGCTTTTTTCCTTCTCGGTGAAGTTATTGAATACGGTGACACCGACAGGCTATTCTCACATCCTGAAGACAAACGCACCGAAGATTATATAACAGGGAGGTTCGGATAATGAGAGCAAAATTTGATGAACAATTAGCGCTTCTTAATAGGGAGCTTATCGCCATGGGCGCTTCCTGTGAGGAAGCTATTGCCGCTGCGGCAAAAGCTCTGACTACAGGCGACACGGAGATCGCGGAAAAGGTGCCTCTCATAGACAGCGAGATCGATCAAAGGGAACGTGAAATTGAGTCGTTGTGTCTTAAGCTTCTTTTACAGCAGCAGCCTGTAGCCAGCGATCTGCGCCAGATATCTGCTGCTCTGAAAATGATTACGGATATGTAGCGCATTGGCGATCAGGCTTCGGATATTGCCGAAATCGTCGGATTTCTAAACGGACGCAGCGGCGCTGAATGTGCCGCAATAGGAGATATGGCAAGAGCCGTCGTCCGCATGATGACCGACAGCGTTGACGCGTTTGTCAGAAAAGATGTCAACCTTGCGCAAACGGTAATAGATGCCGACGACAATGTTGACGAGCTCTTCCGTCAAGTTAAATCCTCTCTTATCAAGCTCATATCTTCTGATCCCAGTGAAGGCGAGTATGCTCTTGACCTTTTAATGATTGCCAAATATTTTGAGCGCATTGGCGATCACGCTACAAATATCGGCGAATGGGTTGTTTTCTCAGTCACTGGCATTCACAAAGGAGAGAGTGAACTATGATCTTCTGCGTTGAAGACGACGCCGGTGTGCGTGATATAGAAGTGTATACTCTCAGATCAACAGGATTTGAAGCCACCGGCTTTTCAGATGGTGTTTCCTTCTTTAATGCGTTGAAAACTACGCATCCAGAGCTGATTATCTTAGACGTGATGCTTCCTGGTGAAGATGGTGTTGAAATATTAAAAAAACTGAAAGCAAATACCGCAACACGCAGCATACCGGTTATAATGGCCACTGCAAAAGGCGCTGAGTATGACAAAATCACAGGTCTTGATTTGGGCGCCGATGACTATCTTGTTAAACCTTTTGGCATGATGGAGATGGTATCCAGAGTCCGCGCCGTGCTACGTCGGACCTCCTACCAGAGCAATTCAAAAATATTGCAGTTTGGTCCTATTACGCTCAATATTGACGAGCATACTGTCCTTGCATCAGGTAAACCGGTAACCTTGACGCTTAAGGAATTTGAAATCCTGCGGCTGCTTATGTCTAGCCCCGGGACAGTATTTACGAGAGACCGGCTGCTCTCTGAGATCTGGGGTGTCAATTACGACGGCGAAACACGGACAGTTGATGTCCATATACGTACCCTCAGGGCTAAGCTTGGAGCTCCCGGCAGCCTTATCGCAACAGTTCGCGGAGTAGGGTACAGATTGGAGGCTGGCAACACATGACAAAGAAAATTTTCCGTTCAACTTTCCTGGTCTCTTTCATTGTATTCCTGGCATGTATGATTTTAAGTCTTGGATTCCTATACAGTTATTTCTCTGAGCTGCAGCAAAGCCAGCTAAGTGCAGAACTCCAGTTGGCAGCGCAGGGTGTTGAAAATAACGGTATCGGTTTCCTTGAGGGGCTTCACATCAGTGATTACAGAATAACATGGATAAGCTCCGACGGCAGCGTTATATATGATAGTATGGCTGACGCAGACCAGATGGAGAACCATCTGAACCGCCAGGAAGTCCAGGACGCATTAAGCACAGGGACCGGCAGCGGCGTCAGAACATCCACAACCCTTTCTGAAAGGACATACTATCTCGCCCAGCTCTTATCTGACGGGACTGTACTCCGCCTCTCCTACTCCACCGACAGTGTGTTTGCTCTGCTTTTGGGGATGAGCTACGCCATAGCTATAATCATTATTTTGGCCGTTATCCTTTCTCTCCTGCTATCTAAAAGGCTGGCCAAACGCATTATTCAGCCGCTTAACAAGCTGGATCTGGATAACCCTTTAGAGAACGACACATATGAAGAGCTCTCTCCCCTGCTTACTCGCATAATGCATCAGCACCGGCAGATTGATGAGCAGCTTGAAGAACTGCATAAAAGGCAGACTGAGTTCAGTGCTGTAACTGACAATATGAGCGAAGGCCTGGTGCTTTTGGGGGCAGACGGCTCTATTCTCAGTATAAATCATGCTGCTACAGAAATATTTGGTGCCGACAGCAGCGCAGTTGGAAAAGACATGCTGACGATAGACAGAAGCCGGCAAGTTCAGGAGCTTCTAGGCCATGCAATGTCTGGAAAGCACAGTGAAATTATTATATCTAGAAATGGCCGCGAATACCAGTTCAATGCAAGCCCGATTCTCAGCGAGGGAAAAGTTAACGGCGTCGCCCTTCTGGCATTTGACATCACAGAAAAGGAGCTGATGGAGCGCCAAAGGCGGGAATTCTCTGCTAACGTCTCCCATGAGTTAAAGACCCCTCTCCATTCTATAATGGGTTCCGCAGAACTCATAGAAAACGGGCTTGTTAAGGCCGATGATATGCCGCGTTTTATCTCGCGTATACGTACAGAGGCAACACGCCTTGTCACCCTAATCGATGATATAATCAGGCTTTCGCAGCTTGACGAGGGCACTGAGATGCCAAAGGAGCAGGTCGATCTGCTGGCTGTTGCCAATGAGGCCGCAGAGGCGCTTAGCAGCGCTGCCGCTGATAGGCATGTGGAAATCAATGTTTCCGGTACTCACACATATATATACGGTGTTAGGCGCCTTCTCTATGAAATAGCATATAACCTGTGTGAAAACGCTATTAAATACAATAAAGAAGGCGGAAAAGTCAGTATTGAGGTCTCCAATAACTCGATCACGGTTACAGACACAGGCATAGGGATTCCGCCAGAGCATCAGTCAAGGGTATTTGAACGCTTCTACCGTGTTGATAAAAGCCATTCCCGTGAAACTGGCGGTACCGGTCTTGGCCTTTCGATTGTAAAGCACGCTGCGCTTTATCACGGAGCCGATATAAAGCTCGAAAGCCATGTTGATCAAGGCACCAAAATAACAGTTATTTTTCCTGAGCAAAAAGTGGAAAAGTAAAGCAGAATAAAATTAACGCCGCGGAGTTCCGCGGCGTTAATTTTATTCTGAATACCCTTTGCCAGAAGTCCTGTCATACGTTATAAGTTCGATCTTTCTGAGAAATGATTGAATTTCGGGAGTTACGTCAAGATTTAATCTGACATTATATATAGGTGCTGTATTATAAAAATCCAGTAAAAGCTCCATGTACTCAGTGCGCCCAAATCCTGTGGCCTGGGAAACTGCATTAAGCATATTATACGGAGATATAGAGTTACCTGTATTATCCTGAAAAATTTCAATCTCGATATCTCTGTTTGAGTATATTACGAATGGCGTAGAGTACATCTTGAGAGCCTCTTCCCTGCTGAATCCATCTGATGAGTCCACATAGCCGGTCTGGTTATATGCAGCATAGTTAGAGCCCAAGGTTGGGAGGTGATCCCCAAAAAACACAAGAATTGTTGGACGTTCTCTCTGGTCTATATAATCCACCAGCTCTCCCAGCATCTTATCCGCATCATATAGCCCCTGTGTATATGTCGTCAATGAATCCAAAACGCTGTCTTCAAGAGATGCGCAGGATACCTGGACAACAATATCATTTTCATCAATAGGATTATAAGCCTGGTGGTTCTGCATTGTTATAGTAAACATAAACGTGGGTTCTTGGGAATTATCCAAATAATATTCCATAGCCTCCAACGTAGATGAATCAGTCACATATCCGCGTTTGTACTGCAGCTGAAACTGCTGGCTGAGCTCATCCTTACCGTAAAACTCCTGAAATCCCACATACTCATACGCCTGGCTCCTGGAGTAGAATTTCTTATCATATGGGTGAATGGCTATTGTCCTGTATCCTGAGTCGCGATACTCCGACACATAAGACTCCATATCTCTCGTCACGTATTCCCATGGACTGGAGCCTGAGATCATATAATCTGTGGACAGGCCAGTCAGCATCTCAAACTCCGGCCTAACCGTGCCTCCGCCAAGAGCCGTTGAATATAATTTGCCGCTATAACAGTTCTCCCGCCTAATAAGCTCATCATATTCAGTGAGAGGATTTTCTGAAAATACAACGCCAGGTAATTCTCTGACGTCAAAAAAGGCCTCGCTTAATACAACAATCACGTCAAAATCTTCTTCTCCTGTTTTTGGGGAGGCGTCATACTCACCAATGATTTCGTCAATTGAGTTTTCAGAATATCCTTCCGGTTCCTGCACCTGCATTTTAAGGATGTTTAAAGTAAATGCTCCTAAAAAACCATTAGCTCTGTAGTTTGATGACTGGAGAATTGTATCAACGTAGCTCATGCCAAACGCACCGATTACATTTTCTGCGTTTGCCGGTGTAAAGGCAATAAGTGCAATAATAACTAAAAGTGCGGCAGCAGGAATTCGGAACTTCCACTTTAAAGGTATCTCCACATTAAAGGCAGCATACGCGGAAACCCACAGCGCAGCAAATACCGCCGCAATATAAAACCACAGAGGCAGCGGCACAGTTATAAAAGAGGCTATCTCCCCTGCGTCACCCACCATCGTTATATCCTGCGGGTAAAAGTTGTCCCCGTTTAACGCAATCTTAAGGTAGTTAATAAATGAAAAAAGCAGCGAGAAAAATCCCAATACGCCGCTGGCAATCCACGCCTTTCTGCACAGAAGAAGCAGCACTGCCATAATTCCCAGGATTAATATTACCTCAAAAGCAAACGGTCCCGGGTGGTTTTTAACAAAATCCACTACCGAGGAAAGTCCTGCATAGTGGTAGAAATTAAAGTAGTCCAGTATAAACAGGCAGAAAAAGGCAAACAGCGGCAGGCTGGCCCATCCGCATATCTTTACAGCTTTTTTATTTCCTATCGCTCTTATCTTCTTTAGCATCAATTATCTCCGGCTTTATTTTCGCGTCATTTTGTCCATCCGGCAATATAAAATTTACCGCGCCTGGTATAACCTGAATTTGGGCGTATCCATCCCATATCTCTTTCTCTCCATCGATTGTCCATGGCTCGCTATCGCTGCACCGTATGTCAATCTTAGCTCCGCTGCGAAACACAATGCCCTCGCATGCAAAATTTTTCAATCTGAGCGCGCGGATCATATTGCGCAGTTCTATTGCATTTTGCGGCCTCGCCGCCATTATAAGTTCAAACTGTCCGTCTTTTATATCAACTCTGGACTTATCCAGCGGTATTATCCCGCCCAGAGTATTTGAATTGCTTATGGCGCAAAGCATATAGTCACCACTGACATCCTCGTCGTCAACTTGCACCTCCATTTTAAAAGTTCTAATCGATGGTAAATCCCGTATTCCTTCAAGTATATACGCTAAAAAGCCCAGCTGGTTTTTCCTATCTTGGGAAGTATCATACGAAGCCCTTGAAAATGCCCCAAACATTGCCGTATCGAGAAAATACCTGCTATTGAAGCGGGCCACATCCAGCTTTGTAGCTCTGCCATTTAATATTATATCTATGGCGCTGTCCACATTGTTTGGTATGCCGAGGCTGCCGGCAAAGTCATTTGTGCTTCCCAGCGGTATATACCCTATAGGGCACTCGGCAGCACTTTTGATAATGCCATTTATAACCTGATTTAATGTTCCATCTCCTCCGGTACATATCACCGTGTCATACGCTTTTGCTCTCCCTGCTAGTTCAGCTGCATGTCCGTCATACTGAGTCATGACGACAGTTGGCTCATATCCCGCGGAACACAGTTTCTCTATTGCCCCGTAAAGCGTATTGCGAATTTTCATTCTGCCCGCTCTCGGATTTACTATCATCAGAACCCGTTTGCCCATTACTCCCCCTCCTTCTTACCATTTGCGCTATTTAAAATATCTATATACCTTCTCAAATACATAACAAAAGAAAATAGAGCGCATGTCATGCTTGCCAGGATCAGAATATCTGCGATTATTGACGATATATCCGGTACAAAAACCAGCACCAGCGCCGTTGCCTCCGTGACAAAGGTGGTCATCTTTCCATACCACCTGGCACTATTTACCTGTCCTGTACGTTTCATTATAAGCATTCCCATAGCCATCATTACAACCTCTTTTATTGCAAGAATACAGACAAATAGTATAATTAGCTTATAACGGCCGGCCAGGCAGATGAATATCGCCAATTGAGTCAGCTTATCTGCCAGAGGGTCCAAAGCCTTGCCAAGGTCGGACACCATATTAAATTTTCTGGCTATAATCCCGTCTGCCACATCTGTCAAGCCGGACAAAAGTATTATGGCCGCAGCAGCAGAATAGTTTTTATGGCAAATGTACAGAACAATAAAAACAGGTATCAGCAGTAATCTGAAATAGCTCAGCATATTCGGCACAGTCTTCCAGTCTCTCCGTATAATTCCAAAAATACGTTCAGACAGCTTTAAATTATCTCTGCCACTATCAATTTGTCTGTCCATACCTTCCTCCAAAAAACCTGCTTGAAATTTTGCTATTAGAATAGAATAACCTCTTTTCACTATAAATTCAACATATCTCATATTAAATATTTTATTAAGAACTCGCAATTTCCTTCTCTTTCTCTTTTGGGACACCCCTATGACTTGAAAAAAGAAAATAAATATGGCATATTATAGTTCAGCAATTCAATATCGGAAGTGAATAACAGCAATGATTATTGACGCACATGCACACGTATATCCTGATAAAATAGCAGAAAAGGCATCCGAAAGTATAGGCCACTTTTATGACCTTGATATGACATGCCAGGGAGGTTCCGTTTCCAGGCTTCTGGCCTGCGGCGAAGAAGCCGGTATTGACAAATTTCTTATCCACTCTGTAGCCACAACTCCAATGCAGGTAGAGAGTATAAACAACTTTATAATCCGCACTGTAAATGAACATCCTGGGAAATTTATCGGTTTTGCCACCTGTCATCCAGATTATAAAAATCCTGCAAAAGAACTGGACAGAGTATTTTCGCTGGGCCTTCACGGCGTAAAACTCCACCCTGACTTTCAGGAATTTGAGCTCACAGACAAGAGGATGTGGCCCCTATATGACTTCTGTCAGGGAAATAGAGTCCCTATCCTGTTTCACACAGGAGATCCACGGTTTGAGTACTCCAATCCTCACCGCATACCCGAATTACTGGAGCTTTTCCCCGATCTTCGCATGATATGCGCCCATTTTGGCGGTTGGAATGAGTGGAATGAGGCAGTAAAATACGTGCCTCAAACAAATGTGATGGTCGACTGTTCTTCCAGTTTCTATGCTATGACAGATGAGCGTATAGTGGAAATGATAGAAATTTTCGGTGAAGACAGGATATTCTTTGGCAGCGACTTTCCCATGTGGAGTCCAAAAGAGGAATTGGACAGGTTTTTGTCGCTGCCCCTTTCAGAAACTTCCAAAAAGAAAATTTTATCAGAGAACTTGGTTAACTACCTTGGCCTTCAATTGTAATTCATATATATCTATAGTTAGAGCTGCGGCAAAAGCCGCAGCTCTTCTTTGCGTTAATCAGATTCGTTGTACGGCCCAGAATGAATATAATATGTAGAATAGTTCTGACAAAAACCATCTCCCAAAAGCCCGAACATGGCGGAAACGCTCCGCTTAGAGTACACAAGCTCCGGCTGATCTGGATGGTAGTAGTCAAGACAAGCCGCCATAATTCCAATATTCTCATCATAGCGCACCGACATCATAACGTACCCTCTCCTCTCGTCCGCTCCAAACGGGTATCTAACTGTACTGCAAATTGATATGTTCTGCGGCTTTTCGTCAAGGTAGCCGTACTCCAGATCCGGCAGCAGAGCAGAGTATTGTTCGCCGCCTTTTTCAAATAAAAGCCCCGATCCAACATACGCAAAGTCCTGTATTTCGGAGTCAGAAAACCAGGCATATAATCCGTCCGACCAGCGCGGAGCGCCTTCCATCCATGTAAAATAATGGATGACATAAATCTGTCGGCTTCCATCTTCCACATACACAGTTTCCATACGCAGTGCATCGCCATTGTCAAACTCTTCAATGTGCTCCGAATATTCTAACGCCACTGGGTATCCAATCTTTGACATCTGTTCTTCGGGTATATCTGACAGGATGTGTTCTGGGAATCCCATAGATATGAGCTTTTGGTTTATCTCTGTATCCATATTGGCAGGCTGCTCAATCAATTTGACTCCATGCAAATTATGGCTTGTTATCAGGACAACTCCCATAACTGCCACGGCCGTGACCGCCACATATACAGTTACCAACACCCATCTGCTGCAGAGAACCTTGGCAGGCCTCAGGGCGAATCCTGCTGCTGACATCTGCCTTGCAACCTTCGAGAGTGAAACAAGCGTAGCTGCGAAAAAACAAATAAGCAGCACACCTGTAATAATATGGAGCTGTAATTGAAAAAAAGCAATAGTTAACGTGCAAAAATACCACAGTACTGTCCAGAGCAGCGGATCTCTGTCCTGCTCCATTCTATTTTCTCTGTACACAGTTCTGAGCGCTGCCCTGAATATTATAAGCTGGAACAGAGCAATAAAAGAAGTAGCAATCCCTATGGCATACCACAAATCTGCATATATACCCTCTATCGCAATATTCAGTGGTGACGCTGCAACGCAACGGATCGCTATATATAATGGCGATTTAAAAACCGCAAGATACCACGCAAGCCTAAATAGTTTGTTCTGCTCTCTTAGAGAAGAAAAACCCGCTAACAGCAAAGCCGTTCCAACAGTGGGGAGAAGAAAATCAAAATACCAGAAATTAAGAGTCACCATAGTCAGCGCAAAACCACAGAGTATGGAATATATTGGCCGTCTCCATGGGTCTACTGACAGCGTGTCTTTACTTACCATATCAGATACAGCGCTGTCTTCAAACAGTTTTGCCAACCTCTGTTCCTGTAAGTCCTTATCTGTCTCTTTCAATATTTTCACCTCCCAAAATTTTCTTGAGCTTGCGTCTGATCCTATAGAGTCTCCCTTCTACAGCTCTTTCTGAAATTCCCAATTCAGCTGCTATCTGAGATATTCCCTGTAAGTAAAAGTAGCGCCTGTAGATAAGCTGTCTGTCGGTGCTCCACATATTATCAATAGCGCGTTTTAACTCTAAAATATCATTCTCTTTTAGCAGGTTGTCCTCAGGTGTAGCTGATGAAGCACAAATATCTTTAAGTTCAACTTCCTGGTGTGTATTTTTCCTGGCTATAGAGATTGCAGTATTTCGTGCAATAACTGCTATCCAGTTCTTAAGGCTGCCTCTCTGCGCATCAAACTGCCCTATGTTTTGCCACAATTTTATGTAGACATCCGCGAGGCATTCTTCCGCATCTCTATCGTCCGAGAGTATGGGAGCTATGACATATTTAATCATACTGTCATATTGGCGCTTTATAATATTGATCCCGTTCTCCTGATTTTCCTTTAGGGCATCAATCATTTCCCAATCTTTCACACGCTCACCTCTCTTCTGAAGATAAGTACGCAGCAATCTTTAAAAACCCACGGAAAAAGGCGGCTATTTAAATAGCCGCCTTTACGAAAAACATACTATTATTCGCCGAAAAACTTATCGTGTATTGCCTGCACCGCCTTGTCCGCATCCTCCTCATCTACAAGGACAGAAATACTTATCTCGCTTGTAGATATCATCTGTATGTTGATTTTCTTGGATGCCAGGGCGTCAAACATCATCATTGCAAATCCATATGTCAGCAGCATACCTGCCCCTACAACGCTGACCTTTGCTACATGCATATCCACGCTGAGGCTTGAATATCCCAGCACATTCTGATACTGCTTCAGCGCCTCTGCTGCAGTGTCCGCATCGTTCTTGCTCACCGTAAAGCTGATATCCTGAGCCCCTTCTCTTCCTATAGATTGGATAATAATATCCACATTTATCTTTTCATTTGCAAGTATCCTGAATATTTTAAACGCAATACCCGGCTCATCTTTTATGCCCACCAGGGCAATACGTGCTAAATTAACATCCTTCGCTACGCCGCTGACCTGTGCCTGTTCCATTTTCTTGACCTCCCTGACTTTTGTTCCCGGCAGGCGCTCAAAGCTTGAGAGCACTTCCAAATCCACATTATATCTCTTGGCGAGTTCTACAGAACGATTATGCAAAACCTTGGCCCCTTTAGAGGCAAGCTCAAGCATCTCGTCGAATGTAATTTCCTCCAGCTTCTTTGCTCCTCTTACTTTATTGGGATCTGCAGTATATACTCCGTCCACATCGGTATATATCTGACAAAGATCTGCATGCATGGCGGCGGCTATTGCGACTGCCGATGTGTCTGAGCCGCCTCTGCCCAGAGTGGTATAGTCATCATATTTATTTACTCCCTGAAAGCCAGTTACAAGTACTACCCTCCTGGCATCCAGTTCCCTGCGTATGCGTTCAGAACCTACACTTTTAATACGTGCATTCCCATAAGTAGAATTCGTCTTAAAGCCTATTTGCCAGCCGGCTAGAGATACGGCAGGTATTCCCATAGTTTCCAGGACCATTGCGCAAAGCGCCACAGACTGCTGCTCACCGGTTGTCAGCAGCATATCCAGTTCTCTTTTTGAGGGTTTAGGATTGTACTCATGCGCCTTCGCAATAAGGCCATCTGTAGTTTTACCCTGGGCGGATAAAACCACGACTACGTCATTCCCTTCCCTATACGTATCCGCGATTATACCTGCCACGCGCCGAACTCTTTCCACGTCAGCGACAGAGCTGCCGCCGAACTTCTGAACAATGAGTGCCATTTCGGCAATCCTCCAATACTACTTGAATTATGAGGGACTCCCCCTATGTCATGATATGCTCAATCTAAGATACGGAACATGGACCTCACATCCATGCCGGAGAGCATTCTCTCCAATTCCCTGCCTGTTATTGGCTCCGTCGCAAAAGCATATTCGTCGGGCCCAGCCCCTGGATAGTCGCCTGGATAACTGATTAGTCTGACATTTCCAAACGCCCTGCCGATATCCTCAAGGCCCGAACCTGTACGCAAATACCAGCGCATTTTTATATCGGCGGCATCCACCACATAGCCGTCTTCGCTTTCTTCCCAGCCAAGGTACTTTCTCGCCTGCATGTGTTTTACCGCATCGATAACATCGGCAACAACTGCACTTGCCGTAGGCCGTTTTCCCGCACCCGCGCCGTAAAACATTGCCTCACCGAGTGCGTTACCGTGTACCACAATGCCGTTCATAACTCCATCCACATTGGAAAGGAGGCTCGTTTTGCTTATAAGATGTGGAGAGACATAAGCCGTAATATGTTCCCCATCAAGTCTGTAGGCACGTCCCAACAGCTTAATTTTATAGCCAAGGCGCCTAGCATATTCCACGTCCTGCGCAGTTACTCCCCTGATACCGCTTATGCTTATCTTGTTGGGATCTACGCTCTTTCCAAAGCACAAGTCCGCCAATATACATATTTTTCTTGCCGCGTCATATCCCTCAATGTCAGCCGTTGGATCGGCCTCCGCATATCCCAGCCTCTGCGCATCTTTGAGAACTTCTTCAAATGTTACGTTGCCCTGAACCATTTGTGACAAAATATAATTAGTAGTCCCGTTTAAAATGCCGTACACTTCGTCAAGTTCATTGGCAGTAAGGCACTGTGTAATCGGACGGATTATCGGTATGCCTCCGCCTACGCTGGCTTCAAAGAGATAGTTCACATTTTTCTCTTTCGCAATTGATAGAAGCTCATGTCCATGCGTAGCGACAAGCTCTTTGTTAGAAGTCACAACACTTTTGCCCGCCAGAAGGCTGCGTTTGGTGTAATCATAAGCTACCCCGGCTCCGCCTATAGTTTCCACTACGACTTTTATGTCCGGGTCGTTTTCTACCAGCGAAAAATCCCTTGTTATCATTTCTGAAAAAGGGCTGTCTGGGAAATCCCGCACGTCAACTATACGTTTTACTTTTATCTTCTCCAGGGCATTATGGGCAATGCTTATAGCATTTTCCTCCATGACTTCCGCAACGCCGGAGCCCACAGTTCCAAAACCCAGTATGGCTACATTTACCATATATATCTACCATCCCAAACAACGTATATCCCCTGTGCATAAAGCAAAAAATACTTTTATCCTGGGTGCCGCAGCCGCAACAAATCCGGCCGCACTAATTAAGTATATTATCACAGCAGCACCCTCTGCGCAACAGCTTATTCTTATATAAATGTAGAAGTTTAGACATTTTAGCACAAAAATGATATCTATTACGACTATATGGACCTTATATCCATGTGCTTAATATACAGGGGGCGGCGATTTTGGATTCAACCGGACAAAGGCGTTTTCTAAAAACTGTCCTCACTCTTTTCATAGCGACTGCATTAATACTTCTGTTTATAAAATACCTGCTTCCGTGTCTGCTGCCGTTTGTTTTGGCATTCTTTACAGCATGGCTTATAGAACCTGTAGTAAGATATTTCTCAAAATATCTCGGCGGCAGGCGGTGGATATGCTCCGCAGTATGTATACTTTTTCTAATATTGTCGATCATCGGATTCTGCGCTCTATTTATATCAAGGCTTATATATGAGGCTACTGACCTTATTAGCAGCCTACCGCAGCTGTTTTCAGGGCTGCCGGATATTATGTCAAGAATAGAAGGTACTATTGATTCGTTTATCTCCCGCTCACCTGATGGAATACGCGAATATATATCTACAGCCATAGACGGAATATACAAAAAAGTCTCTGATCTTCCAGCGGAACTATCTTCAAAAGCTCTGGGGGTATTTTCCGCTTCCCTGGGAAAGACTCCCAAAATGATGTTGTTTTTCGCCACATATTCAATCGGTTCTTTTTTTATAAGCAGGAGTTACCCTGCAATTCGCACATTCATAAAAAAGCAAATTCCCTCACGTTTTCAGGCAGTATGCAGAAATAT
>CALXCS010000021.1 GCA_944386875.1 uncultured Oscillospiraceae bacterium
ATTTTGAAGTGGCCCCCATATGTTATCCAGTATATTATACTGGATAACATATGGGGGGCTTTATTCTGCCAAAAGGAATACCAAACAAACGCTACACACCAGAATTCAAGAAGATAGTGATAGAAACGATGCTGGCGGAGAAGCTAAGCTACCGCGAAACTGCGAGATGATTTGATGTCAGCTGTGACAAACGAATAAAAGACTGGGAACGTATTTATCTGGCCGAGGGAGCAGAAGGCTTCACGTTGGAGCGCCGCGGCCGTGGAAGTAAAGGCAGACACCTGCAACTGCCCAAAGCAGAAATTACCGCCATTTACCACGAAAGCAATGGAACACTTTGAGCAGGAACTGCTAGACTATCTGGACTACTGAAACAACCGCCATATCAAGGCAAAGTTAAAGGGCTTGCCGTCTGCAATTTACAGACAACAAGCCCTTTCGCCTGCTTAAAGAATTTCCTTTTTTATATATTGTCTAACTTTTGGAGTTAACTTCATACATCTCTCCGGACTTTTTATTTATTTACCCATTTTGAGATTGGGGAACTTTAAGAAGTATTTTTGCCTTGAACAGATCCCCGTCTATGCTTATGTCAAATTTGCCGCCCATGAGTTCGGTGAGGCTGCGGGCTATGGAAAGCCCAAGACCGCTGCCCTCGGTATGGCGGGAGGGATCTCCCCTGACAAAACGCTCCATAAGCTCCTGGGCGCTTACATTTAATTTGTCTCGGGAGATGTTTTTTACTGAGATAATGGCTTCCCCAGCCGAGACAGACGAGAAGAGGTCGATGTATACCCTGGTGCCTGGCAGGGCATATTTTACAGTGTTGCCGAACAGATTGTCCAGAACGCGCCACAGGTGTCTGCCGTCTGCAAATACGATGACAGGATCTTCCGGCGTTGTGAGAATTGGCTCCAATCCGACTGTAGAGAACTTATCGGAGTACTCGGCCAACGCCTGATTGAGTATCTCTGTGGCGTTTGTAGGTATTAACTCTACAGGCAGATTTCCGGTAGAGGCCTTAGACGCCTCCACCAGATCTACAGTGAGCTTTTTTAGCCGCTGGGCCTGACGTGAGAGTACGTCAAGGTACTGCCCCTGGGTCTCCCTGTCGGGAGCCGTGCGGAGAAGATCCACATAGTTTACTATACTTGTCAGCGGAGTTTTAATATCGTGGGATACATTTGTTATAAGCTCAGTCTTCAACCTCTCAGAACGCATGCGCTCCTCAACTGCAGTGCTCATGCCGTCGGCTATTGAGTTTAGGTTATTGGCATGATTTTTAAAATCCCAGAACATGTGTGAGGTGTCGGCTTTATATTCAAAATTTCCGCCGGATAACTGTTCTCCGGCCTTTTTAAGCTGCTTCATCTGCGCCGCCGCAAGCACGGAAACAACGAAGGTTACAAAATATAGAGCTGCCAAAAGAAAAGAGGCGAGGCTGCTGTATCCGCCAAACGCCCAGACGGACAGGATAAGGTGGAGAAACAGAAAAGCGGAAGTGATAAGGGCGGCCTTAAACACAAGGGATATTGATCTGAAAAGCCTTAAAAAGAACCTGCCGATACACGATACTAAGCGCCATAACGACTTGCCGATTAGGTATACAAGTGTGCCGCGCCACCACTTGCCAACCTTTATTCTCGCTGCCAGGGTACAGCAGAAGTGAAGTATAAGTAACATGGAAAACGCAACTGCAAGACTAAGTATGGCGATTGTGATGCCTATGTCATCAGTGTATTCCAGCATATACGGGAGTTCGTATAGAATAGTCTCATTTAAAATCCAAAATAGAGCAAATATTATCGCTATGATAGATGCCAGAGTTACATCCAGAGGGATGTGATCCATGTAACCCAACACTGGCCCCTGACTTCCATGTCTGCGTCCGGCGCCACACAGCAGAAAGATGAATATTATTATTGCTATAATTGAGGCTGCGATGCAGACTGCTATTGCCCAGTGCCTGAAGTTAAAAACCGCCCGCCCGATGGAATAATACTGTGGCGACACCAGATTATCATATTGTGACTGGAAGTAATAGCCGTTGACAAACAGGCTGTACACGGCCATCTCATAGTAAGTGCCGATGGGAACTTTATAAAATTGCAGTATATATGCCGCGACTATGAAGGAGCCTGATATAAAAGCGCCGATTATGTTGAAAGCGTATAGAAATACGGCTGTTACCTTTGCGACAAAACTATATTTGAGCTTTTTCATTTTATGTTCCCCTCAAATTTATATCCCTGGCCCCACACGACTTTTATATACCTGGGATCTGACGGATTAATCTCTATTTTCTCCCGTATATGCCTTATGTGCACAGCGATAGACCCTTCGCTGCCGAAAGCCGCGGCGCCGAATACCTTCTCGTATATCTGTCCGGAGGAATACACTGTCCCTGGATTTGACATAAGCAGCTTGAGTATCGCAAATTCCGTTGGGGTAAGGGACGCGGGTTCGCCGTCAACAAGGACGGCCTTGCTTCTGTCATCTAAATCCACGCCGCCTATTACAATATGGTCTGGAACATTTTCCATGCCTCCCAGCATAGTATAACGGCGAAGCTGGCTTTTGACCCGCGCCATCAGTTCTACTGGGTTAAATGGCTTTGTCACATAGTCGTCGGCGCCAATTTCCAGCCCCAGGACTTTATCGGTGTCCTCGCTCTTGGCAGTCAGAAGTATGATGGGTATGTTGTATTCCCGCCTTAGAAGGCTGGTGGCGGAAATGCCGTCCAGCCCCGGCATCATTATATCCATAAGTATAAGATGAACCTGATGGTTTTTTACGGCATCGATTGCCTCCTGCCCGTTGCGGGCCTCGATTACGTTGTATCCTTCAGAGGACAGATATATATTTAACGCCGCGGCGATATCCTTATCATCGTCACATATAAGTATATTGTACAAATATCTCACCGACCTTGATTTTTAAATTGACTTTATTTTATCAGTATACGCAACTGTAGAAAAGGCTTAACACCTTAATATTTGCTTAATTAAAGCCGCGCTATGCTTGTGCGTATTTTCTAATAATTTCCTCGATTATATTTTCTCCCGCCGAGCATAATAAACTCAGACACGGAAAGAGCTTTCAATTAGACCGGTATCCTGGAAAAGGATGAAAGGTCAAAAGCGGTGGATATGAAAACCGTTCTGGGGACGGAAAAATCCTGCCGTGTCTTTAAGGACGGCGGCCGCTTCTGCGGCCGCCGTTTTGAGCTATATCTGAGGTGTGTGCCTGTGGATGCGCGGCGCTTTATTTATTGACATGAACGCATAAAAACGATTATACTTTTTTATGAAGATATACTTCCTGGTGGGAAAATATATTGCTGCTGCCCGAAATTAAGCGGGCTTAACGTCCGCAGAATACGCTTGAAAGAGGTGATCTGGCCTATGGAGACTGCATATATCAAATATTTCCTGTCGGTGGCCAGGTGCCTGAGCTTTTCCCAGGCAGCAGAGGAGAACAACATATCCCAGTCGGCTCTCTCCAAGGCCATAATGCGGCTGGAGCGGGAGCTTGGCTGCAAATTGATAGACAGAAGAAGCCACCCTGTATCTCTTACTCAGGCAGGAACGTACTTCTTTGAGAGAATGAGCAGCCTTGAGCCGGTTTACAATGAGGCGATGGACCATCTCCGGAGTATTGCCTCTGAGGGGACGCTTCGCATCCGGTATTACCCAAACTCATATAAATACAGGACGGCTTTTGCAAGCTATGCAGAGTGCAACGCAGATTTAAAATTGCAGTGGGAAGGCGCTGTGGACTATAATGATGCTGCGAGTGCGGCTTTAAGCGGAAAGTACGATTTTGTGATATGCAATATGCCTCTCCAGTTGCCTGATGGGCTCAGAATGACGGAAATATGCGCCGATGAGCTGTACCTGCTGGCCACAGATACATACGCTTTTGCAGATAGGGACAGTGTGTCGCTGAGGGAACTTAATGGGCTTAACTTCATTGAATCGCCCTATTCCAGGTCTATAATGATGAAACTGACGGAGCTTTTTGAATTTGTACCGGGAAAGGTTTTTCCGCCTGAGGGGGAGAATGTGCGGCGTGAGGAACTCATATATATGATCGCTTTGGGAAAAGGTGTGGGCATATATACAGGCAGGGACTTGAGGTCTTTCAGCGCCGACGGCAGGAACCAGCTGAGGATTATACCGATTAAGGAGGTCCCGTCGCTGCCGGTGGTACTTTTGGAACGGGAGAGTGCAGCAGAGCCGCCTGCGAGAGCAAGATTGCGAACCTGGATACTGGAGAACTTTGAGAGCTATCTTTCTGAGCGGTTGGACCTGGAAGAGTTTAATACACACGGCAGGAACAAGCGGAAAAAGGAAACGCCGGATGATGACTTTCCAAACTAATATAGGCGTAGTTTAAAAGGGGACATTATTCCATTTGGGAATAATGTCCCCTTTTAAACGGAATTGCTATTGTAAGTATAAGATACTATGATAGATACATAAAAGATGCCGTCGCTTTGGCAGAGTGAACGGCGGGAAGAGCAAGTTATAAGGGATTGGAGGTCTGACCGTGAAAAAAGAGATGCTGCCGATTAAATCTGAGCTGAAATCCAGGAGAATAAAGTTTGATGTACCGCAGAATACCATAAGCTGGGCGTTTATGAAGGAATTGAGGGAAAACAACAAGACAAAAAGGATTTACAAAGAAATAAATCCGTATGTTGAGGTCTATCAGTTCCGAGACAATCTGTACGGCCTTTTCACAGAGAACTGTGACGGTATGGGGGACGTATGGATGTACCTTATAATTGGACCTGATAAAGCCATGCTGATAGATACAGGTTACGGCCTTGGAGACATAAAGGCGCTTTGCAGTCATCTGGCAGGCGGCAGGGAACTTATCGTGGTAAACACTCATGATCACTTTGACCACGCCTATGGAAACTGCCGCTTCGATAAAGTGTACTGCCACGAGTACCTTGTCCCATATCTTACAAACCAGCACTCCCATATGTGGGACTACCTGTTTGACTATTGGGGTGACAACATCTGGCTGGAATTCGACAGATCTGACCTTCCGGTGTGGAGAGAATACCAGATTATAGGCGTGCCTGATGGATACACCTGGGATTTAGGCGGAGGATATGAGGTGGAGTTAATCCACACCGGTGGACATGCTGCCGGCCATGCAGCGTTTTTGGACAAACACAACAGGATACTATTTACAGGAGATAACATATGCTCTGACGTGTCAGGCTGCGGCTCGGTTGGAGCTCCAGGAGCTCAGGGGCCTTATGCAGAGTGTACGCTTTTATCATATTACAGGGACAGAATGCGTCTGCTGGTTGACAGAATCGACGAGTATGATTATATTTTTCCCCAGCACTTTATGAATAATGTTGAGGCGTCGGTTATGCCTAATATACTTGAAGCGGTCAGCGCGGTGGTTGATAACCCTGACTGCTACGATTATAAGGTGGAGACATGGGGAAAGATGCGGGACCAGAAAAATGTCCGATATTTCAAATATGTAAGAGGCTTTAGCGTTATAGCGTATAACATCAATAATAAGTGACGGGAGGCGGAATGATGTTGGAACGTATGCCGCCTATAAAAGGGGCTTCCAAGGCTAAAAGGCTCCGCTGGTCGGCGCCTCAAAATGAGATAAGCTGGGCGTATATGACCATGCTCAGGGAGGGAAACAGAACTTGCAGGGTATATGATGACATAAACCCATATGTGGAGGTCTATCAGTACAGGGATAATCTGTACGCGCTGTTTAATCAGAATAACGACGGCATGGGGGACGTATGGATGTACGTGCTAATAGGCCCTGAGAAGGCGATGGTAATAGATACCGCCTGCGGCCTTGGCAGGCAGAGGGAACTGGTGGAAAAACTGATAGGGGATATGCCGTACATAGTTGTAAACACACATCTTGGCCCAGATCACTCTTTCGGAAACATCCAGTATGACAGAGTTTACTGCCACGAGTATGAGGTTGAGAACATAAAAAGCCGTGTGAAGCCAGGCATGTTCGATTTTCTTTTTGACGAGGATGGGAATAATAAGTGGCTCCAATTTGACAGGAAAGATCTGCCGGAATATAGAGAATATGAGCTTATCGGAGTCCCTGACGGATATATTTTTAACCTTGGCGGAGATTACGACGTGGAACTTATTTGGACAGGCGGCCACGCAGCGGGACACGCCATGTATTTGGCAAAAAAGGACAGGCTGCTTTTTGCAGGAGATGATGTGTGCTCCGATGTAATAGGCTGCGGCGCCGGACCCAAGGAGGGGATGTTCCACCAGGAGTACTGCAACATTGAGACGTATAGGGATCGGCTTGAGGGGCTTTGCCGGCGTATAGATCAGATAGAGTATATTTTTCCAGGACATTTTATGCTGAATTTGGAGTCCAGAGTTTTGCTGGACATACTTGACACGTTAAATGCAATACTTGAGGATCCTGAAAATTACGATTATGCTACGGAGTCCAGGAATCCGATGAGCGGAGCGGTAAAACACAGCTTCCACAAATTTGTAAAGGGCTTTGGGACAGTCTCTTACTCGGAAAACGGTGTCTACCGAGCCAGATGACGCCGGTGTGCATTATAGCCGGACAGTTTAAGGACTTTCAGGCTGATGTTTTGTGTGCGATTCCCAATAATTTGGATGAAGATTTAAGGAGGTAAATTATGGAGAAGAACAAATACATACCGATTTCGCCTTTTTCGGATACCCCGTTTTTGGGCCAGGCCAGAGAGAAGTATACGCACGGGATATACGCCATAGATCCCTACGTGGAAGTATTTAAAATCCGCGATAATGTCTGGGCCATGCTGGCGCCATGCACCCATGCGGTTGGGGACAACTGGCTGTATCTCATTGAGGGACCTGAAAAGGCTATCTTCATTGACAACGGTTACGGCATAGGTGATCTGAGAGGCTTGGGAGAGATGCTTACGGGAAAACCCTGTATAACTGCTCCCACCCATTTCCATGGCGACCACGCCGGCGGCAGCGCCCAGTTTGACCAGGTGTACTGCCACCAATATTGCGCCGATATGATAAAGCACCAGCTGTACACCAGGGAGGACTGGGAGAAATTTAACCACTATGGAGAGGCCCAGCACAGGTATTACTATCTTGAAAAGGACGTACTGCCCAGCTTTGAATCCAATCCCATTGGCTGCCCTGACCATTATATTATCAACCTGGGCGAGGACTATGATATAGAGCTTATACATACAGGAGGCCACGCGCCAGGGCTTTCCTGCTTCCTGGATAAAAAGGGCAGGATCCTATATACCGGCGACGCCGTCTTCATCTCCTATGACGACATGCCGGGCCTCGGAACCGGTTTGAACGGACCTAATGGAAATTCAAAATATGATATACTTCACCCTGAGTGCATGGACGCAATGTTCTTTATGGGCAGAATGGACGATCTGGCTGAAAGAGTTCAGGAATTTGACTATGTCATGCCGGGGCATGGGCCATTTGACGGACCGGCCAGCGTAGTGACAGATACGCGGGATGCTATTCACGCTGCGGTGGAAGACCCCTACAATTATAGCGAAGAGGTTCTGGATCACAGGGGAGTAAAGCAGTACAATATGCGTAGAGGGCTTGCCAGGGTGCGCTATAATCTTGAGGATTTTGCGAAATAATCAGGCTGCGGATATACAAACTGCTTTAGGCATGGAGCTTTGAAGAAATAAAAAGCTAAAATGACGTTGGGAAAACTGCAATGCTTTCCCAACGTCATTTTTACGTATTGCTGGCGCTATGTATAAGGTACTTGCTAAAACGGCTGGCTTGAGATATACTATATATTTGAGATATTATGAGTATTTATATCCAATATGTAGTTACAGGGGATTTTGATGAAAAAAACTGCTAAACCAGCGAATTATGGCAACGACAGCATAAGCGCCCTAAAGGGCGCCGACAGAGTGCGCCTGAGACCGGGCGTCATATTTGGCTCAGATGGCCTTGAGGGGTGTGAACACTCTGTATTTGAGATATTGTCAAATTCCATTGACGAGGCCAGGGAAGGACACGGCAAAGAGATAATACTCACAAGCTATTTGGATGGATCCATAGCTGTGGAAGATTTCGGCAGAGGGTGCCCCGTTGATTGGAACCCTGTGGAAGAGAGATATAACTGGGAACTTGTGTTCTGTGAGCTGTACGCGGGTGGCAAATATAAAAATGACGCCGGAGGGGACTATGAGTACTCCCTGGGGCTTAACGGCTTGGGCACATGCGCCACGCAGTACTCATCAGAGTATATGGACGCCACAGTCTGGAGAGACGGGTATAAGTATACGCTCCATTTTGAGAAGGGAAATAACATTGGCGGGCTCCGAAGCGAGCCGCACTCAGGAAAGAGGACTGGCTCCCTTATAAAATGGAGGCCGGACAGAGAAGTGTTCACAGACACGGCGATACCTGACGAATATTTTGAGAGCGTCCTTAAAAAGCAGTCTGTTGTAAATGCCGGTATTAAATTTATATTCCGCAAAGAGACAGCCAATGGAAAATTCCAGGAGACTGAATATCTCTATGAAAATGGGATACTCGATTATGTGGCAGAGATAGCCGGAGAGGATCCGCTGACTGCGCCGTATTTTATTGAAGGAGAGAGGAAAGGCAGGGACAGAGAGGATAAGCCGGAATATAAGGTGAAGCTGTCGGCGGCCTTCTGCTTTTCCAACAGGGTCAATCTTATAGAGTATTACCATAACTCATCATGGCTGGAGCATGGCGGAGCGCCGGAAAAGGCGGCAAGAAGCGCGTTTGTATCGGCCATAGACTCATATATAAAGAACAGGGGAAAATATCAGAAAAACGAGTCGAAAATAAGCTTTCAGGATATTGCCGATTGCCTCATACTGGTCACAAACTGCTTTTCAAGCCAGACAAGCTATGAGAACCAGACTAAGAAGGCAATTACCAACAGGTTTATCCAGACGGCAATGACGGAGTTTTTCCGCTCCCAATTGGAGATATACTTTATAGAACATAAGGCCGAAGCCGACAGGATTTGCGATCAGGTGCTGGTAAACAAGCGCAGCCGCGAGCAGGCGGAACGGGCCAGGGTTACTATAAAAAAGAAGCTTTCTGGCAGCATAGATATAGCCAACCGCGTTCAGAAGTTTGTGGATTGCAGGACCCGCGATGTGGAGCGCAGGGAGCTCTATATAGTGGAGGGGGATTCGGCGCTGGGCGCGTGTAAACTCTCCAGAGACGCCGAGTTCCAGGGAATAATGCCTGTGCGGGGCAAGATACTCAACTGCCTGAAGGCCGACTATGCCCGTATATTTAAAAGCGATATTATCACAGATCTTATTAAAGTCCTGGGGTGCGGTGTGGCTGTAACTACAAAAGTTAAGGGTGACCTCAGCGCATTTGATCTGGACTCGCTGAGATGGAACAAGGTGATTATCTGTACAGATGCCGATGTAGACGGCTTTCAGATACGTACGCTTATTCTGACCATGATATACAGGCTGATGCCTAAGCTCATAGACAAAGGCAAGGTGTTTATAGCGGAGTCGCCTCTCTACGAGATAACGTGCGGTGAGAAGACGTATTTTGCCTATTCTGAAAAGGAAAAGGCTGATATCCTGACGAAGCTCCAGGGGAAGAGATATACTGTAAACCGCTCAAAAGGACTTGGCGAAAACGATCCGGACATGATGTGGCTGACCACTATGAATCCGGAGACAAGAAGACTCATAAAGGTTATGCCCGCCGACGCGGCTCTCACAAGCCAGGTGTTTGACATGCTGCTGGGTGACGATTTGCAGGGCAGAAAAGACCACATAGCTGAGGACGGATACAAATATCTGGATCTGGCTGACATATCTTAATAGAGTATCTGTACTGAGAGACAGAGAAAAGATAAGGATGATATTACTTGGCTAGGAAAAAAGAGCCCCAAGAGGGCAAAAAAAAGGTGCAGAACGCCAACGTGGAGGGACTTCACGCCCAGGTGCTGGATCAGAAGATTACAGATACACTGGAAGTAAACTATATGCCCTACGCTATGAGCGTTATAGTGTCAAGGGCTATACCTGAGATAGACGGCTTTAAGCCTGCCCACAGGAAACTTCTATATACGATGTACAAGATGGGCCTGTTAAACGGAGGCAGGACCAAATCTGCAAATATTGTTGGACAGACAATGCGCCTGAATCCACATGGCGATGCGGCTATATATGAGACCATGGTGCGACTTTCTAAAGGATATGAGGCGCTGCTGCACCCCTTCGTAGATTCGAAAGGAAACTTTGGCAAATTTTTCTCAAGGGATATGTCGTACGCTGCGTCAAGATATACTGAGGCCAAATTGGCGCCCATATGCGGAGAGCTTTTTCGGGATATAGACAGCGACACTGTTGACTTTACGGACAATTACGACTCAACCATGAAAGAGCCAACACTACTGCCGACTACTTTTCCAAATGTACTGGTGTCGGCGAACACGGGAATTGCCGTGGGTATGGCATCCAATATCTGCTCATTTAACCTCGAGGAAGTCTGCAGGACAGAGATGGCATATCTATCAGACCAGGATTGCGACATCGCCTCTACCTTGACCGCCCCTGACTTCCCCACAGGCGGCGAGATTATCTATGACGCTGCGGCGCTTCGCGAAGTCTATGAGACAGGGCGCGGCAGCATTAAGATCAGGGCCAGATGGAGGTACGTAAAAGGGGAAAATTTAATAGAGATATACGAAATACCATATACCACCACTGTTGAGGCCATAATGGACAAGGTGGCTGAGCTTGTAAAAAACGGCAGGGCCAGAGAGATCTCGGACATGAGAGACGAGACAGACCTTAACGGCCTCAAACTGACTATAGATTTAAAGCGCGGAGCAGATCCGGATAAACTGATGGCACGGCTTTTTAAGCAGACGCCCTTACAGGATGCCTTCGCATGTAATTTCAATGTTCTGATAGCGGGCACGCCCAAGGTCATGGGAATACGTGAGATACTCTCTGAGTGGACTGCCTGGCGCATGGAGTGTATACGCCGCAGAGTGTTTTGCGAATTGGGTAAGAAAAAAGAACGGCTTCACCTGCTGCGTGGCCTTGGGAAAATTCTCCTTGATATTGATAAGGCCATAAAGATAATACGTGAGACTGAGGAGGAATCCGCCGTCGTCCCCAACCTGATGATAGGTTTCGGCATAGATGAGACACAGGCGGAATTTGTAGCTGATATACGGTTAAGGAACATAAATAAGGAGTACATCCTAAAGCGCTTGGAGGATATCGACAAGCTGGAAGCGGAAATCGCCGATCTGGAGGATGTGCTGGCAAGCCGGCGCCGAATCAAGTCTATTATCAAATCGGAGCTGGAAACCGTTATAAAGAAATATGGGGCGCCTAGGAAAAGCCAGATTGTATACGTGCAGGACACCGCGGAGGAGGGAGAAGAAGAAGCCGCGGAGGACTATGCGGTAACTGTATTCTTTTCAAAAGGCGGCTATCTGAAGAAGATTACGCCGCAATCGCTGCGAATGTCTGGAGAGCAGAAGTATAAAGAGGGAGACGGACCGCTGCTTTCATATGAGTCAACCAACAATGCAGGCCTTCTTGTGTTTACAGACAGATTCCAGTGCTACAAGGCCCATCTCTATGATTTCCAGGACACAAAGGCATCTGCTCTGGGCACATATCTCCCCACGGCGCTTAAGATGGACCAGGGGGAGAACGCCATATTTATAATGGACCCAGGCGATTATTCAGGCAATGTGCTCTTTATGTTTGAAAATGGCAAGGCCGCAAAGGTGGAACTTGCCGGCTATGAGACGAAAACCAATAGGAAGAAGCTCACAGGCGCATATTCAGATAAGAGTGCTCTTGTGGGGATTGTGCCGCTTAAAGAGGATACGGAGCTTGCTGTATATACGTCTGACGGCCGTGCTATTGTGCTCTCCACATCCCTGCTGGCGCCTAAAGCTACAAAGTCAACTCAGGGCGTGGCGGTTGTCACTGCCAAGAGGAACAGGAAGACAGTTGGGATTATGCCGCTGGAAAAGACCCAGATAAAAGATGCGGCCAGGTACAGGGTAAGGACAATCCCGTCTGCGGGAGCTCTGCTGAGAGATGATGATAGGGAAGAGCAGCAGATGAGTATGCTGGATTGACAGCAGGCTATTTGAGAGGCAGGTGGCACAATGTTCAAAAAAGCGGCGGCTATGCTGCTGTGTGGAGCGATATTTCTATTAGCAGGCTGTAGTTTGGTTACAGATGGGGAGTATACTTCGTCATCAGTCCATATTCCAACGGGAAGTGGGGGAAATGTGGAAGCAGAACGCTCGGCAGAAGTCTCAAATTATGCGCAGCTCTACGAGACAATAAACATGTTGGTGGAGGACTGCATCGAGTACGCCACCATACAGTTTGTATCGTATCCGGGAAATATGGAGAGAGATCTTTCTTCTGTCTGCCTGTCTGTGGCGAGAGATACTCCGCTGGGGGCGTATGCAGTCTATTATATTGATTACAGCCTGAACAGAATTGTATCTTATTATGAAGCTGACGTTACAGTAGTTTATAAACGTACACAGGAAGAGATGGAGAGCGTTGAGGTGTTCCAGGAGATAGATACGCTTCAGGAGAGTATGCGCCTTGCAATGAGTTCGAGAGAAGAAAGAATAGCGTTTCTCGTTGAAGAGGGAGAGCTCAGCCAGGAGTCGATTGTCCAGGTAATGGAGAATGCCTACTATTCAAGCCCTGAGACAGTACTTTATTTTCCTAAGTATACAATTGACTTTTATCCCGAAGAGGGTGCGGACAGCATAGTGGAGGTGACGTTCACTTTCCCGTATACTGCTACAACGGCGGCTACGCGGCTTGAAGAGATGAGCCTGGCAGCGGAGGAGATCATAAACAGGCTTGAGGCGGGGAATGTATCTGAACAGATAGAACAGATGTGCTCCATACTGAGGGATAGAGTGACATATGATGAGGAGAGGGTGAACTCGGATTACAGCCGCTGGTATAATTCCTATACTGCGTACGGGGCGCTTGTACTGGAGAGAGCAGCTGGTGAGGGATACGCCATGGCAGTTAAGGCTATGTGCGATAAGATGGGGATAGAATGTTATGTCGTACTTGGCAGCCGTGACAACGTGAACCACGCCTGGAATATGATCCGCCTTGAGAATGGTGAATTCTATCACGTGGACAGTTCATCTTACAATGGGGTTGAGCTTTTCTGGAATGACCAGGAGATAAGCGACTCATATGTGTGGGATACTGAGCTATATCCTATGTGCGCGGGTGAGTCGATGAATACATCGCATGGTGCGGCGCCGGATTCGGGGACACAGCCGTCCAACAGCTCAGACGGCGGAGAGCCGCAGGAGGAGACTCCGCAGCGGCCTCAGGAGGAAGAACCACAAGAACCTGAGGAAGGGGAAGAAGAGACGGAAAATCCTCCGGAGGAGAGTGCGGACGATGAGCCGGAGACCGGCGATGATGAAGGGCAAGATCAGGAAGGAACTCAGCCACAGTAGGGAGAGCGGAACTAAAGCGCGGATTTTTATAAAAATCCGCGCTTTTTTATTGACATTTTAACCTGCAGCGTATATAATAAATCCCGCTCAAGTGTGCGGCTGTAGCTCATCTGGTAGAGCGCCACCTTGCCAAGGTGGAGGTAGCGAGTTCGAGCCTCGTCAGCCGCTCCAAGAATAATTAAGCAGAAGCCGGAGTAGACGCTCCGGCTTTCTTATTTTGACTCGCTACCTCCACCAGTGCGAAGCACGTAAAATAAGAGGCGGGGTCCCCAATCGGCTTGCCGATAGGGGCAGTATAGCGGGTTTGAGCCTCGTCAGCCGCTCCGCATCGGAGCAAGCTATGTATAAGTTCGCTCCGACTTTTCCAAAAGCCAGGGCAGGCACACACCGCTGCTCATCCCTTTTAAACCGGACCCGCTGTTGCTGGGCTCCGGTTTGAACCAGCCGCTTTGCGGCGGTACTCTACTTTGATGAAACCTGTTGCCATTTATTTATGTTATAGAGCGCAGCAGTATTATTCCTTTTTGATGCAATAATAATGGGGACCGGAGTGTAAACTCCAGTCCCCATTATTATTGTCAAGTTTCCAGGAACATTATTATTCTGTGCGCAAAGCCTCTACTGGATCTTTTTTGGCTGCTATGCGCGATGGTATCAACCCAGCTATTATAGTTAGCAGGGCGCTTATAGCCACCAGTATAACTGCAGCTCCGGCTGGGAGGACTGCGCTCAAATCCTGTATGCCTGTCAGATTATGGACGACAATATTTATCGGGATTATCAGAAGAAGAGTAACGACTATGCCGATTATCCCAGCACCGAGGCCAACAATCAGAGTTTCGGCGTTAAACACACGCGACACATCTCTCTTTGAAGCTCCTACAGCGCGCAGAATTCCGATTTCTTTTGTCCGCTCAAGAACGGATATATAGGTGATAACACCTATCATAATTGAGGAGACTATCAGCGATATGGCCACAAAGCCTATCAGCAGGTAACTTATAGCGTTGATGATATCTGTTATTGAGCTCATAAGCAGGGCGATGTAGTCCGTATAAGTTATCTGGTCGTCCTCGCTTTCAACACTTTCATTATACGCTGTTATAAGATCTGTGATCTCATCTTTTTCAGCAAAGCTGGAGGCATATATGCTTATGGTGGACGGGTTATCCAGGTCTATATATCCCAGCATGTCGAGATTTTCCTGGTATGTTGACTCTGATACTGTAGGCGGCATGTAGTTATCATATAGATACACATACTGTTCATCAGTCAGTGAATTCTGAGCTATGGCCGCATCCATCATTGCAGCCAACTGATCATTTGAATAGTTTGAAAGCTGGCTTTCAACTGCTGCGGCGTACTGGACGCGGATCTCCTGGGCCATGGCCTCCTCAACCTGTGAGAAGAGTTCTTCGTCGCTCATCTCAGATACGTAGCTCATAACTGTATCGGCGCTTACCTGCATCTGACCGGCATACTGCTGGGCGATCATCTCTTCAATCTCCTGACGGGTGACGCCCTCCATCTGCTCAGAAACGGTCTGCTGGACATAAGAACTGTCCGGTTGGCCCATGGCGTCGACATATGCCTGGGCGCGGCCGGCGGTGTCCAGTGTTAAGAGGTATTCTGAAATGGCCTGGGCTTTTTCCGCATCAGTAGGTTCAGCATCGCTTTCCGTGGGGAATGGCAGCCCTGTTATAACATCGGTGTCAGGAGCGGCAAGCTGTGCTGCCACTATATCAGTGTTGTTGCACGTATCAATGGCGTATTCGGTGAGAGCGCTTACATATCCCACGGCGCCGGTACCCATGGAAATGCCAGAACCCTCGCTGGGCCTTGCAATACCCACTACCTGAAGGCTGATGCCTGTGTCGGCGCTGGAATACAGGAGCTCAAGACCAGCCTGGCTTTCGGATAGATTTACATACCTGCCCGATGCGCTGTCATACTGCCAACACTCGGCGGGGAGTATGAGCTTGAAACTCTGGGCACACAGTTCTTCATAAGTCCAGCTCTCCTGAGCTGCATCCACCTGCTGGCCAGCCTGCATAGCAGTCAAAGTTTCGGTCATCTGCTCTTGCGGCAGAAGGCCCAGGGCGTAGAGCATAAGGTCCGAAATCTCATTTTCCCTGTCCACAAACAGCACCACCTGATCCATTTCCTCGGGCCAGGAGCCGTACAAAAGCTCATAATCGGATTTTACGCTGTCGGCCAGCAGCTCTCCATTTTCACCGGGCATGAGTTCTGTCCAGACATTCATGTTTTCATACATGCCGCCCATGGAGTCAAAGTAGGCGGAGTAGTCGCCGCCATACATGGCGGTCATCGCCTCCTGAATTAACTGAGTTAAATCGCTTTTAACGACTGTCCCGTTGCTGTCTACATTGTACACGTCAAAACTGAAATCATAGCCATAGCGGATTTGCGCCATATCGGCAATGCCGCCTCCGCCGTTGTCCAGGTATTCCTTGAAAGCGCGCATGTTATTTTCAGTAGTCTGGGCGTTGAACATGGCGTTTAAAAGATCAAACATGACGTTGGAAGCATACACTTTTCCATCCTCGTGGGAGGTGCTCTCATCCTGGCGGTTAGCGCCCATAAGATCGGTGAGCATCGCCGTCAGATCTACGCTTTCGCCCTCGATTGTTATTGGGTAGCTTGAAAGCGTCTCCTCCTGCACCTGGCTGATATAAGCGTTTATGCCGGTGGACAGAGACAAAATAAGAGCGATGCCTATGATGCCTATGCTGCCGGCGAAACTTGTTAGTGCAGTCCTGGCTTTTTTCGTCATAAGGTTGTTGAGCGAGAGAGACAAGGCTGTGAGAAATGACATTGAGCGGTTCCTGTCTGCCTTCCTGTGCCTCCTGCTGCTTTTGCCGACTTTGGGAGCGGGAGCCGGAGCATCATCCTCATATGGGTCTGAATCTGAAGTGATATGGCCGTCTAAGAGCGTAACTATTCTCGTTGAATACCTCTGGGCAAGTTCTGGGTTGTGAGTTACCATTATGACGAGCCTGTCTTTTGAGATATCTTTTAGAAGCTCAAGTACCTGTATACTGGTCTCAGAGTCCAATGCCCCGGTAGGCTCATCGGCTAAGAGTATCTCAGGATCATTTATTAATGCACGGGCGATAGCCACACGCTGCATCTGCCCGCCTGACATCTGGTTGGGCCTCTTGTGCAGCTGATCTCCAAGCCCCACCTTTTCCAGAGCTTCTTTTGCCCGACGGCGCCGTTCGGCCTTGGGAATGCCGGAGAGAGTCAGGGAGAGTTCTACAT
>CALXCS010000022.1 GCA_944386875.1 uncultured Oscillospiraceae bacterium
TGGACGAGGATTTCATCAATGCCCTGGAATACGGCATGCCCCCAACGGGCGGAATTGGCATTGGAATCGATCGCCTGGTGATGCTGCTGACAGACAGCTATTCCATTCGGGATGTCCTGCTTTTCCCCACAATGAAACCCTTGAATGGTGCAAAGGACGAAAATGGTGTAAGTAAAACTGAGCCAGAAACACCGAAAACAGAGCCGGAAAAGATAGATTTCTCCAAAGTAGAGATCGAGCCTTTGTTCAAGGATTTCGTGGATTTTGAGACTTTCTCCAAGTCTGATTTCAGAGCAGTCAAAGTGCTTGCCTGCGAAGCAGTACCGAAGTCAAAGAAGCTGCTCAAATTCACGCTGGACGATGGAACAGGCACAGAACGCACGATTTTAAGCGGTATTCACGCCTATTATGAGCCGGAAGAACTGGTCGGAAAGACCTGTATCGCTATTACCAATCTGCCGCCAAGACCGATGATGGGTATCGATTCCTGCGGTATGCTGATTTCCGCCGTACATCACGAGGAAGGCGAAGAAAAGCTCCATCTTCTGATGGTAGATGACCATATTCCGGCAGGCGCAAAGCTCTACTAAAATGGAGCGCTTTGTCTATGAAAATAGTCAGCCCCATATCGGGGCTGACTATTTAAAATAAGGTAATAAGGAAATCAAAACTTAATGAGAGGATATATGCCGGTAGGGTTAAAAAAAGGAACAGTAGAGTTAGTTTCTCATCAAAAAGAATGGAGTGAAAATGCTAATAATATAATTGGGTTATTAAAACAGCTATTAGGAGATATCGCCATCGATATTCAACATATCGGAAGTACAGCTATTTCCTCCATTCACGCAAAACCAATTATTGATATTGCCGTTGCCGTAAATAACTTAAATGATATACCGCCTTATATTGAAATGCTAAAACAACATAATATTATTTTTCGTGGAGAAAGAATGGCAAGAGAAATTTTATTTGTAATAGGAGATGATGAGATACGAACACATCATATTCATATTGTAAAATGGAATGGAACCGAATGGAATAATTATATTAACTTCCGTGATTATTTGAACGAATATCCTGAAAAAGCGATTTTATATGACACTTGTAAACAGAAATTAGCGATGCTGTTTTCAAATGACCGAAAGAGTTATACGGCGAGAAAAGAAAGAATTATACAACGCTTGCTAGCAGAAGCTAAAATTTGGAAATTGGGGTTAACGACTACACCTTCCGAATTAGTTTAGCGAAATAAAAATTAGATAACGAGATCTTGAGAGGATAACGCTCTTAAGATCTTTTTTTGTGAGAATATTCGCAAACTAAGAAAAATTTCTCTCCTCCAATCAGAGCAGTCGGATAAAAATCTGCCGATTACACCGGATAGGATTACATGCAGATCAAACAAAGTAGTTTTGGGGAAAGGAACTGGTCACGAATGGCAGACCAGCGTAAAGGCCCGTTCAAGCGACAAAAAATGCTTGCTTTGTTTAGAAGCAAGAGCCATAGAAGGCGTCTTTCTCTAAACAGTGATGAAAGCCAAATGATAAAATGCTCATTAAAATGAAAACTGGTTGCTCTTCCAACAGAAGATATACAGACGCAGTGGACAATATGCGCTTTAAGTTCCTAAAAGCAAAGGAAATCGAATACAGCAAATTACAAAGACCCGCATACATCATGTAAGCGGGTCTTTGCCTTGTAAAACATAAAAAGCGAACTATAAAATTTTAATCGGACTTAAAGCAAACCGATTAAGGCTTTTTCCGCGTCATAATGGCTCCAATGAGTGCCGCAATAAAAATAGCAGGCGCAACTCTGACAAATACCCATTCAAATGCGTGAAAAACAGTCCCAAGGACAGCGATTTCAGGATCGTCAAAATTCCAGTTCAAGTACGGACTGTTAAGCAAGAATAAAATCACAAAGCCTATAACGATAATTATGCATAATGAAATAAGCAGCCAATGAATGGTTTTTCTTCTGCTATTTTGCCTTTGTGCGAGTTGCAGATTGATCACCTCCAGTTTCTCTGAAATAGTTTTTAAGTCGCTTGCTTCTTTTTCGGCTATATTTTCACCAAGCAGAGTACTGACAGGTGTTTCAAGCGCTTCTGATACTGCGATTAGCATATCAGAATCAGGGACAGATAATCCCTGTTCCCATTTTGAGATTGTTTGCCGCACCACATTTATCTTTATGGCAAGTTCTTCCTGTGAAAGCCCTTTTGATTTTCTGATTGATTTAATGTTTTCACTTAACAAAGCGGAAAAGCTCCTTTCTTTCTGTCGTCTTCTTTATTTTATGAGAAACGGCCCGTTGCTACAAGAAACGCCAAATTACATTCAATGGTTTCCAGTTTTTCACCACAAAAAGGAACAAATCCATCAGCTGTCTCTTCCTCTCATAGCAAAGAAAACAACCGGCTTTTCTTATTTTCAAAAGGATTTGAGAAATTTCTGAAAAGCCTTGATTTTAGGTTGCAGGTGTGCATTTTGGCTCTCTTTATGTAAATAAATGGAAGGAGAATCCGAACAAAAATAGGAACTCACGGAGCGGGATTGCCCATTTTTCAAATGGGTTGGCTGCGTTATAATATTTAAAAGGAGGGAATTTTTTGATATGGCTTGGGATTCACAACAGTATTTAAAATTTGCAAACGAAAGAAATCGACCATGCCTTGATTTGATATCCAAATTGCAAGGCGATTTCAACACGATTTTAGATTTGGGCTGCGGGCCAGGAAACAGCTCAAAAAATCTCTTTCATCAATACAGGTATGCGAAGATTGTAGGCTTTGATGCAGATGAGAATATGCTTGAAAAAGCCCGGAACGATTGCCCTAGCCTTGAATTGATAAAGGGCCGTGCGCCGGACGATTTTGATAAACTGAACACCAAATTTGATCTGGTGTTCTCCAACGCCTGTATACACTGGATAGAAAATCAGGAAAATTTGATCGAAGAGATTGCGAAGCTGCTGAATCAGGGGGGAGTTTTCGCCGCGCAAATCCCAGCTACAGAT
>CALXCS010000023.1 GCA_944386875.1 uncultured Oscillospiraceae bacterium
CCGCAGCAGTTCTTCCTGGTTGATTGACGATACTGGATTTGGATAAAGGGCGTGCAGCACCTCCCATGAGTCCGCCCGGTAAAAGATAGAAAGGATCTCGCTGTTGTCGGGATCCCCCACCAGGGGCCTGGGAATAAAATTCCATGCAATCAGGAGCAAAATAACAATCAGCACGCCCCATTTGGACAATATCTTTTTCGCCTCCGCACCGGCTCTTGATAATGCTTTTTTCATATATCCACCTAATTCTCACCTAATTCTAAAGTAAATCAAACCGGCAAGATAATTCTAGTCGGAAATACTACCACATGCAGGCAACTCTCTGATTCCAGCAGCAACGCAGAAGGTACTCCTATAAATAAAGTATTTATATTATTATTGTAAACTTTCCAGGTATTGCACGTAAACATTAAAAATCTTACTTATGCACTCATAATCTTACATGCAAAAAAACTTTGCTAGTTTTGCGCAAAGTTTCTTTGCTCAATGTCAAAAGTTTTTTGCAAAAACCATCATCTTGTCAAACAAAACAAATTTCAACGGAGTAAGATTTTGATTATTGTGTAATATAATGGTATATCTCACGTAAAAAGAGAAGACCCGTCCTCAATAGGGCGCGTCTTCTCTTTTTGCGTTTTTCAATCCCTATAGCCCATCTCACGCTGATATGCGGCTATAGTCTTGATATTCTGGGCCTCAATATCATTAAACAGTGGCTCAATCTCACTGCTGCTCTCGGTTACAGGCGTATACCACTGCTGTGACTCAAAATAGTCCTGTATTGAAGCGCTAGTAAATATCTTGCCATGGCGGGCGTATATCTCATTTATCAACATATACGTCTCGCTGCGTGTCATGCCCTCCAAATCCTCACTTGTTATAAGTGTAGAGCTTGACGGGAACAGATAATAGTTATTAGTGGGGTTTCTATCCGGCTGAGTGTCCGTTTCTCCAGTATTGCCATTATCACCGGACTCATCTCCGGCGTCAGGCTGTTCCTCCTGATTTTGATCTTCATCTGGGTCTGCAGAAGCTGAGTTATCCTCCCTGTAGCCCATCTCTTTCTGATAGGCAACGATAGTCTTAATATTCTCCCGCTCAGTGGCGTTAAAGTGCGGCGTTATAGCATCGCTGGACGTACTCACCGGTTCATACCACCGCTGTGATTCAAAGTAGTCCTGTATGGAGGCAGTTTTAAATATCTTGCCGTGGCGGGCATATATCTCGTTTATCAGCATATACGTCTCATCGCTTGTCATGCCCTCCATATCAGAGTACGTGATAAGCGTAGTGTCTGACGGAAAAATATAGTAGTTGTTGGGCGCTTCAGGCTCCTGAGGTTTGGAGGCATTGCCGGAGTCCTCATGTCCGCCAGAAGTGCCACCGCCACCGGTATTGCCCTGGTCAGGCGTATTTTGTCCCGACGTATTTCCCGCCGGATCATCATCCTGGGATGCGGAGCCGCCGTTTGTATTCTGGGTTTCGCCGTTGTCTGCATCATCAGTCTGACCGTTCTCGTCTTCCAAAGGCCCCTGGCCATCCTCGGCGTCGTCCGGCTCAGTACCGTCGTCTATGGGAGTTTCGTCCTCGTCAGGATTGTTTTCCACATCCTGCTGGGGATCCCTGTCATCTGAAGGCTTCTGCGGGTCTGTGTCGTCCATATCGTCCTGAGCGTCATTTTCATCCTGTTGCTGTGACGGAGTATCTCCCCCAGCTGGGGCTCCGCCCTCCCAGGGGCGCAGAACAGCCAGGGCTACTGCCGCTACCGCAATGAGGGCTATCACGCCGGCGATAATAATCTTTCTGCTTTTCTTTTTACTGGGCTTATTATCCGGAGCGCTTTCCTGCCAGCGGTCCTTGTCAAACCCTGCAGCCCTGCGCATATCCTGCGCCGAGGCTCCCCCTGCAGCTTTAGCCGCGGCGGCACTCTGCACATCAGCAGCTCCCGCACCGGCCATCTGTTCTCCATCTGCGTTGTCAGGCTTAAGCATCTGGCGCACATGTCCGCCATTCCTCTTAACGGCGTCAAAGGCAGCTGCGGCTGCCATGGCCCTGCGAGGCTGCTGGCGTCCTAACGGCAGGCGTTCAAGGTCCTCCACCAGCTCCGACGCGCTCTGGTACCTCTCGGCAATATCATGAGCTGTAGCTTTATCTATAACTGCGCGTAGGTCTGAGTCCACCTGACCTCCCCTGCCGCAGCCGCCCGCCACAAATTCCATAACCTTGCCAAGGGAATAGACGTCAGAAAGCTGCGTATATTTTCTGTCCTCCCCCAATTCAGGTGCATCGTAGGTGCTCTCCAGCTCCCCAAATATGCTTGTACCGGCTTTTTCCAGGCACCGGCGCACTCCAAAATCCGCCAGTATAAACGCGCCGGCGTCAGTAACCATGATATTGTCCGGCTTAATCTCACCGTGGACCATTCCATGCTCTCCGCAGGCGTCCAGAGCACGTCCTATCTCACGTCCCAGTCTGGCAGCATCATCAGAAGTTGATATAACTTTGTCAAAATAAACGGAGAGAGGCGTATATATCCCCGTGCGTATCAGGCCTATCCAGCCTGGCTGCGGCAGGTCGACTACCGCCACATCCTCTACAGGCACAAGATAAGGTGACTTCACCGTGCGGAACATTGTCAGCTCCCAGTTGAAATCATTTTTAAATTTGCCGAAATATGTATTCAGCAAATCGCGGCTTATCCCCATCTTCTCCGCGTTTGCCACAGCCTCCTGAGCAGGCGGCACTTTTATCTCCTTAACAGCGGAGAATACGGCCGCACCATCCACCTGGCTTCTGACCAGGTACACAGTTCCAAAACTGCCGGAGCCGAGCACGCCCTCAATCTCCCAGTCAGGCCATGTACTTTTTATAAATGAATCGCTCATTATCCGCAACACCTCTTAAAATAGCGAAAGCTGGCTGGTCTCTGGCAAAGAGCCAAGAGCGCCCAGGGCCTTAAGCTGTTCTATGTGCGCCTTTGAAACTTTCTGGCAGCTCAGAGACAGCTCTTCTATTGACACAAACTGTTTATTCTGGTGGGAGGCAAGATCGTATGCAGCCGCTTCCCCAAGGCCGGATACCCCAACAAAAGGAGGGCGAAGGCCGTTTTCTGTTACGATAAATTTAACTGGATCAGACTTATATAGATCGATAGGTTCAAAGTGGAACCCCCTCTTATAAAACTCCCAGCAGGCCTCCAACGTGGTAAGCATGTCCTCCTCTTTCGCCGTGGCGTCAGGATTCGCCTTTATCTCTTTTATCTTGTTATACGCAACTTCAGGCCCCTGGGCCATTATTGACGCGTCAAAGGCATCCTTCTGGCTGCGCCTGTAGAAATAAGCGCTGTAGAACTCCAGTGGCCGGTGAACTTTAAACCATGCAATCCGGAAGGCCATCATCACGTATGCAACAGCGTGGGCCTTTGGAAACAAGTACTGTATTTTCCTGCAGGACTCTATGTACCACTCCGGAACGCCCAGAGAACGCATCTCATCCTCTATCCCCTCCGGCCAGGGCTTGCCCTTATGTATAGCTCCTTTACGGACAGCCTCCATAAACTTGAAGGCTCTTTTCTCGTCCATTCCCTTTGAAATCAGGTACAGCATTATATCGTCGCGGCATCCTATAGTCTCCTGTACCGTGGCGGTACCGTTCAAAATGAGATCTTTGGCATTTCCCAGCCACACATCCGTACCGTGGGAAAAGCCCGAAAGCCTTACAAGCGTGTCAAAGTTCTCAGGTTTTGTGTCCACCAGCATCTGTCGTGTAAATCCTGTTCCAAACTCTGGGATTCCAATTGTACCCGTCTTTCCAATTATCGGGTCATTATCCTCCAGTCCCAGCGGCTCAGCCGACTTAAATATTCCCATGGTGCCCGGGTCATCGAGAGGTATTTCCCTGGCATTGACGCCGGTCATGTCCTCAAGCATCCTTATCATTGTCGGATCATCATGGCCAAGCTCATCAAGCTTAAGGAGGTTTTCCTCCATACAGTGATACTCAAAATGGGTGGTTATTATATCCGTCCCCGCGTCATCCGCAGGGTGCTGCGCTGGGCAGAAGTCAGCGATCTCCATATCCTGAGGTATTACCACAAGGCCGCCTGGGTGCTGGCCGGTGGTACGCTTCACCCCGACGCACCCTTGGGCCAGCCTAGTCTCTTCTGCACGGCTGACAGTTTTACCGGTAAGCTCAAGATACTTTTTCACGTAACCATAGGCGGTCTTTTCCGCTACAGTGCCGATGGTACCCGCTCTGAACACGTGATCAGCTCCGAAAAGCTCTGTCGTATATTTATGTGCGTTGGCCTGATATTCCCCAGAAAAGTTAAGGTCTATGTCCGGCACTTTGTCTCCGCCAAATCCCAAGAACGTCTCGAAGGGTATGTCAAAACCATCTTTTGCGTACTTTTCGCCGCAGACTGGGCAGAACTTGTCCGGCATATCCGCACCGCAGCCGTAGCAGCCGTCAGTGACAAACTCGGTGTGCTTGCACTTAGGGCACCTGTAGTGAGGCGGGAGGGAATTTACCTCTGTTATTCCTGACATGAACGCCACTATAGAAGATCCCACACTGCCGCGGCTACCCACCAGGTAGCCGTGCTCAAGGGAATCCTGCACTAGTTTCTGGGCGCTCATATATATTACATCATAATGACGGGATAGAATGTCGTGAAGTTCCGTCTCCACTCGTTTTTTAACTATTTCAGGGGGATCTTCCCCATAAAGCTGGTGCATCTTGCCATAAACAAGTTCCCTGAGCTGTGTATCAGAGTTTTCTATTTTCGGAGCAAAAAGTTTTCCAGCCGGAGGCAGCGGCCTTACCACATCGCACATATCCGCTATCATATTTGGGACAGTGACTACCACTTCCCTGGCCTTATCCTCGCCAAGATATGCAAATTCATCAAGCATCTCCTGGGTTGTCCGGAAATATATAGGAAGCGGCTTATCCGCGTCGTCAAATTCTTTTGCACACAGCAGTACATGGCGGAACACTTCATCCTCAGGGTCAAGGAAATGCACGTCTCCTGTGGCCGCTACAGGCTTGCCAAGTTCCTGTCCCAGCTCTACAATACGTCTGTTGAAGTCGCGCAGTTCCTCCTCGTCTCTGGCTTTAGGGTGTTCTCCGCGCAGCATAAACATGTTGTTGCAAATAGGCTGTATCTCAAGATAATCATAAAACTGCGCAATTCTGCGCTGTTCGGCCCTGCTCTTGTGTTCTACTACAGACTGGAAAACCTCCCCCGCTTCACAGGCAGCTCCGATAATAAGCCCTTCTCTGTACTCCATAAGCAGGCTTTTGGGCATCACTGGATTTCTCTTTAAAAACTCCAGGTGGCTCTTAGTGACTATTCTATACAAATTTTTTATGCCCGCCTGGTTTTTTGCAAGAACTATTATGTGTTTCGGCCTCGCTTTTCTTCGACCATTCACAGCATTCCTCATCGGCTGTATGTATCCGTTTACCTGCGACAGCCGTTCAACTCCAGATTCCGCCATCTTATTAAAAAAGCGCATCATTATAAGACCGCATGTTAAGGCGTCGTCTGAAGCTCTATGATGTTCAAAGTCCGGCAGTCCCAACCTCCCCGCCACCAGATCCAGTTTGTGGCTGCGCATATCAGAGAGCATGGCCTGAGATAAAATCAGCGTATCTATGTACGTCGGTTCAAACGGCATGCCGTACTTTATACATATCTCATCAATAAAGCCTATGTCAAAGTTCGCATTGTGGGCGGCAAGGGGCCTGTCACCCACAAACTCAAGAAATTCCGCCACAGCTTCCCTGGCTTTGGGCGCCCCCGCCACCATGTCGTCAGATATACCGGTAAGCTGAGTGATATTCATAGGTATGTGCCGCTCGGGGTCTACAAACGTCTGGAACCTGTCAACTTCTTTACCGTTTTTAAAAAGCACAGCGCCAATCTCCGTGAGCACATCAAGCCGCGAACTTAGCCCCGTGGTCTCAATATCAAAGGCGACGTACTCACCTGAAAGCGGGATATCCGCGCTGCCCGACACCGCTACACGGTCGTCCACATCGTTTACATAATACCCCTCTACGCCGTAGAGCACTTTAATTTTATCTCCGGCTGCCTGCATGGCGTCAGGGAACGCCTGGCACACGCCGTGGTCTGTTATGGCAATAGCCCTATGCCCCCAGGAAACAGCCCTTTTTATAGCTTCTTTTACATCCGTAACAGCGTCCATTGTGGACATCTTTGTGTGAAGATGCAGCTCCACTCTTTTTTCTGATGCGGTATCCTGTCGAGGCGCCTTTGCCGGAGCCGTGGCTATTGCGCGGGGCTCCAAAGTAAGGTCACCGTCAAATCTATTAAACGCTATATTTCCGGCAACGGTTAGATCCATACCGGTTTTTATAACCTTCACAGCCTCTTTTGTGGGTTCATCTGTAATAAACTTTGAGACTCTCACAGAACTGGTCCCGTCAGTCATATCAAAGCACAGCACCAGTGCGCCGCTGCGTACCTGCCGCGACGTAACGGCAAAAACATGCCCCTGCACTATTACCTTGCCTGAGTCCAGGTTAATCTGGTCCATTGGCGTAATATCGCCCTTGGGAATCTTTCCTAATATAGCGGTCCCAGTCGGTTTTGCTTTGGATTTCTCCCCGCTTTTTTTTGAAGGCTTTTCTGTTCTCGGCATCACAGGGTAAATGACAGCTTTTGACAGTCCAAATTTAGTTTCTATTCCAGACTCTGCCATACTAATGCACACCGGAGGAACTTCCCTTTCAAATTTCACCCGCAGGTGCATCATACGTCTGGCCCTATCAACTACCGCGTCAATTACCTGGGCCTGCTCCAGCTCACCGCTGAAAGCCATATTACCTTCCATCTCGGGGAACATCTCAAAAAAAGGTACAGCATTCTCCGATGACATTATGTATCTCCCTGTTTCTCAATAAGTGCTATTAATTCGTCTGCCAGCTGTTCGTAGGGAGCTTTTCTCACAATCTGTCCTTTCATAAAAAGCAATCCCTCACCTTTGCCTCCAGCTATTCCAAAATCGGCTTCTCTTGCCTCTCCCGGCCCGTTTACTACACAGCCCATAACGGCAACTGTTATATCCTGCCGGCACCCTTTTAGCCGGTCTTCGACCTGATGAGCCAACTCTACCAGGTCAATTTGAGTTCTTCCACATGTGGGGCAGGATATGAGGCGTACTCCGCCGGAGCGCAGCCCTGTGGCTTTAAGTATGGCTATACCTGCGTCTACCTCCCGAACAGGGTCTGCTGTCAGTGAAACCCTGATCGTATCGCCTATCCCCTCCATAAGCAACGTCCCTATTCCAACAGCGGAATTTATCGTACCGTAATACTCCGTGCCGGCCTCGGTCACTCCCACATGCAGGGGATAATCTGTCCTCTCTGCAATAAGCCTGTATGCCTCCACCGTCCTTACAACAGTGGAGGATTTTACAGATATGCATATATCGCCAAATCCGACGTCCTCCAGCAGTCTTGCATGGCCCATGGCGCTGTCGAACATAGCCTGGGCCGTGGGTCCGCCGTATTTTTGAAGCAGTTCGCGCTCCAACGATCCGGAATTTACCCCTATTCTTATTGGGACGCCTCTGGCCTCGCAGGCTCTGGCAACTTCCCTGACATTGTCTGTTCCGCCGATGTTGCCAGGGTTTATCCTAATCTTGTCAGCTCCGTTGTCAAGAGCAGCTAAGGCCAATTTATAGTTAAAATGTATGTCCGCCACAAGAGGCATATCAGTCATGGTTCGGATCTTGCCGAGGGACTCCGCAGCTTCCATATCGGGCACTGTGAGCCTCACTATGTCGCAGCCGGCTTCCTCCAGGGCTCTTATCTGGTCTATTGTGGCAGATGTATCCTGAGTCCTCGTATTGCACATCGACTGCACTGTCACCGGAGCTCCGCCGCCTATAGCTATTCCACGGACTTTTATCTGTCTGGTCATATCTATATCCCCTTTTCAGCTTACCGCGCTATCCTCAAAACGTCGTTTACCACAAGTACTGCCATAAGTCCCAACAGGGCCACCATACCGGCAGCGTGTATATAGCCCTCGTACTTTGGGTTTACCTTTTTTCTAAAAACCTTCTCTATTATAACATTTATCAGGAGGAAAAACACCCTCCCTCCGTCCAAGGCAGGAATTGGCAGCAAGTTCACCACTGCCAGATTGACCGCTATAAACGCCACCAGATAAAAAATGTTCATAAGCGCCAACGACGCTGTTGCGCTTGCTTCTCCAACCTGATTTATGGTGGATACAATGCCGACGACGCCTGCCATCTCGTTAAGTCCCGCGTTGCCTGTTACAAGATCCGTAAGTCCCATCCAGACTATTCTAATAAAATTATAGGATGTATAGGTTGAATACTTCAACTTCTCCCACAAATTCGCGTCTATTATATTGAAAGTAAGGCCGTACATATAGACCTCATTGCCCTGATCATCAGTATAGTAGTCTGGGGCGATGGCATAGTCCTTAAGCGTTATCTTCTCGCCGTCACGTACGACAACCATGTCTACAGTCCCATCGGAGCGGCTCATATAAGTTGAAAAATCTTCCTTGTAGTATATCCTGTGACCGTCTATGGAGTATACTCTGTCTCCCGGCTGTATGCCGTTTTCAGCATATTTGAAGCCGTCAATAGTCTCAACGATAGTGCTTCCCACAAAATATGCGGAGCCGGAATACAAAATGGCGACAATTAAATATCCCATAATGAAATTCATCGACGCACCTGCAACGAGGATTATTGCTCTCTTCCATGCAGGTTGCCTTGTAAAGGCACGCTCATCACCTGTATCCTCGTCTTCTCCCTCCATCGCGCAATAACCGCCAATCGGCAGGCATCTGAGCGCATATAGTGTCTCTTTGCCCTGCTTTTTCCATATAGCTGGGCCCATTCCTATGGAGAATTCGTTGACCTTCACTTTACAGGCTTTTGCCGCCAAAAAATGTCCCAACTCATGTATGGCAATCAGAATGCCAAAAGCTAAAATTGCTATGACAATATACATTTTGCTTTATCAGTATCCTTCCCATTCCGAAACTTTCCGTCTTGTCTCCCTGTCGCACTCCAAAATGTCATCTATTGTACTCAATTGGGTTTTTCCCAAACTGTCAACGGCCCTTGACACTATCTTGCCAATATCCATAAAGCCTATTTTGTCTTCCAGAAAAAGCCTCACTGCAATCTCATTGGCAGCGTTCATTACTACCGGTGCACCGTCATGCCTACCTGCGACCTCCAGAGCCAGCTTTAGGCATCCGAACTTCTCAAGATCCGGCTCAAAGAACGTAAGAGAGCCAATTTCGGCAAGATCCAGTTTGTCTGTCAGCGATTTTTTTCTCTGTGGCCATGTAATCGCCAGCTCTATGGGCAGCCTCATATCCGGTACACCCATCTGAGCTATAACTGAGTTATCTGCAAATTCCACTGCAGAGTGCACAACGCTCTGTGGATGCACAAGCACGTGTATTTTATCCGGAGTCACATTAAAAAGATGCATTGCCTCAATAACTTCCAATCCCTTGTTCATCATTGTGGCGGAATCTATAGTCACCTTCGCCCCCATATCCCAATTTGGGTGTTTCAGGGCCCGCTCCTTTGTGACAAATTTCAGCTCTTCCTTTGGTATTTCCCTGAAGGGCCCTCCAGAGGCGGTGAGAATTATTCTGGACAATTCCTCATGTCTTCCCGCCGCCAGGCACTGGAAGATTGCAGAGTGTTCCGAGTCCACAGGTATAAGTTCGCACCCATTCTCTTCTATAGCCTTTGTAAATAGTTTTCCAGCACACACCAGAGTTTCCTTATTCGCCAGGGCAATTCTTCTGTTGCCCTGGCGAATCGCAGCCATAGTAGGGACAAGTCCGCTCATTCCCACAAGAGCTGATACAACTATATCTGCGTCTGCCTCCGCAGCATCAATAACTCCCCGTTGGCCTGAGGCGACCTTTATATCTGTATCTGCCAGTCGCAAAGCAAGTTCTCTTGCAGCATTTTCATCGGCCATTGCAACCAGTTTTGGCTTAAATTGCCTGGCCTGACGTTCCATAAGCGCCACATTTCTGTTTGCAGCCAGTGAGGAAATCTCCACGCCAAGTAGCTGAGCTACCTCCAGCGTCTGTGTGCCTATTGACCCTGTTGACCCCAGCACTGCCAGTCTCTTACCTGTTATTTTATCCATAAGTTCCTATTCCTATCATTAAAATGCAGGGAAGTGGGTGAAAAGCAGATAGACAAGGGGACCTGTAAAAATCATGCTGTCAAATCTGTCCAGCACTCCGCCATGGCCAGGTATCAGCTTGCCGTAATCCTTTATCCCATGCTGACGCTTTACCACAGAAAACGCCAGATCACCCGTCTGTGTGGTAATATTGCCTAAAGCTGCATACAGCACAAGCCTCCCGTATTCTACGGATATGCCCACCGCCTTGTCCATTATGAGTCCAAATATCAATATCCCAACGATCCCCATTACAAAGCTGCCTATAAATCCTTCAAGGGACTTATTTGGGCTGGCTTTTATAATACCTTTGTGCTTGCCGAAAAACATGCCGCCAAAGTAACCGCCGGTATCTGACACTGCAGTTATAACGAAGGCCATTATAACTATAATACCTCCATGCTCCATCATTCTCATGGACACAAGGGAAGAGAGGCATACCGGCACTAAGACGCCGGCAAAAAAACCAGTGAGGACGCCGGAAAACGGGACTTCCTTTTCAGATCCGTAAGTAAATATCGCCTCTCCGAAGAGAAGAACCATAAGAGCTATCAGGGCTGTCCTTATAACTATCTCTTCAACCTCAAAATAAAACCCCAGCGGTATTGCAGCAGCCGACAATACCGGCCACAAATAGAGTCTGAGGTTTTTTCCCTCTCCAGTCGCATGCATCATCTCATAGGCACCTATAACTGCCAACAAAGCGACTACAGCCGCCAGCCATACAGGTGGGAGCCACAGCGTCAGAGCCAGAAGCAGGCCTATTAACACGGCCGCCATTATCGTTCTGGTACCCAGCATAAAATCACCCTTTCACTCCGCCGTATCGTCTGTCGCGCTTGGCATATGACTCCAGCGCACGGTCAAGTTCCCGTTCATTAAAATCAGGCCACAGTGTATCGGTAAAATAAAATTCTGAATAGGCAGACTGCCACAGGAGAAAATTAGATATCCTGACTTCCCCGCTGGGCCGTATTACTAAATCCGGATCGGGAATTCCGGAAGTATACATATACTTTGAGAGTTCGGATTCTGTCAGTTCCTGCCGGTCAGGGGCATTCATCCACTCCCGCACCGCGTGGATTATCTCATCTCTCCCCCCATAGTTAATGCAGAGATTTGCCTGAGTCTTTGTCTCTATCTGATGCGACAATCCGTCTGTCCTTGATATCAGCTCCTGCAAATCCTTGTCAAGCACCGACGTGTCTCCAAGCACTTTTATCCGCACTTGTTCCCGCTCCATGGAGTCTATAGCTTCCTTTAAATACCGTCGGAGCAGATTCATTATTGAATCCACCTCTTCCTTCGGTCTCTTCCAGTTTTCTGTGGAGAAAGCATATACAGTCAGGTACTCTATACCCAGTTTGCGGCAGTATGACGCAATGCGCCTGAAAGTCTCGGCGCCGGCGCTGTGACCTGCTGAACGCGGTAATGATCGCTTTTTTGCCCACCTGCCGTTCCCATCCATTATAATTGCAACATGGCGGGGCAGGACCGATAAAGCCTGCCCCGCCTTTTTTGGTTTTCTCCGTAATATACCCATGGCAACACTCTCCCGCGTTATATTGCGGAGAGCTCCTTTTCCTTCTTCGCGGTTGACTCGTCGATTTTCTTTATATAATCGTCGGTCATCTGCTGCATGTCTTTCTCCATCAGCTTCAGATCATCCTCTGTAACCTCTGAAGCTTTCTGCTGTTTTTTAAACTTCTCTATAGCGTCTCTGCGGATGTTGCGCACAGCTGTTTTTGCGTTCTCAGTGTACTTGCGTATCTGCTTTATGAGTTCAGCGCGGCGCTCCTCAGTAAGCTGCGGGAATACCAGGCGAATTACCTTTCCGTCATTCTGAGGATTTATCCCGATGTCCGAACTCTGGATTGCTTTTTCAATCTCCTTGAGAAGTGACATATCCCAGGGCTGGATAACCAGGCTTCTGGGGTCCGGTGATGAAATCGTACCCACCTGATTTATCGGGGTGGCCGTTCCATAGTACTCAACTCTTATATGGTCGAGTATCGCCGGATTGGCCCTGCCGGCGCGGACTGTAGCAAACTGTGACTCCAGTGATTCGAGAGTCTTATCCATTCTGCTTAAGTATTCGGAATAAGAAGCATCGTCAGTATACATTTGAGTTACCTCCTGCTTTATATTTATTTTACAACTGTACCTATTTTTTCTCCTAAAATTACCCGTTTTATGTTCCAGGGGTCACGGAGGGCAAACAGTATCACAGGGATACTGTTGTCCATTGACAAAGAAGTCGCTGTTGAATCCATCACAGCCAAATGCCTTGCCAATACATCGTCATATGATATTGAGTCGTACTTCACAGCATCTGGGTCTTTTTTCGGATCGGCGCTGTATACCCCGTCAACATTTTTTGCGAGGAGTATCACATCTGCATTTATCTCCGCCGCACGCAGGACAGCCGCAGTATCCGTGGAAAAATACGGGCTTCCGGTACCGCACCCAAATATCACCACACGGCCCAGGGACAGGTGCTTATCGGCCTTCAACCTTATATAGGGTTCGGCAATAGACCGCATCTCTACAGCAGTCTGCACCCTGACAGGGACGTCCATCTGTTCCAAGACGTCAGCAACTGCCAGGCAGTTCATCACTGTGGCAAGCATGCCCATATGGTCAGCGCGCGTCCGCTCCATCTTTCCGCCGCCGTCCTTAACGCCTCTCCAAAAGTTGCCGCCGCCTATGACAATGCCTATCTCTACTCCCATCTGGTTACAGTCTTTAACAACTTTGCACACTTCTTCTATTACGTTAAAGTCCAAACCAAATGCCTTGTCTCCGGCTAAGGCCTCCCCCGAGAGTTTTAGAAGGACTCTCTTATATTTAGGCGCAGAACTGTTATTATCCATATTGCCTCCAAATTTACAGCTAGAGTTTTTCGTCATTTGCTTTGAATATTCTAATATACTTTCATGAAAATTGGAATAGCAAAACGGAAAAATTACAAAAAATTAATAACCTTTCCCAGTTTCCCCTGCCAAATGGAACCATTCCCCTAAGTTACCACAGATTTAATATTTCCTCAGCCCACATCGCGCTATATAATTTTGATAGCTTATCATTGTGGAGGTCAAGTTATGGAGATACATGCCTTAGGCGACAGGACTTATTCGCTATACATATCGGAGGCCGAACTGCGCCGCAGATGCATTGAGCCGCTTGCTGTTACGGCATCACAGGCGTGCGCCATGGTCCGTTCCGCACTCGGGGTAGAATCCGGCACAATTCTTCTTGACCTCTTTCCCGGCCATAGGGATCTGCTTATATTCGTACATAACGACCCCTACGGCCCTGAATTCTACAGTTTCAAAGATGCAGACAGTATGATTGAGTCCCTTGCAGCCTCAGCAGCTCAGCCGGCATCATCTCTTTTCAGTTATAATGGCCAATACATACTTGCAGTGTGGGGATGGCGTTCAGAAGTCACCGCTTCTTTCCTTGAATTTGGTCAGCGTCTCTGTGAACCGTCCCTATTCCTTCTCCATCTGAGAGAGCACGGCCAGCTGCTTCTGGACGGTCAGGCAATATCCGAGATAAAAAATATATTTTCCCCAGTCTAAATTACCGCTGGGGACTTTTATTTTTTTCACATATGTGGTAAAATACTCAAGCACTTGGCAGAGTGCAGCACATTTAGAGTATAAATACTATATATGTAAGGAGGGGCGGGCATGTCTCCAAAAGCGCGGGGTATTAAGCCCGTCGCTCAGAATAGAAAGGCATTCCACGATTACTTTATCCTTGAGCGTTTCGAGGCGGGCGTGGAGCTTTTCGGTACAGAGGTCAAGTCTATTAGGTCTGGAAATATAAATTTAAAGGACTCTTTCTGTACTGTCAAAGACGGGGAGCTCTTTGCCCACGGCATACACATATCCCCGTACGAAAAAGGCAATATCTTTAACAGGGATCCTTTAAGGCCAAAACGTCTGTTGATGCACAGGCGGGAAATAAACCGCCTGCAAGCACGGATAGCGCAGGACGGACTTACGTTGATACCGCTCTCCGTATATTTAAAAGATTCCCTGGTGAAGGTTGAACTCGGTCTTGCCCGAGGCAAAAAACTTTATGACAAACGCGAATCAGCGGCAAGGCGCTATGCCGACCGTGAGATTGACCGCACTATGAAAGAAAGGAACAGATGATTATGTCAAATCCTGTAGTCACTATTGAAATGGAAAACGGCAAGGTCATAAAAGCTGAACTCTATCCCGAAATCGCACCCATCTCAGTAAATAATTTCATTAGCCTCATCAACTCCGGATTTTATGATGGCCTCACATTTCACAGAGTTATATCCGGTTTTATGATCCAAGGTGGATGCCCAAAGGGCAACGGCACCGGCGGCCCAGGCTACTGCATTAAAGGCGAATTTAATTCAAACGGCGTAGCAAATGATCTCAAGCACACGCGCGGCGTTCTCTCCATGGCCCGCACCTCTGCCCCTGATTCCGCCGGCAGTCAGTTTTTCATTATGCACGAGGATGCTCCGCATTTGGACGGAGAGTATGCAGCTTTCGGCAAGGTAATTGATGGTATGGATGTTGTTGATGAAATCGCATCCGTGCGTGTCGATTACAATGATAAGCCGCGTCAGCCACAGGTTATGAAAAAGGTCACTGTTGACACGTTCGGCGTGACTTATCCTGAACCGGAGAAGCTCTGATAAACACCTGAAATTTCTGTTTTGCACAAGAGAGGTAAGAGATGAGAATAGCAATAATTACCGGAGCCTCCTCTGGGCTCGGGCGCGAATACGCCAGGCAGCTTCATGCCGCGTTTCCCAGTGTGGAGCGCGTATGGCTTATCGCCCGCCGCCGTCCGCTTTTGGATGAGCTCGGCAAAGAGCTAGACATAGAAAGTGTCTCTTTGCCTCTCGATCTGTGCAGTGAAACAGATATCGAATCTTTTTCACGTAAGTTGGAAGAAGAGCAGCCGGAAGTCCATCTACTTGTCAATTGCGCAGGCTGCGGGTATCTCTCAAATGTAGATGAGACTGACCCTAAACTGCTTTCAAGAATGATTGACTTGAATATCAAGGCCCTGACTCTTGTGACTCGCGCAGCTCTGCCATACATGGCAAAGGGAGGGCATATAGTAAATGTATCCTCCATTGCCTCATTTTGTCCCAACGCCAGAATGACTGTATATAGTTCGACTAAAGCCTATGTGTCGTCTTTCTCATTGGGACTCAGGGAAGAGCTCCGTGGACGCAGGATCTCCGTTACTGCAATTTGTTCAGGTCCTATGGCGACAGAGTTTTTGGAGATTGGAGGCATTACCGGAAATTCCGATATGTTTAAGTCTCTCCCCTACTGCAAGCCTCAGTCTGTTGCTGCCGGTTCATATGCCGCAGCCCGCAGAGGCGCCGCATTTTATACTCCTAAATTGTTCTTCAAACTCTACCGTGGTCTGGCAAAGCTAATTCCCCATTCGCTTCTTGCCAAATTTGTAAAAACATAATATATGGGGGCGTACTGGTTTCGACGGGGACATGGAAGTCTGAATAGCGGGCGGATGCGCCTATCATCCTTAAAATGGGCACTTATAAATTAAAGAACGACGATAACGTAGTTCTCGCCGCTGCTTAAGCAGTGACCGTTCCACCCAGAAGGTCCACGGTCTGGGATGGGGCGTCGATTAGTGGAGAACGTGAGCAGTCAAAGCTTTGAGCCTGCCATGAATAATGAAGCTACCAATCCGGAGCGTGAGACGGCCCACACTTCGGAGCGGAAAACGGGGTAACCCAAAACGGCCGCCTGCGCCCGGAGAAGTTCAGGTGGATGTGTTTTCGGACGGGAGTTCAATTCTCCCCGCCTCCACCACGTCGCCGCGGACGGCATATCGTTCGCGGCGACTTTTTTTCAACATTACCCACGCCGCCAAAGTTTTGGATTTGATGTAGTATTCGCCGCTAAAACCGTAGTATATAGGTGAAGCCGGAAAGGAGGCGGTGAGATGATAGACGATGAAAAAATCATAGAAATGTTCTTTGAACGGTCAGAGCAAGG
>CALXCS010000024.1 GCA_944386875.1 uncultured Oscillospiraceae bacterium
CGATCAGGGCGTCCCTGTCGGCCTTAGAGCGTATCGGCGGGTTCATTCTGAACCGGCAGTCATCCGATATATCCATATCTGTAAGGGTCAGATAGTGGGGCGCCGTCTCGCATGTCACATCTACGCCCTCCGCCTTTGCCCTGCGGATAAGCTCCACAGACTCTTTTGTGGACACATGGCACACATGGTATGCGCAACCCGTCTCCCCAGCCAGCGCAATATCCCGCTGTACCTGACGCCACTCGCTCTCCGGCGCATTTCCTGTAAGGCCCAACCGCTCCGCAGCGCCCTGGTTTACACTCCAACCCTTTTCCAAAAGGCTCTCGTCCTCGCAGTGTGCGACTATCATCTTACCCAGCGCGCGGGCCCTCTCCATGGCCGCCCTCATCATTTCCGGCGACTGGACGCCCTTGCCGTCGTCGGAAAATCCGGCCACGTAGTCCGCCATGGACTCCATATCCGCAAGTTTCTCGCCCTTCTCCCCCTGGGTTATCGCGCCGTAGGGGTATACGCGCACCGCCGCGTCCCGCCGGATTATATCCCGCTGCACATCCAGGTTATCCGCGCAGTCCGGCACCGGAGACAGGTTCGGCATAGGGCACACTGCCGTGTATCCGCCCCTGGCGGCGGCCATTGTGCCGGAGCGGATTGTCTCTTTATAAGAAAAACCCGGCTCCCGCAGATGCACATGCACATCCACAAAGCCGGGAAAAACATATTTATCCAAAACATCCACAATCTGCGCCCCATGACCTGAAATTCCGGAATCCACAAGTGAGACATGCCCCTCTTCAACAAGCACGTCTGCTTTTACAAAACCGCCGTCGGCGAACACCATCCCATTTTTAAAAAGATAGCCCATGTTCCACCTCTTATTGGTTTCAGATTATCCATATAATATTACCAGTTCAGTCAGGCCATGTCAAGACAACGTAAAGGGTATTTAAAGTTCCATTGCCCGCTGGCTTTTGGATTTCTCCTGCACCTGGAGCCCCAAGCTCTCCTGAAGCCTGGCGGCGAAGGCGTGGTAGGTTTCCAGGCTGCCGGATTTATACTCCAGCTCTATCTCCCGAAACGGCGCTGCCGCCTGCCCTTTTATAAGGCGTCCCGTATCCACGGCAAGCTCCCCTGTGAATATCTCGCCCTCTCCCGGCACCGTAACAACCATGGCATGCCTTGTAAAGCTGGTGCGGCACACCTCATAAACACCTTCGCTGAGAAGCCGGGCGCACAGCTCACCCGGCGCTCCAGCCTCGGGCAATTTTTCAAGGCCATCGTCTATATTCTCCGCCGGAACCTGGTACTCCTGGCGCACTTTGCCTCCGCCCTCGTCCTCCATGGATATTTTAAGGCAGCAGACGCCCTTCCCGTTTTCAAGCCTCAGCCTCAGGGCGCCGCCCAGAAGAGTCAGGGTTTCCTTTTTCGTGTCGTAATATATGGCCTCCATTATTATGCTGTCGCACTCCTGGTTCTCCGCTCCCGAGGCCGCAAGAAGCTCCTCCTCCAGATTGTCCCTCTCTGGGGCATCCCACTTATATTCTCTCTCCATACAGCACCGCCTTTAATTTTTAAGTTTAATTCCCTTTGTCCGCAAGTATATCCTGTCAAGTCCTGCCACGGCTATTCGCCCTGTGCCGCGCCATCCTCCCTCTCGGCTGCCTCCATGGCCCGAAGGAGGCTATTTGGTATGCCCCTGGGCCCCCGCACCGCCGTAACGCCATATGAGCGCAGGAATTCGCGGCTCAGCCGCCCCTTTTGAAAGCGGTGTTCGAGTTTAAGCCGCATGGTCTTTTTCATACGCACATTTTTATCGGCGTATTCCCTGGGTATATCCACCTCAATCGCAGTACACCTATACCTTACGCAGCCGTCGGGCATCGCCATATATATGTACACCGTATCGCCCACGGCCACCCTGCTGCTCTGCTTCCACGTTATTACGTCGCTCTGGGAAAAGGCCCTCTCCAAATCAAAATACCCCGGATTTGCCGGAATCAGCCATTGCCGCGGCCCTGCCGCCTTGCTGCCGCCGGGTTTTTTGCTTTTTGTGGCGTCGTAGCTTATCTCCAGAAGCATCTCTACCGTCTGCATATCCACTGAGCCGTCCAGCAGGACGGATACCCAGTTCCCCTTCTGCATATGGTAGGCCGGCAGTATACCGCTCTGGCCCGCAAGTGACCCCGCCATAATAGGGCCGCACTTTACGTTTAATATGTCCGTCTTTCCTTCGCCGGCAAGTCCCAGCCGCTCCCTGGGCACATCCATTATCACAGCGTACCACTTTCTGTTTCCTGCGTGGCGCAGTACAGCAAAGTTGGGCGAGCTCCCCCAGGGGTACTCCGCCTGGGTTCCATACCTTTCGCCGGCCGTCTCCAGCACCTGTTCTCTCCGGGATTTTCCCACTGCAGCCGCCTCCCCCATATCAGAGTTCCTTTTCTCCGCCGCTGCGGATAACGGACCGGTACGCCTTGGGCGTAACCCCCGTCATCTCCCGGAATGTCTTTGTAAAATAGCTCACATCCTGGAAACCGCACTCTGCGGCTATATCGGCAATTCTGGCGTTGGTATTTCCCAGAAGCCTCACCGCCTGGCCCACCCTGTACTCTCTTAAATACTGGATGGGCGTAGTCCCAATGGTAGAGCGGAAGCACCTGAGGCACTCGCTCTCGCTGACGCTGGCGCTCTGCGCTATGGCGCCTGTGCTGATTTCCTCGCCGTACCTGCGGTGGATAAACTGGAGCATCTGCTTTATACGCTCCCAGTTTCTCACTTCCCTGGCGTCTGGGCGCGCCTCAACCGCCGGCATGTGCCGCCGCATAATATCCAGAAACCGCCCCAGCGCCTCCCTGGCGGTAAGCTCATATCCCACATGCTCCTGGGCGCAGGCCGTCCAGGAGGTGCTGATCTCCTCCATGGCGTCCTTCTGCCAGGGTATCGCCGACTGGAGGAACATCCCCTCAACCGCCCTGTTCTCGGTTACAGGCAGCACATATTTCTGGTAAAATACGCTCTCCAGGCTGCCGCCCACAAGCCTTGGGTGGAACACCACCGATCTGAAAATGCAGTCGTTCTGGTCAATCCTGCGGCAGTCGTGCAAGGCCCCCGAGTTTACAAAAAAGCCGTCGCCTTCGCCTATAATGTACGTCTTTGAACCAATAGTTACAGCCGCGGAGCCCTTTATGACAACGGCGGCTTCAAGTTCCTCATGCCAGTGCCATGGGACGTCTTTTTTTGAGAGGTCGCCGCTGTGGCAGGCCAGGGGGAAGGACGCCGTGCCGTGGCGCACCAGCTCCTGGTTATATTTATCAACTGTGGGAGTACAATCCGATACCATTAATCGCACCTCTTTGATTGTATTATCATAAAAATGCGAGGGTTTCACTATAACAAAACATTCCCCGTGCATATATAATCATACCATCACCCACGGAGGTAATCAATATGGTCAGCCTGCTTTTAGCAATAATTTACGTGTCATTTATAAGCCTGGGGCTACCTGACGCCGTTTTAGGCGCCGCCTGGCCGTCGATGTATCCGGAGCTTGGCGTTCCGGTGTCCTTTGCCGGTGGGATATCCATGGTAATCGCCTTTGGCACTATAATATCCAGCCTTCTCAGCGACCGGCTCACAAGGGCCCTGGGGGCGGGAAAAGTCACTGCAATAAGCGTGGGCATGACCGCCGCCGCGCTGTTCTTATTCTCCGTGACCCGCTCCTACTGGCTGTTGCTGCTGTGGGCAATCCCCTACGGCCTGGGCGCTGGGAGCGTGGACGCGGCGCTTAATAACTACGTGGCCCTCCACTTTAAAAGCCGCCATATGAGCTGGCTCCACTGCATGTGGGGCGTGGGAGCCACGATAGGGCCGTACATAATGGGCTATGCCCTCACCGGCGGCCACGGCTGGAACGCCGGATACAGATATATAGCGTTTATCCAGATAGCCCTGACCCTTATCCTTTTTATAAGCCTTCCCCTGTGGAAGCGCCGGATTGGCGGCCAGGAGGAAGAGCGCTCTGCCAAGTCCCTGACGCTGCGCCAGGTGATAGCTATTCCAGGGGCCAAGGAGGTCATGCTCTGCTTTTTCTGTTACTGCGCCATTGAGCAGACCACGGCCCTGTGGGCCAGCAGCTACCTCACCTTGTATAGGGGCGTCCCCGCCGATATCGCCGCCTCCTTCGCCAGCCTCTTCTATATAGGCGTAACCGTGGGCAGGGCCATCAGCGGGTTTATCACCATAAAGTTTTCAGATCACCAGATGATCCGCATGGGCCAGATCATCATAGGCGTCGGCGTGATAACCATGCTTATACCGGGGCCTTATGAGCTCTCCCTGGCTGGGTTCATACTCATCGGCCTGGGCTGCGCCCCAATATACCCCAGCGTGATACACTCAACCCCCGCCACCTTCGGCCCCCAGCTCTCCCAGTCCATAATCGGCGTGGAGATGGCCAGCGCCTATGTGGGAACTTGCGTCATGCCCCCCATATTCGGCCTTATGGCAAACCACATAACCCCTGCGCTGCTGCCGGTCTATCTGCTGGCGATACTGGCCCTGATGGTCCTGATGCACATACAGATGGTAAAAAAAGCGCCCAACAGCGCAAAATGAAATCCCGCAATAAAGGGACTGCCGCAGTCAAGCTGCGGCAGTCCCTTTATTTACTATGTGAATCAGCTTATTATCTTTTAATAATAGAATTTAATAGTTTTCTTCAGCGTAATACGCCGTGGGATCAATAGATGTCTGTGCCGGAGTAAAGTACCACCGACTCCACAAAGTTGTCGTACTGGTCATAAACCGTGGCGATAACCCTTGTCCTGTACTCATAGCCGCTGTCAACCTGAATTGGGTCAGGCTCCAACAGTACATAATAATTGCTGCTTGTATACCAGCTCTCTGTCTCTATCCAGACGTTGCTGCCAGGTCTCCTGTGCTGGAGTGTCACAGCCAGGTCAATTCTGTCCGTCATATAATTGGATTTGGCAGAACCGGAACTCGAGGCC
>CALXCS010000025.1 GCA_944386875.1 uncultured Oscillospiraceae bacterium
AGCTGGCACAGTTTTCAAAAGACGTTAAAGCTGCGGGAGGCAGGGCGCTTCCGCTGAAAGTTAAGGGTGCGTTCCACTCGCCATTTATGGCCGCAGCCGCCGAAAAATTCAAGGGAGTCCTTGGAGATTTCCAGATCAGGACGCCCAGTATAACCATGTATTCAAATTACACTGGCCTTCCCTATGGGGGAGACTACGTTGAGCTGCTCTCAAAGCAGATAGAGAGCCCTGTCCGCTGGCAGAAGATAGTCGAGCACATGGTGTCGTCTGGGATAGACACATTTATTGAGGCGGGACCCGGCAAGACTCTGTGCGGGCTTATTTCTAAAACAGCGCCTGAGGCGCATGTTTACAGAGGCGAAGACGCAAAGTCGATATCGGAGGCACTGGAGGGAATAGGAGTATGCTGACAGGCAAGACTGCCCTGATTACTGGAGGATCCAGAGGTATTGGAAAGGCGATTGCCCTGAAGCTTGCCTCCCAGGGTTCGCAGATAGCCATTGTGTATGCCGGCAACGATACTGCCGCTTTGCAAACTGTTGCCGAGTGCGAAAAATTTGGCGTCAAAGCAAAGGCTTATAAGTGCGATGTCTCAGACTTTGGTGCGGTTAAAGAGACTGTGGCTCAGATCAAAGGCGACATGGGCAGGATAGACGTCCTGGTGAACTCCGCTGGGATTACCAGGGATAAACTGATTGCTATGATGAACGAGCCGGATTTTGACAGCGTTGTCTCTGTCAACCTTAAAGGCACATTTAATATGATAAAACACTGCGCCCCCATATTTATCAGGCAGCGGGGCGGCAGAATAATAAATATCAGTTCGGTTTCCGGAATTATGGGAAACGCCGGCCAGGCAAATTACTCCGCGTCAAAGGCGGGGATAATTGGCCTGACTAAAGCTACGGCAAGGGAATTGGCGCCCAGGGGGATAACGTGCAATGCCATTGCCCCAGGCTTTATAAAGACGGACATGACCGAAGGACTGGGCGACAACCAGGAAATACTGGCGGCGATTCCATTAAAACGAATGGGTCAGCCTGAGGAAGTCGCGGAGCTTGCTGCATTTCTCGCGGGAGACGGAGCCTCATACATAACAGGCGAGGTAGTCCGTATAGACGGCGGCATGGCCATGTGAGGAAGGAGAAAAAATGAGAAGAGTCGTAGTTACCGGACTTGGAATCATAAGCCCTGTTGGCAATACGGTGGAGGAGTTCTGGAAAAACATAACTGACGGAGTATGCGGTATTGGCCCAATAACGCATTTTGACACTACTGACTTCAAGGCTAAGCTTGGCGCAGAGGTGAAAGACTTTGACCCTAAGGCATATATGGACAAGGCGGAGACTCTGCGGACCGACAGGTTTACTCAGTTCGCAATCGCCTCCGCGTGCCAGGCTGTTGAAGACAGCGGCGTAATCGGAACAGTGGAGCCTGAGAGGATAGGCGTCTATTTTGGCACGGGTATAGGCGGTATTCAGACCTTCATAAATGAGCATACAAAGCTGATGGAGAAAGGCCCCCGCCGCGTATCGCCATATTTTGTGCCAATGATGATTGCAAATATGGCAGCAGGCTCAATAGCCATACGTTTTAATTGTCAGGGAGCCGCCATGCCTGCAGTTACTGCTTGCGCTTCGGGAGCAAATGCCATAGGAGAGGCTGTCAGGGCAATACGTCACGGATATGCCGACGCCATGATAACCGGTGGATCTGAGGCGTCGATAACAGATTGCGGTGTTGCAGGTTTTATTAACATGCAGGCACTGTCCACTGCCAGCGATCCCAATGCGGCAAGCCTGCCTTTTGATAAGCGGCGCGGAGGTTTCGTGATTGGCGAGGGCGGCGCGGCGCTGATCCTCGAGGAGTACGAGAGGGCTGTTGCCAGAGGCGCCAAGATATACTGCGAGATAACGGGCTATGGTTCCACCTGCGACGCCTACCACATCACCGCCCCCAGGCCGGACGGTATGGGCGGCGTAAATGCGATGCGCCAGGCGTTGTCTGAATCCGGATATAGTGGCTCTGAGCGGATATATTTAAATGCCCATGGAACTGGGACGCCGCTCAATGATAAGATTGAGACTATCGCAGTAAAAACAGCCTTTGGCGAGGAAAAGGCCGCAGATATTATAATAAGCTCCACAAAATCTATGACAGGCCATATGCTGGGCGCTGCCGGAGCCGCCGAGGCGCTGGTTTGCGTGAAAGTACTGGGCGAGGGGATAATACCGCCCACTATAAATCTGCTGGAGCCGGATCCGGAGTGCGATTTAAACTATGTTCCCAACAAGGCGGTTAAGGCTGATATAGATCTGGCCCTTTCAAATTCACTGGGCTTCGGCGGACACAACGCCTGCCTTGCCATGAAGAGGATATGAGTATGGAAGAAAAGGACATAAAGAGATATGCTAAGCTTATGTCTGAGCTGGGACTCACCGGCTTTGAGATAACCGAGGGGGGCTCTACGCTGCGTTTGGAGCGGGCCCCCGCTGCTGCTCCGGCTCTGGCCGTGCCGGTGCAGCAGCAGGCAACAGGCGGGATTGCGGAGACTTCAAACCAGGACTTGGGAAGTGAGTTCTGTTCGCCTATGGTGGGAGTTTTTTACTGTGCGCCGGCGGAAAACGCTGAGCCTTTTGTCAAAGTGGGCGACACAGTACACAAGGGCGACGTGCTGTGCATAATAGAGGCCATGAAGCTGATGAATGAGATCACCTCGGACAGGGATGGAGTGATAACCGAGGTGTGCGTCGGGGACAGCCAGGTGGTTGATTACGGACACGTCCTGTTCCGCATAAAGGAGGCCAGGTAATTGGACCGCAATGAGATAATGGAAATATTGCCCCACAGGGGCAATATGCTCTTAATCGATGAGTCTGTTATGGACGGCGATATTGCCAGAGGCAAGTACCATGTTCGCGGGGATGAGTGGTTTCTGGACGGCCATTTCCCCGGCAACCCGGTGGTTCCGGGAGTTGTGCTGTGCGAGATACTTGCCCAGTCCGCCTGCGTCCTTTTAAAAGACGTTATGGCAGATGGAAGGCTGCCAATGTACACCGGCCTTGACAAGGTCCGCTTTAAAAGTCCTGTGCGGCCGGGCGATACTTTTGAGACGGAATGCCGTATAACGCGGGCCAAGGAGCCCTTTTATTTTGCGGAAGGTAAAGGTTTTGTAGAAGGGAAACTCTGCGTCAAGGCAGAGTTCTCCTTTGCCGTTGTAGGAGAGTGACAGATGTTTTCCAAAATACTGATTGCCAACAGGGGAGAAATTGCCGTAAGGATAATCAGAGCCTGCAAAGAAATGGGAATTTCAACTGTTGCAGTCTATTCCACGGCGGATTCCGATGCACTGCATGTGGCGCTGGCTGATCAGAGCTACTGCATAGGAGGCCCCGAAGCCGCCGACAGCTATCTGCGGGAGGACAGGATAATTTCTGCTGCCCTTGTATCTGGGGCACAGGCCATACATCCGGGATACGGTTTCCTGTCGGAGAACGAGCATTTCGCTCAGCTCTGCCTTAAAAACGGTATAGTTTTCATAGGCCCTTCTGTTGAAAATATGCGCTCTCTGGCCAGCAAAGAGATGACAAAACGCCGGATGCAGGAGGCGGGACTTGCAGTGATACCAGGTTCTACTGTACTTTCCACATTAGCCCAGGCCCGGAGCGAGGCAGAAAAAATAGGTTATCCCGTGATGCTGAAGGCGCGCTCAGGCGGCGGCGGGCGCGGGATACGTTTGGTGAGGGAACCTGGGGAACTGGAGCGTGCTTTTCATGCCGCCGTCAGCGAGGGCGAGGCGTCATTTGGAGACGGAGCCGTTTATATGGAGAAATATCTGTATCCTGCCAAACATATTGAGGTGCAGATAATTGCCGATGAGAGCGGCAATGTGGCATGCCTTGGCGACAGGGACTGTTCAATTCAGCGCAACAACCAGAAACTCATTGAAGAGACGCCGTCGCCTGTTGTGAGTGCGCAGCAGCGGGAGGAGCTTTTTGATAAGATTACCAGCGCTGTTAAAAAGATAGGATATGTGGGCGTGGGCACACTGGAATTTTTATATAGCGGCGGCAGCTTTTACTTTATGGAGATGAATGTAAGACTCCAGGTGGAGCATACAGTTACAGAGGAGCTGACCCAGATCGACCTGGTAAAGTGGCAGATCCGTGTGGCGGCAGGCATACCTTTTGGGTATGCCCAGCAGGACATAAACCTCCGTGGTTCAGCCATAGAGTGCCGCATTAACGCTCTTGCCCCGGGAAAGGTGAACTTCCTCCATGTTCCAGGGGGACCATTTGTCAGATTTGACACGTTCCTGGTAGCGGGGTTTAGCATATCGCCCTACTACGACTCGCTCCTGGGAAAGCTGATAGTGTATGCCGGCACCAGGGAGGAGGCGCTGAGAAAAATGCAGGCGGCGCTTTGCGAACTTGTTATAGACGGTGTTCCCAACAACATTGAGGAGCAGATAGATATAGTAAATGACAGTAAGTTCAGGGATGGAAGCTATGATCTATCTTTTTTTGCCAAATGAGGTGTTTTAAGTGCCATTTATAGAGTTTCTGTTTAAGCCGAAAAATGAGCTGGAAAAAGGAGGACGCCAGTCTGTCCAGGTGGCCAGCGCGGATGAGAATGAGCCCTCTAAACCATGCCCCAACTGCCGGAAAATGGTGCCGTTGAGTCAACTATGGGCAAATCACAACACATGTGAATGCGGCTATCATTTCAGAATGAATGCCAGGCAGAGGATTAATTTTATATGTGATGCCGATACTTTTTCCGAATGGGACGCCGGCGTAACCTCCAGGGACATACTGGATTTTCCAGGCTATATGACAAAGCTGGAGAATACGCGCAACGCCTGCGGGGAATCAGAGGCGGTAGTCTGCGGCAGGGCTAAAATAGATGGTGAGGATTGCTGCATTTTTGTAATGGAGCCATATTTTATGATGGGCTCTATGGGTACAGTAGTAGGAGAGAAGATAACAAGGACCTTTGAGAGAGCCATTGAACTGGGACTGCCGGTGGTGGGATACACTGTCTCCGGCGGCGCCAGAATGCAGGAGGGGATCCTGTCCCTTATGCAGATGGCGAAGACGAGCGGCGCTGTAAAGCGCCACTCTGAAGCTGGCCTTTTTTATCTGACGGTGATCACTGACCCAACTACAGGAGGCGTTACCGCCAGCTTTGCCATGGACGGCGACGTGATACTTGCAGAGCCCGGGGCGCTTATAGGATTTGCCGGACCCAGGGTGATAGAACAGACCACCAGGAGAAAGCTCCCTGCCGGATTCCAGAAGGCTGAATTTGTTCTGGAACACGGATTTGTGGACGCTATAGTTCCCAGATCCACTCAAAAGGCTACTATAGCGCAGCTTCTGAAAATGCACGCCGGAGGTGAGCGCGTTGGCTAAAAATACAGTATCTAAAGCGTACGACAGGGTGAGACTTGCCAGACAGAACGGCAGGCCCACCGGCGTTGACTATATTGAGAATATTATCACTGGCTTTATTGAACTGCACGGAGACAGAAACTACGCCGACGACGAGGCGATTGTTGGCGGCATCGGGTATCTGGACGGAAGACCGGTTACGGTGATCGCCATTGAAAAGGGGCGCAACTCCAAAGAACGTGTGGCGCATAATTTCGGCGCGCCGCATCCGGAGGGGTACAGAAAGGCTCTGCGCCTTATGAAACAGGCTGAAAAATTCGGGAGACCTGTGATCTGTCTTGTGGACACTTCGGGCGCCTATTGCGGAATAGGCGCAGAGGAACGGGGACAGGGACAGGCCATTGCCCAGTGCATTATGGAGATGATGGCACTGAAGACACCGTCGGTGTCCATTTTGATAGGCGAAGGGGGCAGCGGCGGAGCCCTGGCCCTGGCGGTTGCCGACAGGGTATGGATGCTGGAGAACGCCGTATACTCCGCCATATCCCCAGAGGGGTGCGCCAGCATACTCTGGAAGGACGCTTCAAAGGCAGACGAGGCGGCTGAGAGCTTGAAACTTACCGCCACAGACGCACTGGCCCTGGGCGTAATCGAGGAGATAATACCTGAGCAGGAATTAGGCAAGGAGAGTTTCTACGAGAAACTTCGGGTAAAGCTATCAAGAGAATTCAGAGAGCTTGGGGCGATGGATGCCAATGAGCTGGTCCGGCAAAGGTTTGAAAGGTTCCGCAATCTGGGCGTACCGGATATGGGAGGCAAGAAATGAGCGGAAACTGCGGCCGCGATTATACCAGGCGTATATATTATTATGAGACGGACAACATGGGCATAGTCCACCACTCCAATTATATTCGTATAATGGAGGAGGCAAGGATGGACTTTATGCGAAATCTGGGCTATGAGTACACCGCCATGGAGGCACAGGGGATTATAATGCCTGTTACGGGAGTTTCCGCACAGTATCTGCGCCCTCTGCATTTTGATGACATAGTCCATGTGCGCACCAAGCTCACCAGCTTTAATGGTGTGCGCGCCGCCTTCAGCTATGAGATATTCAGGCAGGGTGAGGACAGACCCTCCGCGGTTGGCGAGAGCGGCCACTGTTTTCTGGATACTGCCACAAGGGTGCCGGTGAACCTGAAAAAGCGGTACCCTGAATTTTACGAACGTGCTATGGAGATCCAGGAGAAAAGTAAATGAGTATATACAAGCAGTTCTGTGAGGAGACATTTGACGAGCAGGGCCTTTTAAGCGACTTTCAGATAAAGTATCCGTATAACTATAATTTCGGATATGATGTCGTGGATGAGATTGCCCGCCATGAGCCCCAGAAGAGGGCGCTTATATGGTGCAATACTGAGGGGAAAGAGAGAATTTTCACCTTTGAGGATATATCCAGACTCAGCACAAAAGCTGCCAATGTGATGCACGCCCATGGGATAAAAAAAGGCGACAGGGTAATGGTTATGCTGAAGCGCCACTATGAGTACTGGTATGTATCTGTTGCCCTGCATAAAATTGGCGCGGTGATGATACCGGTAACCCACATGCTCACCACGGATGATATTATATATAGGATTGAGGCTGCCTCAATAAAGGGGGTCGTGTGCTCTCCGGACGAGGGGATATTGAAAAAAGTTGGCCGAGCCCTTGAGAAGACCGGCTCTGTGACAGCCGCATGGACAATCGAGAGAGAGGCTCAGGGCTTTTATAACCTCACTGCCCAGGTGGAGGCTGCTCCGGATACGATGGAACGTGAACTCACTTTGGCCTCAGATCCGATGATTATGTACTTTACTTCAGGTACAACCGGATACCCGAAGGGCGTCATACATGATCACACATATACCCTGGCTCATATACTCACCGCCAGGCACTGGCAGAACGTAGAGGACGGAGGTCTGCACCTGACAGTAGCAGAGACAGGCTGGGGAAAGGCGTCCTGGGGCAAAATTTACGGACAGTGGCTGTGCGGCTGCGCCGTTATGGTGTTCGATTTTGACAATTTCGACCCAAAACAGCTGATGGCAATAATAAATAAATATCACGTCACCAGCTTTTGCGCACCGCCGACGGTATACAGATACCTTGTGAAAAAAGGTGTTATGGATATGCCGTCCCTGAAGTATGTGACAACAGCTGGCGAGGCGCTGAATCCTGAAGTCTTCCGCCTTTTTAAGGAACAGACGGGGCTTACGCTGATGGAGGGGTTTGGACAGACAGAATCTACACTGATACTGGCAAATCTTGTGGGTGCTGTTTCCAGGCCAGGCTCCATGGGCAAGCCCACGCCCCTTTACCATGTGGAGCTTCTAAACGACGATGGGGAGTACGCCAAAGCAGGTGAGATTGGCGAGATAGTGATTATCCCGCCGTCAGATGGCCGCCGCCAGGCAGGTATATTTTCCGAGTATAATGGAAACGAGGACCTCTATAAATATGTCTGGAGAGGCGGAATATACCACACGGGAGATACGGCATGGAGAGACGAGGATGGATACTTCTGGTTTAACGGCCGTATTGACGATGTTATAAAGACCGGCGGGTTCCGCGTCGGCCCCTTTGAAATTGAAAATGTCCTTATGGAACATCCGGCAGTTATGGAGTGCTCGGTGATAGGTATCCCCGACCCGCTGAGGGGCCAGGCGATAAAGGCGGTTATCGTACTTGCGCCTGGGTATGAACCTAGCTTGGAACTGCAGAAGGAGATAAGGGAGTTCTGCAACAGCCGAATTGCGGAGTATAAGTGGATTCGCTCCATTGAGTTTGTAAAAGAGATGCCCAAGACAATCAGCGGAAAAATACGCAAGGTTGAGCAGCGGGGCGAATAATAAAGATAAAGAAGCAGACGTAAAAGTCTGCTTCTTTTTGACTATAGTGATACGCCAATAGGTCACTCTTTAGTTTCTCCCACGGGCGTATAGCCCTCATGCTCCACCAGCGCCTGGCCCTCTGGGGAGAGTATCCAGTCATAGAGTACCCTGGTGGGGCTGTCCTCCTGCGCGTCTTTTTCTATGGACACAAAGTATGGGTTAAGGAGAGGATAATCCCCTGAGGCGATAGTATCGCCGCTGGGAGCCACGCCTTCAATGGAGAGAATTTTTAAGCCCTCGGCCATTTTCATATCATTGGCATAATAATAGACGGTATATCCAAGGGCGCCTGTACCGCCGTCAAAATCCCTGACTGCGGTCATCATACCCTCCATGGACGGGATGTAATCAGCAGGCGGGTCCATAAATGGAGTCTCACCCATTACAAGCTTTGTTATCAGGGCCTGGGACCCCGCCTCGCTGTTGCGCTGGAAAGCCGTTATGGGTTCATCGCTGCCGCCTACCTGGCTCCAGTTTGTTATCTCTCCGGAGTATATCTGCCGGATCTGCTCTATTGTCAGGCTATCTACAGGATTGTCCTGCTGGACTATAAAGACCAGAGCGTCAATAGCAAAGGGCGTCATGAGCCACTTGCCACCGCTCTGAAGCTGTTCCAGTACCCAGGCCTCCGGCTCTGCTGCCAGAAGAAGGTCCGCTTCTCCGGACATGAGCGCCTGATAGGAAGCAGTAGTGCGGGAAAAGCTCACTAAATCCGATACCTGCTGGCGGCTCTCCCCTAAAAGGACGCTGCATACCGCCTGGGCGAAAGGTACTGTGGATGTGGAACCATCCAAACGGGGGAAATTCTCGCGGGTAAAATGAAAAGCGTTGGGGTCTTCTTCATCCGAACTGTTCGGATTTTCATCCTCCGATCCCTGTATGCCGCCAGACACGCCGCTTTCCGGCGGGGCATTGTCGCCTGCGTTTTGCTTTTCGGGTGTCTGACTGCCGCAGGCGGCTAGAGACAGGCATAAAATCAGCGAGAGCATTATGGAAATGATTTTATTCATAAAAATTGCCCACCTTTCTAATCCCATTCCCCAGATGGGAGAATATAACGGAATATGATATTTC
>CALXCS010000026.1 GCA_944386875.1 uncultured Oscillospiraceae bacterium
GGCTAATGGAGCCGGAGCTCTCCTCAGAACTGAGCATTATCTGGTGTAGAGATCAGATATTTTCCCCCGCGGCAGAGCTCTTCCTGCAGCGGCTCCGGCAGGCCTTTGGAAGATAGCGGTGTGGTACGCTGCAGAAAATGCAGCCATACAAAAAAGGTGAAGGGATCTCCCTTCACCTTTTTATTGTAAGCAAATCAGGCGGTTTAGTCGACGTACATGTTCATAGGATATGTGAGATATTCCACATCATCCAGCTTCTCAGCGGTTATATATCCTGCCGGGGCGTTGAGTATGGTGGGTATTCTGTTCACAAGAGTGGCACAGGTGTGCTCAGGAGTCGCCGGTTTTACAACGTGGAACTCGGTATCTGGTTCACCGATGATCTTCCAGTCGCACATATCGCCGTCATCAGGGCCATACACCTTGCCGATGCACTGGGTCTCTATTGTTATTCCCTGGAATGTCTCTGTTGTGACAACGGCGCTCATGCCGATGCAGTTGCCCTTTTTAATAGTCTCGCCGGTGGTTCCGCACCACAGGTCAGTGTCATAAAAATAGGGAACGCACTTCTGGCTTATGGAGCTTATTGTGAGGCCCAGCTTGTTTGCCAGCGCTTCATTGGAATTCCAGACGTAAGACGGGTCTATGGTCTCGGGATGAGCTATCTGAGCTTCAAACTCATCGGGAGTCAGGCCTACGCCGTGGGCCTTTGCCAGAGCCAGACCGTAGTCCTCTACGTTGTAGCTTACAGCGCCCTCAATTTTCTTGATGTTGTGCACGCCGCCCGCAACAGCACCGATCATATTGACCCAGAAAATATCCTGCATACCCGTTCCGGTGATGGTGCAGTTATTCTCCTTGGCCAGCTTGTCCAGCCTGTTTGTAATAGCAGCGGAGGTAGTCCACGGATATATGGCCTCCTCACATGTTGTCACAACATTAATGCCCCTGGAAAGACATTTTTCAAAATGCGGAAGAACATCGCTCATAAAGCTGAAGAGCGTAACAACGGCAATGTCGGCGTCGCACTCGTCAAGCACCGCGTCAGCATCGGAGCGGATAGGCACATTGAGCTTTACGCCAAGTCCCGCATAGTCTCCAACATCCATACCGACAATTTCAGGGTTTGTATCAATGGCGCCGACAATTTCTGCGCCTTTTTCGAAAAGATATCGGAGGATATACTTACTCATTTTCCCGCAGCCGTACTGAACTACACGAATTTTCTCAAGGTTGACCATGATTATACCTTCCTTTCATAATTTGAGGAACCATATCCCTCAGCTATTATGTCTTTATTATAAAGGTTGTATTTGGTATAAGGTCAAGAAATATTTTGATATTTTTTTAACGAAATCTCACCGGCACCTGCAATCTGAGATACATACCTCTGGAGTCAGTCCTGGCAACGGGTATATCGGCTATCGACTCGCATATATAGTCGCCGCAGACCTCATACCCTATTTCATTAATATAAGCCCTAAGCCTGAAAATATACGCCTTCTCTTTATAAAAATCGTCGCAGTATATACAGGCATAATTTCCGGCTGGGAGCGTGGTAGTCAGCTGTTCGGGCACAAATTCCCGATCCACAAAGACAAAAAGCCTTGTGGAGTAAAATCTGCAGGCCAAAAAGTTCTCGCGGCTGAGTATTGTCCCTGCATTGCAGAAATATATCTGCGGCAGATCGTCCTTGACAAGGCTGTCCTGGAGCCTGCGAAGCGAGTTCTCGTAATGCTCAAAATCGTAGTCGTAGAAGTTTACCCGTGTGTCCACCACATACATCTGCCGCTGACCTATGTACTCCATTTGGAGTGTCCCGTCAGGCGGTGCGCTGCGGTACCTGGAGAAACTCTCAATCGTCCTCTCCAGCGCACGCCGCTGGGTTTTTAACCGCTTGATCTCTTCCTCCGTCTGGCGCTGTTTTTCCCGCAGGGCCGACTCGATCATAGTCAGGTCCCTGCCTTCAAGCTGCTTTTTTATATCTTTCAAGGAAATTCCCAGACTCTTCATATACTGGATTATGTCCAAAAGGGCGCTTTGCTTTATATCATAGTACCTGTAGCCGTTCTCTCCCCTGTGGGCGGGCGAGAAGAGCCCTATGCGGTCATAAAGTCTCAGGGTTTGCTCTGAAACATGATTCAGCTTAGCCATCTGGCCTACAGTAAGTCGCTGCATAATCTGCACCTCCCGCTAAACATTATAGCATACATAAGGTTTGTAATTATCTCACCCGTTTATTCAGTAGCGTAAACTTATTGCGTTCAAACTCAATAAGCCCCTGTTCACGCATTTTTCCCAACTCTGCTGACATTGCACTTCTGTCCACAAATAGAAAGTCTGCCAGCTGTTGCCTATTAAACGGTATTGTAAAACTGCCGCTGCCATTGCGTGCCGCCTCCTGAGAGAGATAGGATATCAGTTTCTCTCTTGTAGTGCGCCGCGAAATATGCCATAATTTTTCAACCAGCAGTTGGTTCTTTTTGGATACAGCAAAGAACAAATTCTTTATTATCCGTGAGTGGAACGGGCAAGCCGTTGGACACGTAGTCAATATTTTGCTCAGGTCAAAGCTCATTACAAGGCTCTGCTCCTGGGCAACTACATCGTTCAGTACCGGTTTGCCCGCTGGGACAGCATACGCCTCTCCAAAAACCTCTCCAGGGCCTATGCTGTTTACTATGCTCCTATTACCCCAGTAGTCATCATTCTGTATTAGCAGCCGTCCTTTCAGCAAAATCGATACGCTCACAGACATCTCCCCTGCTCGTAGCACATACTCCCCTTTCCCATACTTTTTTCCTTTCCCTTGCAGGCATTTCAGCATTGATATGATCTCGTGCTCTTCTGTGCCTTCAAATAGCGCTGAATTTTTTAAAACTTCTATGAATTCTCTCATTATCCACCTATTTTGTTGTAAATACAACGTCATCTTTATAAAAGTTTTACTATAATTAACGTAAAAAAGCAACAGTCAAGCAATCAGATGCATCAAGTTATTGCGGAGCCCTGCCACACCCGCGCACAGTGCGCGCGGCACGTCTGCTGCGGCACGCCAGATATATCTGAAATTGGGAGTATAAGGAGGACTGTTTCGATGATACGAAAAATAATCAAAATTGATGAAGAAAAGTGCAGCGGATGCGGCCTGTGCGTGCAAGCCTGTCACGAGGGTGCAATCGGCCTGATTGATGGAAAAGCCAGACTGCTCAGAGACGATTATTGCGACGGTCTGGGGGACTGCCTCCCCGCATGTCCTGAAGACGCCATATCATTTGAAGAGCGTGAGGCCGCCGCTTACAGCCAGCAGGCAGTAATTGAAAATAAGGACAAAACTGAAATGTGCAATCACGCCGGTTGCCCTGGAGCTGCCAGCCGTGTGTTTATGCGGAATCAGGCAGCCAGGCCAGCACAAACGTATGCAAATTGCGCCGAATCCCAACTGGCCCAATGGCCCGTGCAGATAAAGCTGGCCCCTATATCCGCGCCATACTTTGAAGGAGCAAAACTTCTTATTGCCGCCGACTGCACCGCCTATGCGTACGCTGATTTCCATCAGCACTTTATGCATGGACATGTAACTCTGGTTGGCTGCCCAAAGCTCGATATGGTTGACTACTCTGAAAAATTAGGGGAAATAATAGGCCGCAATAATATAAAAAGCGTCACACTTGTGCGTATGGAGGTGCCCTGCTGCGGCGGCCTGGAAAACGCAGTTAAAGT
>CALXCS010000027.1 GCA_944386875.1 uncultured Oscillospiraceae bacterium
GATTCCCCCCTGCACCCCCACCGACCAAAGAGGGACGTAGCCCCTCTTTGGAAACACCCCAGCCTGGCAAAGCCCTAAAGCCTGGCAAAACAAACCGAAGCCCAGCGCAGCGGGTTTATGGGGCCCCCGACGGGCTGTTGCCCGTTGGGGAAAGGACGAGCCTGCTATGCTGTGAAGAGTGCAGCTCTGCTGCGCTCTGAACTTTGCAAGCAGGGCGAGGACGCGCGGCCCCCTATGAGGTGACCCCAGGACGAAGGACGAGGGATACCAAGTCCTCAAGCCTCTGCCAATATAAGCGGCTAAGCGAGGTGGACGCTGAAGACAATACAGTGCTAGGGATGAGTAGAAACGTAAAACGCTTATGAGTGCCAAATTTGCACCCATAAGCGTTTTTTCTTTTGACGGCTCCACCGCCGTTTTCTTTTTCAAGAAAAAAAGAAAATGGGGGTGGTATTGGGAGGCAGAGGGGCGCAGCCCCTCGCGGCCGACCCCCGTCCGTGCAACGGACGGCCTGCCTTCGCACCCCTGGTGCGTGAGGACGAGGGGCAGAGCCCCGCGTGAGGCCGCGTGGCGCCTTTACCGGCAAAAAAAGGCCGCAGGATATCTCCTGCGGCCCTGGTGCTGCGATATTAAAACGCCGATTACTTCAGCTCTACCTTTGCGCCGGCTTCTTCCAGCTTCTTCTTGATCTCCTCGGCCTCGTCCTTGGAGACGCCCTCTTTAATCTTGGCGGGAACGCCCTCGACGGTGGCCTTAGCCTCGGCAAGGCCCTGTCCGGTGATCTCACGGACAACCTTGATAACCTTGATCTTCTCAGCGCCGAACTCGGTCATGACAACGTCAAACTCGGTCTTCTCCTCGGCGGCGGGAGCAGCGGCAGCGCCGCCGGCAGCGGGAGCAGCCATAGCAGCGGCGGAAACGCCGAATTCCTCTTCAAGAGCCTTAACGAGCTCAGAGAGCTCAAGAACTGTAAGGGCCTTTATCTCTTCGATAAGGGCAGCGGTCTTTTCACTGGCCATTTTTATATATCCTCCTGTATACGTTTTTAAAATTAAGTTAGATTACTCTGCGGGAGCAGCTTCTGCTTCCGGTGCGGTCTCCTCTGCAGGAGCTCCGTCTTTTTCCGCGATGGCCTTCAGTACGATGGCCAGGCTTGTAATAGGCGCAAGCATGGTGCCGAGGGCCTGGGCGCGGAGTATCGGCAGCGGCGGGATCTTAGCCAGGGCGTTGATCTCGTCTATGGAGATAACATGGCCGTCCATAAAGCCGCCTTTGATTTCAAAGCAGTTCTGAAGTTTGGAAGCGTACTCGCTGACAATCCTTGCAGGTGCAATGGGATCCTCAGTGCTGAGAGCTATGGAAGTGGTACCGTTGAGAAGGGGATCCAGCTCAGAGAGGCCGGCGTTATTTGCGGCGAATCTCAGCAGGGTGTTCTTAACTACGGAGTAGTCCACGTTCTCCTGGCGCATTTTCTTGCGCATTGCGGTGTCGTCAGCCACGGAAATGCCGGAGTAGTCCACCAGAACGCCTGCTGCGGCGCTGGTCAGCTTCTCGGAGAGGGCAGCCACGATAGCCTGCTTTTCGCTTAAAACCTTTGCATTGGGCATGTTGTTTCACCTCCGGTAAAATAGTCGCATCCAACAAAAAAGCCCTTGAGTCAAAGACACAAGGACAAAAGAGCAAACTTATTGGTCTGCTATCCTCGGCAGGACTTACGGCAAAGCCACCTGCTGTCTTTGGAGCGCCTAAATATATTATCAGAGAAGCGTTATATTGTCAACAAAAAACTGCGGGTTTTCTCATAATTATGAGAAAACCCGCGCAATAACTTATAATACCGCCGTAGCGTGGCGTGTGGCGTGGCAGCCTATATTCACAACGCATGATGTTCCGGCTATGTGTACAGGGAAGGCTTCTATGTTGACGGCCAGAGCCGTGCTCCTGCCGCCGAAGCCCTGGGGGCCTATGCCCAGGTTGTTAATTTTAGCCAGAGTGGAAGCCTCCATATCCCTGTAAAACTCATCGGGGTTTGGCTGGTCCAGAGGGCGTATCAGGGCGCGCTTTGCCAGCTCCGCCGCCTTCTCCACGGTGCCGCCGATCCCCACGCCCACAACGATGGGCGGGCACGGATCCGCTCCGGCACGGCGCACCACGTCCGTTATAAAGTCCTCAAACTCCTCCCTGGAGGCGGAGGGCAGGAACATCCGCATGGCGCTCCTGTTCTCGCTGCCGAAACCCTTGGGGGCCACCGTCAGGGTAAGGCTGTCCCCCGGGACAATCCTGGCTACTATGACAGGCGGCGTGTTGTCCTCTGTGTTCACCCGCCGGAAATGGTCCGAGACCACGGATTTCCGGAGAAAACCGTTTACATAGCCCCTGGCCACTCCCCGATTTACCGCCTCATTAAAGTCGCCGCCTGTTATGTGTACATCCTGCCCTATATCTGCGAACACCACGGCCATGCCGGTGTCCTGGCATATGGGCAGGTCATCGGCTGCGGCGCATTTGAAGTTGTCCACTATGTCCTGCAGGGCGGAGCGGCCCACGGGGCTGACCTCCCTTTCCAGAGCCTCCTCAATGGCGGAACACATATCAGGCGTCAATATTGTGGCGGCCCTGATGCACAGTTCCTCCACGGCGTTTTCAATATCGCTGCAATTAATTTCCCGCATTTATAAGCCTCCCCCCTGGGAACGGCGTCCCAAGTTGTGAATTTTCTGCTTTTCCATGTGAAACTCCATGCGCCATGGGGCGCGAGCCACGAAAATGGCAAAAAAACGCGACGCATGGAGCTTCGTGCATGTGGGCCGTCTCGGCCCGAGCGCCTTGATTTTATGGCCGTGCCGCTGAAAGCGGCACGTGGCCGATTTTTCTATGCTTTTGCATAGAAAAATTATAACACAACGGCGGAATATATGCTATAATATTTTTACTTTCGGGGGCTGGAGGCTCCCAGGGGACGCCGGCCACGGCGTCTATCAAAGTGCTGAAGGAGGACGCCGCCATGCTGATGATAGGATGCCACCTCTCGGCCTCCAAGGGCTTTTGCGCCATGGCGAAAGACGCAGAGTACACCGGCTCCAATGTGTTTCAGTTTTTCACCCGAAACCCCCGGGGCGGGGCTGCAAAAGAGCTGGATATGGAGGATATCGGAAAGTTTCTGGATATAGCCCGGGAGCGGGGAATATCCCATCTTCTGGCCCACGCGCCCTACACCATAAACCCCTGCGCTGCAAAACCCCAGGTGCTGGAGTTTGCCAGGAACACAATGGCCGACGACCTTAGGCGTATGGACAACATACCAGGCAATATGTATAACTTCCACCCGGGCAGCCATGTGGGCCAGGGCATTGAAAAGGGTATAGAGCTTATTGTGGAGACGCTGGACATGGCCATGTACCCGTCCCTTCAGACAACAGTCCTGCTGGAGACAATGGCCGGCAAGGGCTCCGAGGTGGGTTCCCGCTTCCAGGAGCTGCGGGAGATAATCGACAGGGCCGCCCTGGGGGACAAAATCGGCGTGTGCCTGGACACCTGCCACGTTTACGACGCCGGCTACGACGTTGTGGGGGATTTGGACGGGGTGCTCACCGAGTTTGACAAGGTCATCGGCCTTAACCGGCTGAAGGCCATCCATATAAACGACAGCAAGAACCCGTTTATGAGCCACAAGGACAGGCATGAGGTGATAGGCGGCGGCAGCCTGGGGCTTGACGCCTTTAAGAGGATAATTAACCATCCGGCCCTGCGCGCTCTGCCCTTCTATCTGGAGACGCCCAACGACCTGGACGGGTATAAAAAGGAGATAGCGATGCTGCGGGATCTCTATGAGGATTGACGCGGCCGGCTATAGATTATTTTAAGGAACAAAGGAGGCAAGGTAAAATGGATTACGAAAAGCTCAAGGGGACAAAAACAGAGGAAAATCTGATGACGGCGTTTGCAGGGGAGAGCCAGGCCAGGAACAAGTACACCTACTATGCGTCCAAAGCCAGGAAAGACGGCTATCAGCAGATAGCGGACATATTTGAGGAGACTGCCGCCAACGAGAAAGAGCACGCCAAAATCTGGTTCAAATACCTTCACAACGGGGATGTTCCAGGCACTCTGGAGAATCTGGCTGACGCTGCCGCCGGCGAGAACTACGAGTGGACAGACATGTACGACGGCTTTGCCAAGGTGGCCGAGGAAGAGGGATTTGCCGAGCTGGCCGCCAAGTTCCGCATGGTGGGCGAAATTGAAAAGCACCATGAGGAGCGCTACAGAAAGCTCATCGCCAATATCGAGGGCGGCCTTGTTTTTTCCAGGGACGGGGATACCATATGGCAGTGCGCCAACTGCGGACATATCGTCATCGGTAAAGAGGCCCCTGAGGTCTGCCCCGTGTGCGCACACCCCAGAGCCTACTTCCAGATAAAGGCCGAGAACTATTAAAATTTACTGGGACAAAATCTGCGGTTTTGCTCCGAAAATGAGGCAGAGAGTGCGCCCATAGGGCGCACTCTCTGCCTCTCTGGGAGTCTGGGAGAAAATCTTCGATTTTCTTCCCAAGGGGATTGCATGAAATGCTTGCCTCGATGTCGTCGTCACAAGCTGCGGATCGCTCGCATCCATATAAATATGAATGCTCGTTCCCTCCGCTGCTCCTCCTCTCCCAGAAAACCATTAAATGGTTTTCTGGGGGCCCATAATTGTCGGCAAGCCTTTCATGAGAAGTGTAATTTTCAAGGCGCATGTCCTTGAAAATTACGGGATTTAGATTTATTCCGGCATCTGCGGATGCCGGAACTTAAGCGAGGTTTTGTACATGAGAGAAAATCGCCCGTCAAAAGACGGGCGATTTTTCTCAGCTTTTTTCGGATATTGGGGCGTCCGGCCAGCCCAGCACGCGCTTTTTCATACCCTCCACATCCAGCACCCCGTAGGCGAAGCCCTTGCGCACCAGCGATTCCGGCAGGTACTGGTCGTACTTCTCAAAGACCGGCACCTCTTTTGGATACACAAGCTCCAGCGGGTCAAAGTCCTCCCGGGCCGCCCTGGCGGTTATCTCATAGAATTCCTCCGGCGTGGCCCTCATTGTAAACTGCATGTAGTAGGGCCTGGAGGAACTGAGGCCCTTAAGGCCCAGGGCCCGCCCGCAGCGGATTTTCAAAAACCGCTCCAGGGCCAGGAAGGCGTAACTGCCCAGCCAGGGGAACAGCGCCCACATGTTGCCGCCCAGGTGAATAAGGGGGCTTTTGCCTATGCCGGCTTTAGAGAAGGTGTCCCTGGCGTCTTCAAGGCGGCAGACGCCGTGGCGCATAAGGTAGGGGTAGCCCCTGCCCTCTGAGAGCACGGTAAACATGCGCTCCAAGACCCTTGTGTGTATGTCGCCGGCCACGTCGCCAAAATACGCGGGGATGTTCCCCTTCACCAGCGTGCAGTAGACCACACGTTTTTTGTGATCCACCTCCTCCACCACCCAGACCCTGCCTGCTATGGCTATCTTGTCGCCCACAGGCGGCGGCTTTACGATGGTGCCCAGTTCTTCGCTTCCGGCCCTTACCGTGTACTCGATGTTCTCCTGGAACACGGCGTAGAACTTGTAGTTATTCACAATGCGCTCACCGGTGATGCCCACAATGAGCCCGCCGTTTTCCGTCATGTTTATATGGTCAATCTCCAAAAGGTGCCGCAGCAGCAGCCGGTAGTCCTCCTGGGTTACACGGCTGAAGTTGGATAGGGTCAGCACCCTGGAGGCCAGCTCCCCCGGCGTCATCTCCCCGCAGGAGGCCAGGGTGCTCATGGTCTGGTGGTACAGCAGGCTGTAGGGCAGCCGGCCTTCCCTGGGAGGCTCCACAAACCGCTCATCAATATATAGCTGCACTAATGCTATGCCCTGTATAAGGTACCAGGGTATCATATCCGGCAGCATTGCCCTGGGCTCCGGATGGTCCTCCCGCATTACAAACCACATCTCCGCAGGGTCCCCCCGCCTGCCGGTGCGCCCCAGGCGCTGCAAAAAGCCCGATACGGTAAAGGGCGCGTCAATATGAAATGCCCGCTCCAGCCTGCCTATGTCTATGCCCAGCTCCAGCGTGGCGGTGGCGCAGACGGAGAGGGTGGAGCCGTCGTCCTTCATGTCGGCCTCGGCGCTCTCACGGTATGAGGCCGACAGGTTGCCGTGGTGGATAAGGAACCTGTCGGGCTCCCCATTTGCCTCGCAGTACTGCCGTAGGCTCTGGCACACGGCCTCGCACTCCTCCCGGGAGTTTGTGAATATAAGGCACTTTTTCCCCCTGGTGTGCTCAAAGATGTATCCGATGCCCGGGTCTGCTGCCTTGGGGGCGGTGTCGGTGGGGGCCTCCGGCACAGGCGTCTCCGGAATCTGGGCCTTGCCCTGGTCGGCCTGGGGCTCCGTGTTGAAAAAGTGCTCCATGGAGAGCCGCCAGACCTCCCTGCCCCCGTCAAAGCGCGGGACGACGGTGGCCCGGCGGCTGCCGGCGGAAAGGAAGCGCCCCGCCGCCTCAGGATCCCCTATGGTGGCCGACAGCCCCACCCGCCTGGGGTCGCAGCCGGCGGTGCGGCAAAGGCGCTCTATAAGGCAGAAAGTCTGCAATCCCCTATCCC
>CALXCS010000028.1 GCA_944386875.1 uncultured Oscillospiraceae bacterium
GCTGCCCGGAATGGCAGTTCCGTTATCTTCAAGCTGTACGCCGACTGTGCCGCCGCTGGTCGCGTTGGTTGCCACAACAGAATAAGTTATCCTGTATATACCATTTTCTGTAATGTTAAACGTGTCGGTACTTGCAGTATGCGTAATCGCCGTTCCCGCTTCTACCTGATTAGTATCGAAAGTAGCCCTGTCTCCGCTGGTGGCTATCTGCTGGGAGCCCACGTTAGTCGCATAGAGGGCGTTCAGCGCAGGCGCGGCTCCGGTTGGACCTGTGGGACCGGTAGCTCCGGTGGGGCCGGTGGGGCCTTCAAGTCCCTGTACACCTGTAGCTCCTGTAGGGCCTGTGGGACCTGTGGGGCCGGTTGGACCGGTTGCGCCTTCTGTTCCAGCTGCACCCGTTGGGCCAGTGGGGCCTATCACTCCGGCAGGGCCTGTAGGACCGGTGGGGCCAGTTGCACCTTCCGCTCCCGCTGCGCCTGTGGGGCCGGTGGGGCCTGTCACTCCGGCAGGGCCCGTAGGACCTGTTGGGCCTGTTGCCCCGGTCTCGGTCGCAGTGATAAGCGCATAGTCCGCAGATGTCCCCGGCGTCCCAGTTGGGGCGTTCACAACAGCTCTGTAAAGCGCGCCGTTATAAAGCACAAGATCTCCCTGAGCATATGTTGCCGCTGGGTTAAAGGTCGTAGCCTCTGTAAGTCCAGGTCCCGGCTCCCCTGCAGGTCCTGTCGGGCCAGTTGGGCCAGTAGCCCCGGTTGGCCCCGCAGGGCCGGCAGAGCCTGCTATACCCGCTGGACCTGTGGCTCCGGCAACGCCCTGTATGCCCTGAGGACCCGTTGGACCTGTAGGTCCTGTGGGGCCTGTAGGGCCAGTTGCACCTACGGCGCCAATAGGGCCCTGAGGTCCAACAGGTCCCTGCGGTCCTGTCGGGCCCACGGGTCCCGGAGGCCCTGGCATTGTGCAATACTGTACGCAGGGCGGCGGACATGGCGGACACGGCGTGCTGGGTGCTGGGCAGCAGCCCCGTTGTCTATCGTTTTGCCGGTAAATATTCATATAAGACACCAAGCTCCTTTTGCTTAGGATTGGCGGGGCACGCTTATAGCTGCCCCGCGCAAAACGTGTATCTCACGTCACTCCATGATATGCCCGCGTATACGATTGTGTCACTTTCCGTGTCAGCGTAAGCCTGGCCGTGGAAAAAAATAATATGCCGTTTTGATGCAGTTATGATGTATTATAGATAAAAGATATCCCTATTCAGGAGGTGCCGTAAATGATACGCGTTTTGATAGTTGAAGATGAAAAGCCAATCTCCAGCCTTATACGCATGAGCCTGGGAAAGGCGGGATACATGTGTACGTGCGTATACGACGGAATCGCCGCAGCCGACGTTTTGGATCGCGAGAAATTTGATCTGGTGCTTCTGGATGTAATGCTGCCAGGGGCAGACGGCTTTGAGCTAATGGATTACATACGCCCTCTGCAGATACCTGTTATCTTCCTGACAGCTAAAGGTTCTGTGGACGATCGGGTCCGCGGTCTGCGTATGGGCGCAGAGGACTATATCGTAAAGCCCTTTGAAGTAGTTGAACTTCTTGCACGTGTTGAAGTCGTGCTGCGCCGCTATAACAAATTGGCCACAGTGATAGAAATCGGCGGGCTGTCAATAGACACCCGCTCAATGGTCGTCAGAAGGGATGGGAAAGAGATCACCCTAACCAACAAGGAATATGAGCTTCTCCTCCTCTTTGCTCAAAATCCAGGAGCCGCCCTTTATCGTGAGACAATATATGAACGTGTATGGGGAGGCGAGTACACATGCGGCAGTAGGACAGTTGATCTTCACGTCCAGCGCATGCGCAAAAAAGTAGGGTGGGAAAACAAGCTGGTGGCTGTACATAAAGTAGGTTATCGGCTGGAGGTATGACATGAAGCTCCGCGTCAAGCTGGCACTGGCAATCGTAGTCCTGCTCTCGCTTATTTTCGGTTTCGGAGGAAGCCTTCTTATATCGGTTTCTTTCTCATCTACACTTGAAAACGAGCGTCAGTCGGCACTTCGTGCGTACATGGCAACTCAGAACGCCCTTCTGCTGGCCAACAGTATAAGCCAGCAGTCAGATTACAACGATATTGTAGATACAATCACTCAGCTTAACGGTCAGAGCCAATCGCTGTGGTCAGGCATCAGCCTCTCCTCCGGCTCTCAGTTGTTATTCATCAGCGGTGCTGTCCCCAGCACTGAAGTCCCTGTGGAAAACGGTCTTTGCAGCGTCAGCATGTTCTCAGACAGGGGCGAAAAATATATTGCCGTCTCAGGTCTGATACGCGTTAACAACGACTACCTGCGTCTTGACATCAGCAGCAATGTCACCGCTGCATACCTGATGCGCCGCACACAGCTGGGCATATATCACTGGCTTCTTTTGGCAGTTGTCGCTTTGGGCGCCGCCGGCTCCTGGATAATTGCATCTGTTCTAACAGGGCCCCTTATGCGTCTTTCAAAGGCCTCGCGTTCAATAGCCAGCGGGGATCTCAATGCCAGGGCAAACATATCCTCTGGGGACGAGGTGGAAGCTCTGGCCAACGACTTTAACGCAATGGCCTCTGAACTTCAGGAAAACATCAGTGAACTTCAGGATTCAATGCGCCGTCAGGAAGAGTTCATGGGCAGTTTTGCCCATGAACTGAAAACACCCATGACCTCTATCATCGGCTATTCAGATCTGCTCCGCAGCCGCATCCTTGATGACAGTGAGCGACAGGAAGCGGCAAACTATATCTTCTCTGAGAGCCGCCGTCTTGAAAGCCTGTCAATAAAGCTTTTAGATCTGCTGGTCTTAAAGCGGCGTGACATGGAGCTTAGCGAATCGTCCCCTTCCGCAATTATATCCGGTATAATCCGCACAATGAAATCTGTCCTTGCAAAGCAGGACATCATTATTAAATACAAATGTGAAAACGGCTCCTGCCTTTTGGAGGCTGATCTTGTAAAATCGCTTCTGATAAACCTGATTGACAACTCCAGGAAGGGGATGGACGGCCCGGGCATCATATATATACTCTCCTCCATGACAGACACCGGATGCAAAATCCAGGTAGTTGACAACGGCCGTGGGATACCTGAAAAAGAACTGGACAGGATAACGGAAGCCTTCTATAGGGTAGACAAGTCCCGTTCAAGAGCTCAGGGAGGCGCCGGACTGGGGCTGGCCCTTTGCCGCGAGATAGCGCGCCTGCACAATGGCGACATCCGCATAAAGAGCATTCTCGGGAAGGGCACAAGCGTAACAGTCGAGTTAAATGGTGGACGAATATGACTAATTCAAACCGTTTTAAAAATATCATTTTTATTATCTCCGCTGCCGCCGTTGTTACAATAAGTTTCTTTCTTCCCCAACTTATACTTACGCTCCAGGATAAAAACTATTACGGGGGATATGAACAGATGCAGGTGGACGATATCGGCCTGAGCCTTATCTCCGACCTCACTCCCATTGAGAAGCTGAGTTTTGCTGCGCAGCCCGTATCCACTGTTGAATTAGAAGCGGGGCGTTACCTGGATATTGATTCCGCAAACCAGATAGTCATGTCTTTTCTCGACGATATCAGTCTGTACAGCGGCCTCTGGGATTTCACAGCGGTATATTGTCAGGATGAGCTCATACCAGAATCGGCTTCTGTCGGATTAAATATGGATTCGCAGGGAAAATCGATGATAATATGGGATCTCTCTTACACTTTCGAATATGGGTCTTTTCAGATAAGGCTTGATGATGAAACAGGGCTTATTCTGGGCTGTTCCGGTACATTTTCAGATGACTTGTGGCTGGCTTACGGCGAAACTTATTACGGTGAGTCGGAGGACTTTTTTCTCTCTCCTGTCCTCAACGCATACGCCAGCTATCTGTACTACGCAGGGGAGCTTAGTTATTATGAGATGTCATCTGTGGACGAGAACACCATATGCATATCCCTCACCGACGGAACCGAAGTATACGGCGTAATGTTCTACACTGACGGCTCTTTTTTCGAAATAAATTAGCATGTTTTCCGTTTTGATGCAAAATCTTTGCAAAAGTGTTGCCCTCCGGTGATAGCATGACAGCGCTTTCCGAAAGAGGTGCTGTTAAAATGAAACAACGCAAAAGAGCCAACAGACGTTACAATAATCTTATTTTCCTGTTGCTGCTTGTTTGCCTTTCCGTGGCGGCGGCAGTTCTGCTCTCTGGGAATTACAAATCTGCTGCTCCATCCGGCGTGGGCGGCTACGAAGCAGGTGCGCAGCCAGGTTCCAGTCACACCGAAACCCCATATGAACTTGATATATCCGACTACCCCGAAAAGCTCCAGGAGCTCTACTGGAAAAATCCAGACGCGCGTCAATTTGTGTTGGATTACTTTGAAAACCTGGGCAGGGAGCAGCAGATAGACCTCAGCGGTGAGGTAGAGAGCGGCACAGTCCCTCTGCTTATGCAGTGGGATCAGCGTTGGGGATACAGCGAGTACTCCGGCAATCTGATGGGCCTGTCCGGATGCGGGCCTACATGCCTTTCAATGGCGGCTATATACCTGCTTGATGACCCTACGCTGCACCCTCTGGCAATGGCCGAGTTCTCCACAGATCACGGTTGCTCCACCCAGGGCGACGGTACATCTTGGTCTCTTTTTTCAGACGCCTGTACGGATCTGGGCCTTACAAGCCGCGAGCTTCCGCTGAACCGCGGCGATATAGATTCTGCCCTTGAGGATGGCCAGTTGGTGGTATGTATACTTGGCCCCGGCGATTTTACAGATTCCGGTCACTTTATACTTCTTACGGGAATATCAGATGGCGAATATACCGTAAATGATCCCAACAGTTATGAGCGGTCAGCAAAAACATGGAGTTTTGAAGATCTGTCACCTCAGGTAAGGAACATATGGGCCCTGGGAACATAATCCGCAGTTGGTTCCAGGACCGGGTTTTCTCAGTTCTTCGGTCAATATTTGATAGCTTATCTTCGGGCGCCCTGCCCTGGGTATCATTGCGTTCACATATTAACGTCGGCGCCGCAAAAAAGCGGCGCCGACGTAATATTTGTGTATGCAAGACTCACCCACCTTTACGGCAGGGAATAGGTTTGCTTCACTGTTCTTTTCCAAAGTATTCTGAAAATATCTTCTGAGACTGGATAAACGGAATTCTGCGCTCAACATTGCCGGCAGGAATTGACGTAACTATTGGGGACGGTTTTTTCTCCGCTCCCCTGTACTCTTTCGCCGTGCATCCAAGCATCTTTACAAACATTCTGTTGAGATATCTGGTACTGGAAAACCCCGATTCCATGCAGACATCCAGCAAAGATAGATTTGTAGAATCCAGCAGCCGCATAGCGTGTTCAAACCTTGTAAGATTAATATACTCCTGCAGCGATATACCCACCATACCGGTAAAAAAATGCGATGCGTGGTATGGGCTGATATGTTCCTCATTTGCGATGTCCTCCAGCGAGATGCGTCCTGCATGATGTTCTGAAATATATGCCGTCATCCTGTTTAACCGGAGTATATTGTTCTGTGCCGCCGCTGTAGCCTGTTCACTGGAAATCGTGCACCTGGAGCTGGTCAGCAGCTGATGAAAGACATCCAAAATAATGGACGCGCATTTAAGCTCCCTGTATTCATCCTGTGAGAAAAAAGCCCCTGCACAAGCCACAAGGCTGCGCCTTATCGATTCGTAAAGCGCACCGCTGCGGATAACATTTTCCTCCACCTTCAGGTAATCCAGTTTTGGATGTATCTTTCTATATAAGTCCCTATGCACTTGGAAAGCAAGCAGGAGATTGTCCTGCCCGACATTGAGAAACGAGTGTACCTGGCATCTGTTTATTATGTATATGTCCCCCGGATGCAATGCCCTGCGGCGCTGGTCTAAAAACAGCGCTATGGACCCCTTCAGAAGGATTCCGATCTCCAAATCCTCATGCCCGTGGGGGCTTCTGGATGATATCTCCACCAGAAAAACCTCCAGCAAACTCATGTTGGTATGCTGGACGATTTCAAATTCGCTTTTCTTTCCCATGCCGTTTCCCTCCCACAGCATTACCATACCATTATATACGCAAAAATGCACGTAAAAAATCGCAAGATAGTCATTTTTGCAGTCCGTTTTTCGCTTACAAAATAATACAAAAAAAATAAGTTGGAAGCGAGGTACAGCAAAAATGTCAAAATTCAGATTTTCAGTAGGCCCTTGGAACGTACATTCAGGGGCGGATTCATACGGTCCCGCTGTCCGTGCGGAAATTCCAGCAGTAGAAAAGTACAAAAAGTTTGCGGAGCTGGGTTTTTCCGCCGTGCAGTTCCATGACGATGATGTAGTTCCAGATATAAACAACTATTCGACTGATGAGATCAAGGCAAAAGCCAGGGAAGTCAAAAGTCAGTTGGACCAGTTTGGTCTCAAGGCAGAATTCGTCGCCCCCAGGCTTTGGATGGATGAGCATACCATCGACGGCGGCTTCATGAGCACAAGCCAGGAGGACCGTGAGTACGCCATGTGGAGGGCTTACCGTTCCATCGACATAGCCAGAGAACTGGGTTGCGACCTCATCGTCCTGTGGCTGGCAAGAGAGGGTACGGTCTGCGCCGAATCAAAGTCCCCTGTCTGGGCCACCAAAATGTTAATCGAGTCCATAAACAAGATGCTGGAATACGACAAATCCATACGTATCTGCATAGAGCCCAAGCCCAACGAGCCCATTGACAGAAGTATCTGCGGCACCATGGGCCACGTAATGGCAATATCTGCAGCCACTATAGACCCCTCCAGAGTCGGGGGCAATCTGGAAAGCGCCCATGCAGTTCTGGCAGGGCTTGACCCCGCCCATGAGATAGGCTTTGCCCTGGCCATGGGCAAGCTCATGACGGTACATCTCAACGATCAAAACAGCATCCGCTACGACCAGGATAAATCCTTCGGAGTTGAAAATCTCAGGGCCGCCTTCAATCAGGTAAAGGTGCTGAAAGAGAACGGTTATGGCGACCACGGGGAGTACGTGGGACTTGATGTCAAGGCCATGAGGACTACTAAAGACCAGGACAGCTATAAGCACTTGGAGAACAGCCTTAGAATTTTCAAGGCTCTGGAGGATAAAGTGGACAGGTTCGATTACGAATTCCAGAAAAAGTGTGTGGAAAGCAGGGATTTTGAAGGTCTGGAAATGTACGTAATGGACTTGCTCATGGGTATAGTGTAAAATCAATTTGAGGAAAAGGAAAGGAGAGACCGATATAATGAGTAAGCTTATAAATCAGGAGTCTATCCCTGAATTGCTTAGTGAGATGAGCGTCAGAGAAAAGGTAGATCTTATCGTAGGCAAATCCTTCTTCACCACTCAGGAGTTCCCCAAATACGGCATCCCTTCCATCAGATACTTAGACGGCGCCACCGGCGTAAATCTCATGCAGTATCTGGGTGATCTGGCGGGGCTGCAGGCAGCTGAAAGGGCAAAAGAAAAGCCAGGCAGCGGCAGTTCAAGTAACGAGAGCGGTTCCTCAATGATGGGTTTTGTGAAATACGCCTCAAACCACGATCCTCTGCCCGAGGACATGTCGGAAGAAATCAAGCAGAAAATCTACCAGCTTCGGGAGCTGCTGGACAGTGTAAGGCCAAACGGCGAAGAGCCTGGTTGCTTCCCTCCTGGTATGCTTTTAGGCGCAACCTGGTCACCTGAAACAGTCTATAACATTGGAAAGGCCGTCAGCCGCGAGGCTATGGCCTATGGTGTGGACGTCCTCCTTGGTACCCCCAACACGAACATCCACAGGGATCCCAGAAACGGCAGAGTATTCGAGTCTTTTTCAGAAGACCCATACCTCAGCAGCAAAATGGCTCCGGAATTTACAAAAGGCGTACAGGACCAGGGAATGCCGGCTGATGTAAAGCACTTCGCAGCCAATAACCAGGAAACCCTCCGTCAGGGAATAAACGAACACATATCTGAGCGGGCGCTGCGGGAGATATATCTGCCCGGCTTTGAAGCGGCAGTAAAGGAGGGCGGCGTAGCCACAGTAATGAGCGCATATAACTCCATAAACGGCGCACCGTGCTCCCAAAGCTCCTGGCTTCTGACCAAAGTACTGAAAGAGGAGTGGGGATTTGAGGGCCAGGTTGTATCCGACTGGGGCGCCGTTTATGACCAGGTAGCGGCTTTAAACGCCGGAAATGACATGGATATGCCCGGCCCCAGAGGAAAAGAGGCGTTATACAAAGCCGTGGAGTCGGGAGAAATCCCTATGGAGCGGCTCAACGACGCAGCGGCAAGGATGCTCAGCCTCATACTTAAAACCCCGAAATTCAATGGCCGGAAATACACAAGCATAGATAATCAGCTTTCCAAAGATGCCGCCTACGCCGCCGCTTCCGAGGGTATAACCCTCCTTAAAAACAACGGCATACTTCCTCTTAAAAAAGGCGTAAGCCTGGCCCTCTTCGGAAAATTAACCCAGCGTTTTATGGAGTCGGGTTCAGGCAGCGCCCAGGTGGATACAAGAAAATTTACGAGCCTGCCTGAAGAGCTGGGCAGGTACACAGATAATATCCTCTTAAATGATATCGGCAGCGGCACCGACGTTGTCATTATTACAGCCGGCGCCTCAGGCCAGGAGGGCAGCGACAGGCCGGATATGGACTTTGACCAGGACGATAAAGCGATGCTGAAAGAGGCTCTTTCAGCGGCAAAAGCAGCTGGGAAAAAAGTAATACTGCTGCTCAATGTTGCAGGTCCTGTTGAACTATCAGAGTACATGGATGATTTGGACGCGCTGGTCTGTCTTTTCTTCCCTGGAATGGAGGGTGCCGGAGCAACGGCGGATATACTGTTCGGCCAGATAAATCCCAGCGGGAAGCTGCCCCTCACCTTCCCGAAAACTTACAGAGACTGCCCCGCCAGCATAAACTTCCCAGGCGAATTTGGAGAGGTATATTACGGGGAAGGCATATTCGTAGGCTACCGCTACTACGATTACAAGGGCATAGAACCGCTCTTCCCCTTTGGTTTCGGCCTTTCGTACACCGATTTTCAGATAACCGGCATTGAGCTGTCCTCCAGCTCTTACAGCAACAGCGGCACCGCACCTCTGACGGTTTCCGTAACTGTCAAAAACACAGGCGCCATGGCCGGCAAGGAGGTCGTACAGGTATATGTCCGTCACATCAGTTCTACTCTCTTAAAGCCTGAGAAGGAACTAAAGGCCTTTGCCAAAGTCGCTCTGGATGCGGGTGAAGAGAGAACCGTCACTATGGAGCTTTATCCCAAGTCCTTCGCATCATATGACACGGAGCTTCAGTCCTGGACGGTGGAGCCTGGAAAATATGAAATACTCGTGGGAAATTCGTCTAAAAATATACAGGCCAAAGCCCCCCTTTCCATCATCGGGAAAACCCCCTACGGCTATTCCCTGCGCTCCTCCTGCGGATTTTTATCCGGAAGCACCGAAGCCATGGAGGTCATAGGCCAGGTGCTTGGCGAAGCTTTTGATCCTGCAAAGTTCAGAAGCCAGAGTATATATTTTGTTGCCACGCCTTTCCGCAGATATCTGAAGAGGATAGAGTCCCAAATCGCCGACAGCCCAGAGAAGCTGCAGGCTGTGCTGGACGAACTAGACGCACGTCTCAGGCAGATAGACGTCATAGTCAGCTAAAATGAAAAAGCAAGTGATAGTGGCAGGGCATATCTGCCTGGACATTACCCCCGTTTTCACACAGAGAGCCCCTGGGGACAGCTTTATGCTGTCCCCAGGGAAGCTGATAGAGACCGGCGCTGCCGATATCCACACCGGCGGCGTTGTTGCCAATACCGGCCTTGCCCTTAAAAAGCTGGGCGCCCAGGTGCATCTGATCGGCAAAACCGGTGATGACGCCTTTGGGGACATAGTCCATGATATTCTGGGCAGCTGGGGGGAGAGCGGCGGACTCATACGCGATGCGAGTTCCTCAACATCATACTCCGTCGTTTTGGCTCCGCCTGGGATCGATCGTATATTCCTGCATAATCCCGGAGCTAACAACAGTTTTACAGCCGAAGATATACCACCGGAGCTGCTTTCTGAGGCAGGGATATTTCATTTTGGTTACCCGCCGTTGATGCGCTCCATATATGAGAATAACGGCGATGAGCTTGTGCGTATTATGCGCCTTGCAAAGGAGCATGGTGTAGCCACGTCGCTGGATCTCGCAGCAGTAGACCCCGGATCCCCCGCCGGCGCCGCCGACTGGCGCCTAATCCTGCAGAGGGTGCTTCCGTATGTTGACTTCTTTGTTCCCAGTATAGAGGAAGTGTGCTTTATGCTGGACAGAAGGCGATACGAAGGCTGGCAGAAGCGGGCAGCAGGCCGCGATATAGCCGAAATCCTCTCCATAGAAAACGATATCCGTCCTGTGGCCGATATCTGCCAGGAATTGGGTTCAAAAATACTCCTGCTAAAGTGCGGGGCAAAAGGTATCTACCTACGTACTGCCCAGGAGGGCTTGCTAAATGAGATTGGAAAAAACCTTGAATTAGACGCCGCATCCTGGGCTGACAGAGATATTTTCGAGCACAGTTACATTCCGGATAAAATCGTCTCCGGAACCGGCGCAGGGGATACTTGCATCGCCGCCTTCCTTATGTCGGTTCTGGAGGGTTATGGGCCGGATATGGCGCTGCATCTTGCTGCAGCTGAAGGCGCCTCATGCGTTCAGGCTTACGACGCCCTGGGCGGCTTAAAGACATTGGCAGAACTTAAAGAAAAAATTAACTCCGGCTGGAAAAAGTCGTCTAGTTGATCCTTTCAGGTGTATTTCCATATATTGAGCAAACATAAAAAGTGCGGCTGCCAAAAGGCAGCCGCACTTTTTTGCACCATCGAAATTATCAGTCTTTCTTTTCCCTGTCGCTTTTATCCTTTTTTTCCTTATCTTCCTTGTCATCAGAAGGATTGGATTCCTCTGGCGCGGGATCACATTTGCGCACCGTCGCCGCTACAATTCTCCTGTCCTCAATCCGTTCCACATGGATATGGAGACCATAAGCCTCAACATCCAGCACCGTACCGTCTTTAGGTATGGTATGGAGGCAACTGAAGACCAGTCCGCCCAGAGTATCAAAGTCCAGATCATCAGGCAGCTCTACGTCAAAAATTTCCGCCATTTCCTGGATATCAGCGCTTCCGCTGACTCTCCACAGGCCCGGTTCAATCTCCTCAAACTCAGCAGGCTCTGACGGATCAAACTCATCATAAATGTTGCCCACAATTTCCTCCAGGAGATCTTCCATGGTGACGAGTCCCGCTGTATCTCCATACTCGTCAACTACAATGGCTATATGGACTTTTTTCGTCTGCATATCCTGCATAAGTGTCGACGCTTTAAGAGTATCCGGCACAAAGTAGGCTGGTCTCAGCAGCTCTTTTAAGGGTTTTGGATTATCGTTGAGCTGATCCAGAAGGAATTCCCTCACATTAAGTATTCCCAGAATATCGTGTATGTCTTCATCGTATACTGGATACCTCGAAAGGCCGGTCTCCTTAACCGTGTGCTCTATCTCCTCAACAGTCGCATCCACAGGGAACGCCTCAATATCTGATACATGAGTCATGACGTCTCTGACAGTATAATCCCCAAACTCAAAGACGTTGTCAATCCATTCCTTCTCTTCGCTCTCAATAGTTCCCTTGGCCTCGCCCAAGTCCACCATCATGCGTATCTCTTCCTCAGTTACAGTCTCTTCTTCAGCCTCTGTTTTAAGGTGGAGAAGCTTCAGCAGACCGTTTGTAGAGGCTGACAGCAGCCATATCACAGGCTTCATCACAAAGGCCATGGCTGTAATAATTCCGCAGGCCATCTTTCCAACTTGGAGCGGCTTCTGCATGGCAATTCTCTTCGGCGTAAGCTCGCCCAGTACAAGAGTAAAATACGAAAGTACTATTGTTATAATAATAACCGCCAGCGTATTTAATGTGCCTATTGAAAACGTCTGGAAGTTAAGGTCATTGTAGACCCATTCTGCCAACAGTTCGGCAAAGTTTTCAGCTGCAAACGCGCTGTTCAAAAATCCAGACAAGGTGATGGCAATCTGTATGGTGGATAGAAAGTCATTCGGCTCTTCAACCAGTTTCAAAAGTTTTTTAGCCTTTTTGTCCCCTTCTTCAACCAGCTTTTTCAGTTTGCTTGGGCTCAGGGAAATAACGGCGATCTCGGTCATAGCAAAGAATGCGTTTACTAGAATCAGGACCACCTGTAATATCAGGTTACTCAAAAAATATTCTCTCCTTACAATATTTGCATTTAATTATTTATTCGGCGGGCATGTTCCAGTCTACAAGCGCATTCTCATAAATAGACACAAAAAGACACAGCCTCCCGCAAAATTCTGCGGCAAGCCATGCCCTAAGAACATACGGTATTCATTTCGGTCCGCCTCGCTACTGTCTGCGTCGTCCATGTTCTTGACCATATTTCCTTTCTAACAAAATTTTGAATATAGCAACTGGGCTTTATTATACATTTTTCCAGTCCGTTTGTCAACGCGCAAAATCCCATCTTTGCCGACCTCTTAAATCCTCGCAAACAACTATAGCTTACGTCTCTGCTTGATGCTGGGTTTTTGTTGAATAGTCCAAGTATATACCGGTGGTGTGAAAAAGTATTTGTGTAATTGGCGCGGAACAAAACTGAATTTTCTGAAGTCAAAATTCCAGTATCGCCAGCAGGCGGTTGAAAATGCAAAAAATAAAAGGAGAAATAGTATGAAAAAGTTTATTGCGCTGCTTATGGCAGTAATAATGGTTCTGACTCTCGCTGCCTGCACCAGCCAGGATCCAGACAGCAACGATGTGTCTGACAACACCGAGGACCAGCAGGAGTCCCAGGAGCAGGATGAAGGCCAGACAGAATCCCAGGATGACCAGGATTCGCAGGATAGCCAGGGCGAGAGCGACTCCCCTGAGGGTGAGAACGACCAGGAGCCTGTTATAGACGGCGACGTACCCTCCCAGGATGATACCGGCAATTCCAATACCCCCAGCACGCCTGACTCAGGAACCAGTTCTAACTCGGGTTCCGGCTCTGGCTCAAGTAGTTCCGGTTCCGGCTCTAATTCCAACTCCGGTTCAGACTCCAATTCCGGTTCAGACTCCAAAGGCGATAGTTCCGGCTCAACCGGCGGATCAAATGCCGAAGAGCCCAGCGAACCTGCTGACAGCGGTGAAGCCTCCGGATCAACTGACCTCTCCTCAACTATGGCTTCAATACTCAATGGAGTGGCCGATTTGCCGGCAGTCTGGGATATACCGCTGGACTCTGAGAATTTCGAGTTTTACGCCTTTATCCCATATGTGGACGGATATAAAGGACTTGCCAGCGACGCCATGATCGGCTCCATTGCCCATTCATGCGTACTTGTTGAGGTTCCCGACGGCACTGACGTCCAGAGCGTAGCCGACTCTATCGAAGCAAACGCAAACCCTGCAAAATGGATTTGCGTCGGTGCAGAAAAGACCGTAGTCTCTGTGAACGGAAACCTTATCCTTCTTGTCATGACCAGCGCCGCTGCCGCCGATGCAATAGTGGCAAATTTCCAGGCACTTTAATCTGATGCGCCCCGGCGCGGAGAGGACTATATATGCTGTTTTCCAGCCTCACATTTATATATGTGTTCCTAGCGGCAGTATTGCCCATATACTTTATTGCTCCCCAAAGGCTAAAAAACCACGTGCTTCTTGTTGCCAGCCTGATATTTTATCTATTTGGAGAGCCAATATGCGTAATCCTATTAATTATATCGTCTCTTAACGACTGGCTGCACAGCCTGTATATCGAGGCCCACCGGGGCACCAGAGGGGCAAAAGTCGCCCTTATATCTTCCATAATAGTCAATCTCGGACTGCTGGGTTTTTTCAAATACGCCGATTTCTTTATAGGTACTATAAACACAATCCTGGGGACGGATATCCCGCTGCTTGGAATACCGCTCCCCATCGGCATCAGCTTCTTTACATTCCAGACTATGAGCTATACCATAGATGTATACCGCGGAGAAACCCATGCAAAGAAAAATCTCGCCACCTTTGCCACTTTTGTCTGTCTGTTCCCTCAGCTGATTGCCGGGCCAATCGTGCGTTACACCGATGTGGAGGCCGAACTGGAGGACCGCAAATCAACATTGGCAGGTATGTCCTCCGGTATCTCCCGCTTTGCAGTTGGCCTTGGCAAAAAGGTGCTGATAGCAAATATGATGGGCGAGCTCTGCTCTGCCTTCCGCACCAGCGACGAAAGGACTGTACTGTTTTACTGGCTCTATGCCGTAGGGTTCACGCTTCAGATTTATTTCGACTTCTCGGGTTACAGCGATATGGCTGTGGGGCTTGGCAGAATGTTCGGCTTCAAGTTCCCTGAAAACTTCAACTACCCCTTTATCTCCAAAACCATAACAGAGTTCTGGCGGCGCTGGCACATGACGCTCAGCACCTGGTTTAGGGACTATGTCTACATACCGTTGGGCGGAAACAGGGTGTCAAAGGCCAAATGGATACGCAACATAGCCGTAGTTTGGCTTCTTACAGGCTTCTGGCACGGAGCGCAGTGGAATTTCGTGCTGTGGGGAGGTATGTTCGGCGTGCTTCTGCTTATTGAAAAATTCTTCCTGGGGGGCCTCTTGAAGAAATTGCCGGCGGTTGTGTCCCACATATACGTCATGTTTCTGGTAGTAATAAGCTTCGTTGTTTTCAACGCCAGCGGACTTAACGGCGCCGTGGACGATCTTGGCGGGCTTTTTGGTGCGGGGAAAATACCTTTTTTAGGGCAGGAGTCAATATACTACCTTAAAAGCTACGCGCTGCCTATAATTCTGGCGGCAATAGGTTCAACTCCCCTTCTCAAAAAATGTTGGGAAAAGGTCAGCACCGGCCCGAGGGCCGTTCTTGAGCCCATCGGGATGGCTGCCATGATAATTCTCTCTACAGCCTTTATAATCAGCGGTTCGTTCAACCCATTTTTATACTTCAGGTTTTGATCGCCATGGAAAAAGTTAAAAATTACATAGTAGTATCCATATTCAGCCTCATTGTTCTGGGTTTTGGCATATTCTTCTGGCTTATACCGGACAATGAACTCTCAGAGTCTGAGCGCAGGGCCTTGGAACAAGCTCCGGCGCTGAATTTTGACACCTTCTTTTCAGGAGAATTTTCTGACAGCCTGGAGAATTATCTTTTGGACCAGTTTCCGCTGCGGGAGGGGTTCCGGATGCTGAACTCTGCAATGCGTTTATACCTCATGAGGCAGCAAGATGTGGACGGCCTGTGGGTAGACGGCAACTCCATTTATAAGATAGAATATCCCCTTGACCAGCAGCAGATAGAGTACGGCGCAGATATCATAAACAGCGTGTACGAAACTTATCTGTCAGATATGGATGTCTATTACTCGATAATACCCGACAAAAATTACTTCGCGCCAGAAGGGCATCTCTCATTGGACTACGGCATGCTTCTGGAGATAATGGAGGAGAATATTACTGGGCCTGAGTACATAGATATCTTTGGAGAGCTCTCATTAGAGGATTACTACCGGACAGATACCCATTGGCGCCAGGACTCCCTTTTCGGAGTCGTCTCAACCATCGGTCAGGCAATGGGAATCTCCGAATATCTCACATCTGAGGAGGAATATACGGCGCATCAGCTGTATCCTTTTAACGGCGTATATCTGGGTCAGACCGCGCTCCCCATTGAGCCGGACACAATAACATATCTTACAAGCGAATTCACAGAGAACACCATTGTCACAGGTATCGAGCTTGACGGTCAGGAACCGGTGTATATGCTGGATAGATTTGACGGCCTCGACGGTTATGACGTTTTCCTGGGAGGCGCCCAGGCGCTCCTGACTATTGAGTGCCCCAACGCCAAGACAGACAGGGAGCTGATAATTTTCCGCGACTCTTTCGGCTCCAGCATAGCGCCGCTGTTTACAGGCGCGTATTCAAAAATTACCATAGTGGACCTGAGATATATCCCCACGGCCCTGCTTGGCGACTATATAGAGTTTGCCGGCCAGGATGTACTTTTCCTGTATTCAACACTCCTTCTCAATAGCTCCATGCTTATGAGATAGCATAAACAAAAGCGGACGCAATACTGCGTCCGCCTTAGTTTTGTTTTCAGCCCAAAAGGCTTCCCAGTGCGTCATTTACAATGTCGCCCGCTGCATTCAGCGCATAATGGTACTCGCAATAGCCATCCTTGTACACTTCCCTGTCGCACTCTTTGCAGTGCTTGGATCCGCAGGCAGACAGCGCAAAAACCAGCACGATCGCCAACATCAGCGCAAAAAGTCTCTTCATAATCTTTACTCCCCTCATTTTTGTTTTTCTAACGTCAGCAACCTCAGAATATACTATATGCCAAATAAAGTCAAGAGAAATATCCAACTTACAGTCGGTGGAATTTATTGAAGTATTTCCTGTCGATTTTATAACTAAAATGTTGAAAAATGGCGGAGAAGTGTAATATAATATATGCGGTATTTTCAGACGCCTGAAAATTAGGAGGGATAACATGAAGGAAATATGTAAAAAGATTTTAGTACTTGTAATGTGCGCCGCGCTGATGTCTGCACTGCTCACCTCATGCGGCGACGATCCAGATGTGCCAGATGTGAACGACGACCCTGCGGCATATCTCCAGACTGCCTTAAACAACACAATGGCCGAACTTTCCAGCCGTTACTCGGCCTCCCCTATTTCCGCAATCTCAAGCTCCATCTCAGGGCCCGTCAGCTCCCTCGGATTTGACCTGGATATCTCGGCCAATGGGGAAACTGCGTCCTTAGGCGGGACACTGTACTCGGATACCGAAAACAATCAATACCTGCTGGACGGGAACATCGGCGCCGGCGGCGTAGAGTTGGGCGCCCAGTTCTACTACCAGCCTGAATTTATCGGAGCGGCATGTGAGTTCCTGTTGGGCAGCGATGCATTCTATGGCTTCAGGCCATACGGCCTTGTTGAACAGGCCACCGGCAGTGTCTTCGACGCCTCTACCGGCAGCCAGTTTGGCTTTGATACATCCGTGCTTCAGGAGATGGATGATCTTATAGACTCTTTCAGGAATACCAGTGGTCTCTCCATACAGGAGACGATAGATGAAATCAAGGCGCTGAACGACGAATTCACCGCACAGCTTGACATCACGGTGGAAAAGCAGCCGGTGTCCTTTGCTGGGGATGAGCAGGACGGCTACAAACTCACCGCCGTATATACTGCCGAAGAAGTGGCACAGCTTATGGGCGACATGATGGGCGTTATAAAGGAGACCGGCTTTTTCTCTGCGGCCTTTGAGTTTTCAGCCCTCTCCGGCTCCGGCACCACCGAGGCAGATTTTGACGCTCAGATAGACGCTATGATAGCCGAGCTCTCCGCCTCTGAGGAGGAGATCACGCTAAGCTACTATATATGTGAGGAAAAAGTTATCTCCATGGAGATGTCCACCAGCCAGTCCCCCGACGACACAGTCACCGTGGACTATTACGGCAATGACGGCAGCACTGTCACAATGGGTGCAACGTCTTTATCTACGCCTATTCTTGTCAGCCATGTTGATACTTCCTCAGGTTATAGCCATACAGCTACAGTAAACGGCTCATATTCTATAGGTGAAGTATCCGGATCTGTGATGGCGCTGGAAAATACGTGGGATCGCGACAGCGGGGCCTTCAGCTTCAGCCTTGATGTTGATGACGGCTCTTATAGCTCTGCCTCTTTATCTCTCTCCGGAAATCTCACTGTATCCGACGGAGACGGCTTCACCCTGGAAAATGGCATATTATCGGCTGATGACGGTTATAACGCAACATCAATTGATATTTCAATGGTCGGTGCTGTTGAGGAGTCCTTCCCTGCTCCAGCGGAGACTGTGAATATCTTTGAGCTCTCCGAAGATGAACTCTATAACCTTATGGCAAATCTCTACTACATGTTCGGCTGACGCAGCTTACAATTAATCAAACCGATAGATTCGGCAAGGCCGCGCCCAATATTCAGGGCGCGGCCATTATAATGCGCTGCTGCGAAAATATTGTAAAATAGAAACCGCGGCAAAGACAATCTCCCAGGGCTTTATCCCTGGGAGATTGTCTTTATATTTTCTTTATGAACTCAGCTCTATCTGATGAAATTCGTAGGAGTCCAAGGCTCACGCTGAGGGATCTCTATCCCCGCCTTCTTGCCGGCGTCAATACACTTTAATAGCCATGCCATGTTCCTACCAAGGGTACGCATTATCTGCATTCCCTCCTTGTCCTCTCGGACCTGCTCCGGAGTATTGCCGTGTACCATATTCCAATACTGGGATGATACAATGGGCATACCCCCTATGTAGAAATACTTGTTGAGCTGATCAAGGGCTGCCGTAGTACCGGCCCTTCTGGCAGAGGTGACGGCCGCAGCCGGCTTCCCCCGCATTGCGTCCCCTGTGGAGTAGAACAGCCTGTCCATAAATGAGGTAATCGCGCCGCCTGCCGAGGCATAGTGGACCGGTGAACCGAATATAAACCCGTCAAATTCCGAGAGTCTTGCGGCTATCTCATTTACCTGGTCATTATATACGCACTTACCCAGCTTTCCACAGGCCCTGCAGCCCATACAGCCGTTTATCTGGCCCTTGCCTATCCAGAATATCTCCGTATTTATACCCTCAGCTTCAAGTGACTGCGCCACCTCATTGAGGGCAGTATATGTACAGCCCTTCTCGTGGGGACTCCCGTTTATGAGAAGTACCTTCATCTCTTTACCTCTCATAAAAGGCGGCAATATCTTTTAAGAAAGATGTAATCTTGATGTTCTGTGGGCAGGCCCCTTCGCACTGGCCGCATTCTATGCAGTCAGAGGCTTTGCCATGCTTCTGAGACGTATGCTCATATCTGCCGGCCTGAGTAGGCGCCTTGCCCCTGTCAACCGCTATCTTGTCAATATTATACATGGAGAAGTACTCGGGGATCAGTATATTCATGGGGCACCCGTCCACGCAGTAGCGGCAAGATGTACACGGTACTGCCTGGGATGCTTTAATCTCCTCCAACACCCTGTTCAGCACATCTCTCTCTGAGTCCGTCAGCGGCTTAAAGTCCGCCATATAGCCGGTGTTATCCAGCAGCTGCTCCATATTGGACATGCCCGAAAGCACAACCATCACGTTCTCACAGCTGGCGGCAAACCTTATCGCCCAGGACGCCGGCGACATGTCCGGATCGGCATCCCGCATAATCTTCTCCGCGCTCTCGGGAATTGTGGCCAGCACGCCTCCTTTGACAGGCTCCATTATGATTATCTGCTTGCCGTGTTTAACCGCCACATCATGGCATAGATGCGACTGGACGTTGTCGCTCTCCCAGTCCAGATAGTTTATCTGAAGCTGCACCACATCCACCTCTGGATGAGTGGTGAGTATTTCATCCAGCAGCTTAGCATTGCCATGAAATGAAAAGCCCATCTTTTTGACTTTTCCCTCGTCCTTCATCTTCTGTACGAACTCAAAGCTGTGGAACTCCTGCACCTTCCTGTAGTTGTCCTCAGACATGTTGTGAAGCAGGTAGAAATCGAAATAATCAACTCCGCATTTCTCAAGCTGCTCGTTGAATATGCGCTGATTGTCCTCCTCTTTTTCCAGACGCATCGCCGGAAGTTTGGTAGTCAGCGTGAAGCTGTCCCTGGGGTGCCTTTTTACAAGGGCCTCCCTTGCCGCAATCTCACTCTGGCCGCTGTGGTACATATATGCGGTATCAAAATATGTAAATCCCCGCTCTAAAAATGTATCCACCATCTTCTCAAAAGTCGGCATATCGATGCTAGCCTGGTTCTGCTGGTCAGTGATTGGCAGTCTCATAAGTCCGAAGCCTAATTTTTTCATCTCTCCACTCCCTCAAATCTTAAATGGTCATTCCTGTTTCCTGCTATCCTCACACTCCAAATGTCTACCTCAAGCCGTCTCCTGCAGCACGATAGTAAACGCTCGGAGTCTCCCCACAGGCCAGACGCCCCTTCTGCCTGAATCGCCGGCACCGCGAAAAGGGAATGCGCCGTCTCCGAACGTAAAATCCCCTAAATTACTGTGCGTCTGCCTGAATGAAAGCCTTATTAAAAATACCCCAATATCGATTTGTCAGTCTTCGCAGCCCTGCTCCATAAGCAGTTCTATCTCGCCTCTGTCCGGCATTGCCGGTATGGCGCCTTTCTTTGTAGTCGAAAGGGATCCGGCGGCGTTTGCAAAGTCCAGGAAATAAGCGAGTTCCTGTCTCTCAAGCTCCTGTACCTTCTTCCCCGACTTCACAAGGCAGTACAAGAAAGCGCCCCAGAACGCATCTCCTGCGCCTGTTGTGTCAATTGTATCCACTTTGCTGTATGTGGATTTCCTGATAAATGTGTCTCCCGACAGCACCGCAGCGCCTTCGGCTCCCAAAGTTACCGTCAGCAGCTTCAGGCCGTATGTGTCCCTGAGTTTGCGTGCAGCTCTCTCAATGTCCCCGTCGTCAGTCAAAAACTCCAGTTCCTCTCCGGAGATCTTTACCACATCCGCCAGTTTCATACCCTCAAGTATGGCCTCTTTTGCCTCATCCAGGCTGTTCCACAGCCGCTCTCTCAAATTCGGGTCATAAGACACTGTAATTCCCTTATCTCTGGCATATCCGGCGGCAGCCAGCGTTGCGCTTCTGGAGGGCTCAGCTGTCATTGACACAGATCCAAAGTGAAGTATACGGCTCCTTCCGATAAGTCCTGTATCCAGCTCACTGCTCTTCAGCATAACGTCCGCCGTACCGTCGCGGTAAAAGCTGAAACTCCTGTCACCCTTATCATCCAGAGTCACCATTGCCAGAGTCGTAAGCTCCCTATCTGTAAAGACTATGCCCTCCTTTGAAATACCGCAGTTTTCTATGGTGTCTGTCAGGCACTTTCCGAAGGCGTCGGTTGATATTTTACCTATAAACGCCGCGTCAAGCCCCAGCCTTACCGCAGCCGCCAGCACATTCAGCGGAGCGCCGCCGGGGTTGCCCTCCATGACAAGCCCGCCTGTATTTCTGTCATTCCTTACTATAACATCGATAAGGGATTCCCCTACCGCAGTCACATCGTAATATTTATCCATTGTGCCGCTCTCCGTTTCAATCAAATAATCTTAGTAAATAAGCCCAAAAATATTCAGCAAAATGGGCGTTTTTGTCAGCATCATGATATTATTATAAATATTATTAGCAAAAATTGCAATAACTTCAAGCCTTTATTCTACAGATTAATTAATGGGATTTTTTTGCTATTTTGTTCTGTTTTTAATAAAAAATATAGTAAAATCGGCTATTTGCACTTTATTTTGGGCAAAATCTCTGTTATAATAAATAAAAAAATAAATTTAAGTGTTGTTTTCGCGTCGAATTTTAACGGCAGGTGTATTTATTTATGTATGATGTTGGTGATTTGATTATTTATGG
>CALXCS010000029.1 GCA_944386875.1 uncultured Oscillospiraceae bacterium
TGAAAGACGTTGGATACAAAATCCTGTACGGAGCCGTTGTACGGATTGCGCCCGATAGCATCGCGTGACTGTACAAAAAGCTCCGAGTACATATCCAGGCTTTCTCTGTCGGAATCTGTAAGAGCGATACCCAGAGCAGCATCGGCAAACACGTCAAATGCTTCTGAGAGCGCTTGATAGGCGGTGTATTTGTCGCCTATGCTTTCTGCGTCCAGAAGATTCTCTCGCGCCGTCCTTACTCTACCGGTGGCATCGGTGAGCTCCGAGTAGTTTGCGCCTACAGTTACAAGCCCAAGCGAAGCGCGGGAGGCGTCGGAGAGATAAGAATCGATACTTCCTGAAGTGTAATCGCCGTCTTCAACGTAAACGCCGCTATAAAAGCCATCCTCAACATTGCTGGAGGCGCGCCTTAGACTTGCCCGTGCACCGAGAGGCGTGGATATCAGGACAACAACGGCAAGCGCTGAGAAAGCAAAAGCTCTGCTTTTTAGGATTTCAGGTATTTTCATCTGGCAATATTGTTAATATCGAGAAGCTTGTCTTTGAGCTCGCTTTCAATTTTGCCCAGCTCAGTCTCCGCCTGACGGCGCTTCTGGGCGCCCTCCGCCTGAATCGTCCTGACTTCTTCGAGAGTCTCAATAAGGGACTGATTGGTGGCTTTCAGTGTTTCAATATCTACGATTCCGCGCTCAGCCTCACGGGCGATTTCCACAGATCCCATCTTCAGCTTCTCGGCGTTTTTCTTGAGAAGTTCATTTGTCATATTGGTGACTTCTCGCTGGGCCTCCATAGCCTGCTGTGAGTGGTGAAGGCCAAGCGCCAGTACCATCTGGCTTTTCCACAGCGGAATTGTATTTACAAGCGACGTCTGGATTTTTTCCACCATCAGAGTGTCATTGTTCTGAATGAGCCTGATTTGCGGCGACATCTGCACGGATATCATCCTTGTAAGCTCAAGGTCGTGGAGCTTCTTGTCAAACCGGCTGATCATATTGGCATAGTCGCTGGCCGCCTGGGCGTCTTCAGGCAGCCCTGATGCCTTCGCCTTGCTTTGAAGCTCGGGCAGAGTGACAGCCTCGCACTCCTGCAATTTTTTCTTACCGGCGAGGATATACATAGTGAGCTCTTTATAGTATGCCTGGTTCAGCTCGTACATCTTGTCCAGGGTGGCAACATCTTTAAGCAGGACAACCTGGTGTTTTTCAAGGGCCTCGGCAATTTTATCGACGTTTTTTTCCGCTTTGTCGTACTGCGCTTTTATTGACGCAATCTGCTTTTCGATTTTCCTTTTGATTCCGAAAATGCCGCGTTTCTCCTCTTCGCCATAGTCAAACCCTTTGAGCTCAACTACAAGATCGGAGAGCATGTCGCCCACTTCGCCCATGTCTTTTGTTCGGACGCTGTCCAGCGTAGCTCCTGAGAAGTCAGCTATATTTTTTTGAGATGCAGCGCCGTACTGGAGTATGGCGTTTGTATCGGTGATATCAATTTTCTGGGAAAATTCTTCTACAGCTTTCATTTCCTCAGGGGAGAGCTGGCTCTGCTCATGTTCGGTAGCAGTGACAACAGGAGCCTCAGCTTTGGCCTGTGCCGCTTCCTGCGCTGCAGCTGGGGTGGTAGGCGTAGCATCAAATGTAAGGGTTGGGGTATAGCCGCTGTTTTGTTCAGACATAATATCCTTTCCTTTCGTAGGGATGGCTTGCATCCAAATTATAACTTTTTCAATTAGTAAAGTACTGCTTTATAGTTCTTACTGCTTAAAAATCTTTTTCCGACAGACCTTCACGTTTTAACATGGCTTCCAGAACATCTATATCGGTTTCAATATCGAGGGCCTGGTTTGCAAATAGTGCGTCCAACTGTTTTTCGTAAGCGGCAATAGTAGTGTCAAGAATTTCCTCTATGCGCCTTAATGTCCCGCTGATATTTTCTCCCTCAATTCCCTGGCCAGACATGCGGTCATAGGCGTTGAGAAGTTTTAACGTAGCAGGGAGAAAATAACCGGAAAATCTCTCGACTTTTGAATAGTCGCTGTGATCTTCCAATACATCGTCAAATATTCGCCCAGTGACATTAATGAGCTTGTCTATTTTTATACGGACCTCCGGTTCGGATATTGTGGAGCGAAGCCGCTCCATCTCGCTAATCGCCAATTGCCCCTCTTTATAGAGCGCGTCAATTTGGGCGTCGCCGGTGGTAACAGGCTCTTCAGGAATTTCAACAGTTATTATCTTGCCTGGGAACAATTTGGAAAATAAAACGTACGATGCAACGCCTACAATGATGAGAAACATATAGTGAGACGGCTTGTACAGGGGAAAGAAAATACAGTACAACAGCCATACTGCCGATGTTATATAGATGGGTACGGAAGATCTTTTTCGTATTTGCTTCATTAGCAGCTCCTCAGAAAAGGAATATAAACTTAAAGATTATATAAAGATTATATATTATTATAAGATATTTTATTATTACGCGCTTTTAAAGTCAAGAATTTACTTTGAAGCAGATAGGCGGGATTCCTGATTGACCTAACACACGCTGTGGTATATAATTTGCCGGTGAGGTAATAAACGCGGTGGAGCCGCCAAGAGAAAATATTGCTCAGGGCGGCTCCTATATAAAAGCAGGTCGGTATACCGTCCGCTAATTTAATTTATGCTGTTGGACCACGGGAGGTTCTCCAAAGGAAAGGAATGAGGTAGTTGATAAAGGTAGCACCATCCATATTATCTGCTGATTTTGGGCATCTGGACAGGGAATTGCAGTCAGTGGAGAGCGCGGATTACATCCATTTTGACGTGATGGATGGAATTTTTGTGCCTAACATCTCATTTGGAATGCCAATTTTAAAATGTGTACGCAAACTTACCAAACTCCCTCTGGACGTACACCTTATGATCGAAAAACCTATAAGATATGCTGCGGAATTTGCAGATTTGGGCGCTGATATAGTGACTGTCCACGCGGAATCGGATGAACCGAAAGAAATCTTGAAGGCTATGTCAGATATAAAGAGCGCGGGGAAAAGGTGCGGCATATCTATCAAGCCGGCGACACCCGTTCCGGTGCTGGAGACGTATATTGAAATGGCGGATTTGGTGCTTGTAATGACTGTGGAGCCTGGATTTGGGGGACAGAAGTTTATTGCTGAGATGGCCGATAAGATCCGCTGTGTCAAAAGGCTTATCGATGAGAGAAATCCTGAATGCGAACTTGAGGTGGACGGTGGAATAAACGGTAATACAGCGGGCATCTGCATCGATTCAGGAGCAAATGTACTGGTTGCCGGCAGTTCCGTATTTGGAGAAGAGCTCAGAGAAAGAGCAATTTTGGAATTAAGGAGAAGCGGCGTATGAGTTTTTTCCCTGCTGCACTTGATAATCTGGTGGAGAAATTTGCTTCACTTCCGGGAATTGGATTCAAATCGGCCCAGAGATTGGCGTTTTACATATTGTCTTTGCCGGAAGGTGATGCCAAAGATTTTGCAGATGCTATTTACAAAGCCAGAAGCAGTGTGCAGTTCTGCAAGATATGTCAAAATTTAACAGATTCTGATGAATGTGCAATATGTCGAAGCCCAAGCAGAGATGAAAAAGTGGTCTGCGTTGTGCAGAGCCCAAAAGATGTGGCGGCAATAGAGAGGGCGCGGGAATATAATGGCCGGTACCATGTGCTCCACGGTGTTATCTCTCCAATGAACCATGTAGGACCTGATGACATACGAATAAACGAATTAGTGGATCGAGTGGCGTCTGGGGGAATTGATGAGATAATAATGGCCCTGAACCCTGACACAGAAGGGGAGACTACCTCAAAATATATTTCCAGGCTTTTAAAGCCATTTGGGGTCAAAGTTACAAGGCTTGCCCATGGCATCCCTGCTGGTGCAAGCCTCGAATTTGTGGATGACGCCACTATTAGCCAGGCTATTGACGGCAGGCAGGAGATGTAATTCTTTGTGAATACTGCTGAAAATATTTATATATAAAAACTTGTGCTGTAGTTTGAGATGAATATGTGGTATCATTCAAACGTAAAAAAAGACAAAAAGTAGGGGGAGTTTTATTATGAAAACCAAACTTAAAAAGATAGCTGCCATTGCAGCTATAATGGCCGTCGTTGTGGCGCTTTCGGCATGTTCTTTTGGCGGCGCCAGTGAGAAAATGACAGCTTCCAGTATTGCGGAATTAGTCCAGGGCAACCTTGATGAGATTTATATGGGTGAGGTTGACGACGATTATCTGGAAATGGTTGATATAACGCGTGAGGAAGCGGAAGAGGTTTACATAACCGGACTTGAGTCTGAGGCTGAGCGCTTTGCCTCGTATTTTGCAATCGAGTACATGACGGACGACATAAGGGAACAGATCGTTGATCTGCTCAAGGAGATTTACTCCCATGCCTCATATACAGTGGAGGAAGCAACTAAACTTGATGACACCACTTACGCTGTGCAAGTTCTGCTTGAGCCGCTTGACATTTTCCAGTTGGCGTCTGATTCTGCCGATGAGGCGCTGCAGCCGCTTTATGAAAAGTATGCCGGCACCGATGTTGCGGCCATGTCAGAGGAGGAGTATCAGGCTTACGACGCCGAATGGGCTCAGGTCATGATTGACCTCTGCTGGGATAAACTTCCTGACGTAGGATATATGGATCAGAAGTCGATAGTAATACAGGTTATTCAGGATGATGATGGACTCTGGACCATATCCCAGGATGATTTTTATACCTTTGATGAGCAGGTGCTCTATTATCCGCAGTAAGCAAATTAACAAATATACACACACAAAACGCTGTGTAAAAAAGCATATGTGCTTTTTTACACAGCGTTTTAACTATCTATTATCAGCGCTTTTGCCTATATGGTGTGGCTCCAGACAATAAACTGCAGAAGGGGATCCAAAGAGCGGGACCCACATTTACATAAGAGGTGCGACGATTTTCATAATGGCCCCAGCCGCGCGTATATGCCATTTCTCATGGCGTACATCCTCAAGGGTGATATTGCAGCTTTTGAGCTGAGTGTACTGAAAGTCCGCCTTTATATCCTCTATCGCTCCAGAGCCGTACAGGAACGCAGCACACTCAAAGTGGTGATAGAGGCTCCTGTAATCCAGGTTGATAGTTCCCACAACGGCCTTTATATCGTCAGAGAGGAAGACTTTGGCGTGGACAAAACCAGGGGTATACTCATATATCCTTACACCGCTGGAGATAAGTTCCTTATAATGGGTTTTTGCCAAAATGAAAGCATATTTCTTGTCAGGGATATGGGGCAGTATAATCCTGACGTCCACACTCCGTTTGGCGGCAAAAGTTAGGGCGGTAACAAGTTCGTTATCCAGTATTAGATAAGGAGACATAATATAGACATAATCTCTTGCCTGATTTATGATGTCCAAATAGACCATTTCGCCGACCTTCTCGCCATCCATCGGGCTGTCGGCATAGGGTATCACATAGCCTGACGCCGGCTGAGAGATTTCTTCAGGCGAAACGAGATATTGTTCATAGGAGCGGTGGTACTCGGTGGCGTTCCACATCTGTAAGAACATTAGCGTAAAACTGCGTACTGCCTCCCCTTTAAGCATTATTGCTGTATCTTTCCAATGCCCAAAGCGGACTTTTTCATTGATGTACTCATCAGCGAGATTTATGCCCCCAGTGAAGGCAGTATGGCCGTCGATCACGACAATCTTCCTGTGATCCCTGTTATTGTAGTGGGTTGAAACAAACGGCCGTATAGGTGCAAAGACTTTGCACTTGATTCCATACGATCTGAGGGCCTTAGGATAGCTGTAGGGTAAATTTGAAAAAGAACAGGTGCCGTCGTACATAAAACGGACTTCCACACCGTCTCTGGCTTTGCGTTTTAAAATCTCCAGAACTTGACCCCACATGCGTCCCTCGGAGACAATAAAATACTCCAAAAATATGAACTTCTCAGCTTTTTCAAGTTCTGCCAGCAAATCCTCAAATTTTGCCTCGCCCGAGGGATAATATT
>CALXCS010000030.1 GCA_944386875.1 uncultured Oscillospiraceae bacterium
GATACAATGGATTATGGCGTGGATAAAAATGGAGTTCCCCGTGACAATAATCTCTATCAAAACTTTGATGTGACGATTCTTAGCCCGACGGATGTAAAAAAGGGTGATATGGTGCAACTTGAAGGCTTTGACCCCGAACATTCTTATGTCATCGGATTCGATTTGCTTCTTCGATTCAAGTCCTGCAAAATCCTTTCCACAGGGACTAAATAAAATGCGTAAGCCACAGGCTAATCGGCTTATAGCGGCCACAGTTGCTACATGTTGTGTTCTCCTCTACATGGGGGCAAAGTGTTTACAGGAATATGTGCATCTTTCATTATTGGACAGGCTATGTCAGCTTTTTGTAGTGCTTGCGATTTTGCTTGTACTATTCATTATGGCAGATTTTTTGCTTTCAAATAGAGCATATAAAGGAATTCGGTATTTTTTTAACTATTGGCATACCCGCAATTTGCTCGAAAAACAAATGTTAGATGCTGGCTTTGGAATTCAGCGGAGTTACTATATAGAGTTACCAAAAATCAGCTTTTCGTTTAAGAACGACTATTCATCTGGTGTGCTACGCATAAGAAATACGCTGAAATTTGACAGAAAATTAGACGATATTGTTATGTCATCTGGGCTTGGAAAGTTTATCGTCGATAATCACTATGTAACTGATGATGGCAATTTCTATATTTATGAACTTTTGAATGGTACGACCTCTTTTAAGCTGATATTTAACAGCTTTGATGATTTCCTTGAGTATAGCAAGAAAGTCCCGCCATACAAACTGTTTCTTGATAAGCGGTCAGAGATAAGGTTGCAACACACCTTGCTTGTAGGTATGACAGGTTCCGGAAAAACATATTCACTGTATAGTCTATTGCTGCAAATGCTGAATAAAAATGTTTCTTACCATCTGTATTTGGCTGACCCAAAGGGGTCGTCATTAGCTGTGATAGGTGCATCTATCGCGCCAAAGAGCACAGCTGTAAGTATGCAGGAGATTACAGCACAACTCACTGTTTTTGTAGACATGATGCACCAGCGAAAGGCCGACTTAAAAGAACACTTAAAGGGGAAGGTTGACGCTGATTATTCAGATTTTAATTTGGAACCGCATATATTTATCTTTGATGAATATGCCTCGTTTGCTGCGGTACTTGCATCTTGCGAGAAAAAGGAACGCGATAGAGTAAAAGCCTTGTTATATGAGATTATTTTGCAAGGCCGACAACTTGGCTTTTTCCTGTTCTTGGTTATGCAGAAATCGGACGCAACGCTAATAGAAACCGCGTTGAGAGATAATATCCCTCTAAAAATCGTCCTTGGTAACTCAGAGCAACAAACATACATTACCGCCTTTGGCGCGGGGGTTGATATTCCAAAAAGGCACTTTTTGGTTTGTGAAGGTGTTTTTACAGAACCCGTTGTTGCCCCAGAACCCAGGCTTGTTCAATTCCCCTATTGTAATTTTGATATTCTGCAAGCGTGTAGCAGAGCCCGGGTGATGTAATCACCCGGGCTCCAGAAAAATTACCTATTTGATTTTGATATTTAATTTCAAAGAAAGGAGGTCGATTATTATGCTGAAACTGGGAGTAGATGAACTCACATTAGTTTTGCAAGTGAGCAAAATGGTTAAGCAATATTTTGCCGATAATAATTATGAATTTGTTTGGCATGGTGTTGCGGAGGATATAATTGATGATTTTGCAAGACTATCAAATCTTCAACAGATTTTTGGAAGACGCATTTTTGAGAGCCGACCTCCACAAGGATATACAACAGCATATACATACGGCGAGCACAGCTTTTATTTGGCGATTGCTTACCATAAGTATATGATGAATATGGGTATTATCGTAAAATTTTCCGCCCAAGCATTAGACTATTACTGCGAACAGTCGGGTATCAAAGTTTATGAATTTATTAAGAAAATACAATCAGCGACCTATACGGCAAGGCTATCGAGAATTGATTTAACAGCCGATTTTATTGACGAAGATATTGATGTAACTTCCATTTACAATGACTTGATGCACAAGCGGATTGGCCTGTTTAGGCAGAGTGCGAATAATAAGACGGGAGAAATTGAATATAAGTGGCAACCGATGAAGTATGAGGGTTATCTGAAAGAAACGGAAGTGCCAACAATTTATATTGGTAGTGTGCAATCAAAATCTCGTCTGAGAATATATGACAAAAAGCGAGAACAGATAGAACGGAAAGGTAGCAAGTATGATAAAGCTTTACTATACAGGAACTGGGTTCGATTTGAGGGAGTTTTCCGTCAAGAGTATGCACATCAGCTCACCGAAGCATTAATGTCAGTAGGGAATGACACAGAATTTACTAATCTGATTGCCTGCACATTGGTACAAAAATATGGGTTTAGGTATATTGATGGAGGCGCAGCAGACCGTGAGACAGAGTATACACAGCTAATAATGAATTGCATTACAAATGGTACAGCTGCGTTGAGGGCACCATCATCAAGGAATAATGACCTGCTTAGAAGTATTGAGCACATATTGGGCGGAAGTGGGATGATGACAGTTTTATATAAAATAAAGGAAATATGGGGAATAGATGCAGTTAAAGATTTTTTGGACTTTTTGAAGAATTATGTTGATGAATATGAACCAAATGAAGATTGCCGTTATTGGCTCAGAAAAAACGCACAAGATTATTTATTACATTTTCCACAGTACAATGATTTCAAGATGAATGCTATGATTCCCACTCTGATGAAAGGAGGGATATTATGAAGCGTGAAGTGCCAATTTGGGAAAAGGCAAATTTGACACTTGATGAGGCGGCTGCATATTTTGGCATCGGTATTAACAAGTTAAGAGAGATTACTAATGACAATAATTGTCCCTTTGTTCTGTGGTGTGGGAGTAAACGACTAATCAAACGAAAAGCTTTAGATGAATACCTTGCAAAGATGTATTCTATCTAATATCAATATATACAGGTGGCACTGGACA